>JBDNFP010000204.1:0-4157 GCA_041689775.1 Spirosomataceae bacterium
ACCAAGTACCTCGGAAATTGGGGTTATCAGAGAATAAGATCACGCGTCCCTGACCGATACCCTTCACCAATAGTCCTGCTGAAGAAGCTATTTTCTTCAGTGCCGTTGGGTGTACATATCCATTGAGTAAAGGATTAGCATCATACTTGATAACGGTGTTGTAGGCATTATCTGAAACCTCCAACAGCGTATTGCTATTCCTGTATAAGGCGATTTTCCTGTCTGGGTAACCGTAACCAATTGGGTTAGTATTGTCAAGATCTGCGGAGAAAATAGCTCCACCCGTCAATTTGGCCCCTTCGTTAGCCGAAGCATCCTCATAGTTTATGCGGGATGACATGGCGCTACTATCTTTTAAGGTCCTTAGCTTTTCGTGAACTAGTTTACTCTTGATTGCCCATTCAGAGGCTGATTTTAAGGTGATCAGAGTTCCACCTTGCTCGACCCAATCTTTCATTTTGGTGACAAAGCCTATATCGGTAGAATATTGCCCGTTTACCATTACAATAACATCGTAATTGGCAAAATCTACTCGATTGAGTTGCGCCATGTCTACTTTCGTAATCGGCATACCCACGTACTGATCCATCATAAACCAGATTTCACCAGCCTCGTATTGACTTGTACCGGTCCCGATGGGCATTAATACTTTAGGGAGTTTTACGGTTTCGAATTGGTTACTACCTAAATCGACGCCGTCCTGGCTATACCCGGTTTTTACGGAATAGAACCTCACACCCGTGAATTGGGCAATTTGTTTTAGGTTATTATATAGAGTGTCAGAGCTTTGTTTCTGCATCTGGAATGGTACCAGCAACGCCCCGTAGCCAAATTTCTTGCTTCCCTTGTCGGTAGCAATTGTAAAGGGCTTCGACCCTACCTTAACAATATACCCTTTACTCAAAAGTTGGAACAAAGCCTTATGAGTACTGAAGTCAGTTCCTTCAATGATATAGGCGTAGTCACTTTTGGGGAAAGTAGCTTCCGGGTTTCGTAATGACTCAAAACTCATTTTTTCTCCGTTCTGGAAATTAGCTGTCTTTATTTCCACGTGCGGCAGACCATAAGCGATGGGAAGATTCCAGGCTGAGGCGTCGTAAAAAACACTATCAGCAAACGAAATCGGTTTTTCGAAAATAGATTGCACCATCCGATATTGCGGCTGGGCGGTTGGAATAAAATAAGCACTACCTGGCTTGAAAGCTATACCATCCTGCTTGTACTCTGATTTTATAGCGTAAGACTCAATTCTGTGGTGCAATAGCATAGTCAGGAATGCCTGGTTTCTGGTATTGTCATCCATGGCTCCCACTACATATCCTTTGATTGCACTTTTTTTGCCAGAAGTTACTGCCGTCTCAAAAAACTCACGTTGAAACTTCAATAAATTTTCCCGCTCAGAAACACCTGCCCGAATAGTTGCGATCGCATTAACGAGTTGATTCCTTACGGCGAAAGAAAAAGTAAGTTCCCCGTGCTGGCTCTCCTGCACATGCCCACGCGAACTACCTTGCTCAAAGAGAAATCCAATACCACCTTCGATATCAGGATAGCTAGACCCATACCCTGGATATAGGTTGTCAAACGATTCTTTGGTGTAGTAAAGGGAGCCGATTTGGTTCATGGCATCCTCAAAATAGGCCGCGAATTTGTCATTTAGGGTCTGGTATACATAGTCTGGGACGAGTGGATTTTCGGCACTTTTTTTCGATGGCTCAAAAAAGTGGGTAGAGTTTGTGCCCATTTCATGGTGGTCTGTTACCACGTTGGGGTACCATTGGTGATAAAAATTCAGACGATTCTTGCTTTCCCGATGCACGGCCAGAAACCAGTCCCGGTTCAAGTCAAACCAATAGTGATTTACCCGACCGCTTGGCCATACTTCGTTATGTTCCCGGTCCAAGGGATCGGCTACCGGAGGCATTCCTTTGTGCATGTTGACCCAATTCACAAATCGGTCTCTGCCATCCGGGTTAATAACGGGTTCAATAAATATAACCGCCTGACGCAAAGTATTGAGTACCTCTGGGCTTTCGCAGGCTGCCAAGTAATACGCTGTTAGGATAGCCGCTTCGCCACCTGATGCCTCATTTCCGTGTACATTGTATCCCAGTTGCATCACGACCGGCATATTTTGCACATCGGGTACGGACCGAGTTGGATCGGTCAGCGCCAGGTGTTCTCCTCTGATTTTTTCTAGATTAGAAAGATTCCCACTGCTGCTGAATGCTACCATCAGTTGAGGACGGTACTCGTAGGTCCGGCCGGTAGTTTGGAACTTTACCCGATCAGAAACCTTGCTAAGGTATTCGAAGTAGGATACTAGTTGATCGTAGCGAGTGTGATGCGTACCCACAGAATATCCTAGGAAGACATCAGGAGAAAGAATATTTGGATTAAATTTTTTGCCCTGAAAATAATAGTCATTCTGAGCACTAGAAACGCTGGCTGATAGCAGCCCTAAAAAAAGGAGAAAAGCTTTTTTCATGAAGTTAGAGAAGTGGGTTGATAGGGGATTGGGAATAGACAACAAGGTAATCAAAAATGTATAACTACTGATGAATGGTCGTTGTTACCGCTTTTAAATTTGCAATAGTTGCCATTGGATCAGAGGAGTTGAAAACAAAACTACCTGCTACCAGTACGTCGGCTCCGGCTTTCACCAGTTTGGGGGCATTTTCGTTATTAACACCGCCATCAATTTCAATGTCAAAGGTAGTGCCTAACTCAGTGCGCATTTTGGCAAGTTTCCTTATTTTACTATACGTATTTCCGATAAAGGTTTGGCCGCCAAATCCAGGATTTACAGACATGATAAGCACAAGCGATAGGTCGTGCAATACCTCCGACAGAACCTCCACCGGAGTATGAGGGTTTAGGGCCACCCCCGGTAAAGCTCCGAGTTCTTTAATGCGTTGTAAAGTACGGTGTAGGTGGGTACATGCTTCATAGTGGACCGTGATAATGTGAGCGCCTGCTTTCCGGAAGTCTTCGAGGTACCGGTCAGGGTCTACGATCATTAAGTGAACATCCAGTGGTTTTTTAGCGTGCTTGTTGATGGCTGCACAAACAGGTAAACCGTAGGAGATATTGGGCACAAAAAGTCCATCCATAATATCAATATGGAAGTAGTCTGCCTCACTAGCGTTGAGCATTTCGGAGTCGCGTTGGAGATTTGCAAAATCAGCTGCTAGGAGGGAGGGAGCTATCAAAGCCATTGGTTGATGAATTTAGTCTACGTATTTTTGGTTAAAATTAATGATTTATCTAAGGAATAGGGTGTTCAATAGTACCTATTCACCCTTTGGTTATATCTATTTAAATGATAATCAATCATATAAGTTTAATATGAATCTTACTGATCGCATTGCGGAGTTAATTGCCAAAATTGATTACTACAACAAACGTTACTACCAAGATGACGTTTCGGAGGTATCAGACGAAGAGTTTGATGTCATGTTAAAAGAATTAGCGGCCTTAGAAATTCAATATCCTGCGCTTAAAAGAGACGACTCTCCTACGCAGCGGGTTGGCGGTACCATTACCAAAGAGTTTCCGACGGTCTACCACAAGTACCCCATGCAATCGCTGGACAATACCTACAACGAGCAGGAATTACGGGATTTTGACGTACGGGTCAGGAAGGGGCTACCCGAACAGAAATTTGAATATATATGCGAGCTTAAATTTGATGGTATATCACTAAGTTTTACCTACGAAAATGGTGTATTGCAAAGGGGAGTTACCCGCGGAGATGGTACGCGCGGGGATGAAATAACCAATAATGTTAAAACGATAAGGTCGTTACCATTGGGGCTATCTGCGACCGAATTACCGCCCCTCCTTGAAGTAAGGGGTGAAGGGTTTATGCCCTATGCCTCCTTTGCAAGGCTTAACTCAGAATTGGAATCCAATGGAGATGAGCCCTACGCAAATCCACGAAATGCAGCTTCGGGGGCCTTTAAGTTGCAAGATTCCGCAGAGAGTGCCCGCCGGGGTCTTGATTGCTATGTGTATACTTTTCTAAGTGATGAAACGGTTTTTACTACCCACGAAGAAAGTTTGGTTGGACTAAGAAACTGGGGATTCAACGTATCTCCCGGCTGGAAAAAGTGCGCGACAATCGACGCGGCCTTGGCTTTTATTCATGAGTGGGA
>JBDNFP010000205.1:0-3042 GCA_041689775.1 Spirosomataceae bacterium
GCATGTAACCTTAGTAATCAATGCAAGACGGTCATTCAAGTGTGTAAGAATGCTGCTTGACAAAACTGAAATACACCCCATTAAAATCCGGGTAGAGATTTAAAGAATTAGTCAGTTTAGTCCTTTGATTACTAAACTTGCCCGTTTTGTCGTTTACAAACTCTACAACCTAACGAAGACCTGATGAATAGAATAAAATATTTAGTGTGTTCTTTAAGCCTGAAATCGATTCTATTAAGTTGCGCATTAGGATTGATGCATACTTGGGTGGTTGCTCAGACCTCCGGAGTTACTATTTCGGGTAAGGTGCAGGAAAAGGTCACCAAAAGCGCATTGCCCTACGTGAACGTTATCGTTAGTTCTGAAAAAGAAGATAAATTCATTACGGGTACCGTCACGGACGAGGATGGGCGTTTCACCCTCTCGAATGTTCAACCGGGCAACTACAAGCTTCAATTTTCATTTTTGGGGTATACGCCTTTTTTACAACCGTTATTTGTAGGTACGCTCACCAAGTTTCTGGATGTAGCCACCATTGAGTTAGCGGAGTCTACCGAAACTCTTAAAGAGGTGGTTATTACCAATAACGAGCAGGGAGTAAGTGACGTTATGGATAAAAAGACTTTCTCCGTTCAGGATAATATTAGTCAAAGTGGGGGTTCGGTTTTACAAGCCATGTCAAACCTGCCCGGCGTTACAGTGCAGGAAGGTAAAGTGCAGCTGCGGGGAAGTGACAAGGTAACGGTACTTATCGACGGGAAGCAAACGGCATTAACGGGTTTTGGTAATCAAACCGGACTCGATAATATCCCGGCTTCGGCCATCGAAAAAATTGAAATTATCAATAATCCAACCGCGAAGTACGACGCGAACGGAAACGCTGGTATCATCAATATTATTTATAAAAAGAACAAGCGAGAGGGCTTTAACGGTAAGGTAGGTTTTGCCACCGGACTGGGATCGTTGTGGGTACGTCGGCAAAATTTTCCGGATATTCGGCCTCAGTACCAGATGACTCCCAAAATCAACCCTTCGCTTTCGCTCAACTACCGGAAGAATAAAATCAACGCATTTTTTCAGGGGGACTACCTGTATACGCAGACCCTCAACAAGAACGAATTTGTAAACCGGACCTATGACGACGGGAATGAGATCAGGCAGCAGTTGAAACGAAACCGGAATACGACCTTCATTACCACCAAGGCCGGAGTTGACTGGAATATCGATAATTCCAACCAATTAACCATATCGGGTTTGTTTGGGACGGAGAAGATTATTGACCGGGGCGATCAGCCGTTTTCAATGCCGATCTGACCGAGCGCCTCCGTCTGTGGCAATTTTTGGAAGATGAATTGAATACCACCGTTATGGCTACGGCCGCTTATCAGCATAAGTATAAGCAACCCGGCCACGTGCTCAATTTGGGCTTTAACTATACTTTTCACCGCGAAGACGAAAGGTACTTCTTTGATAACTTCATGCCGCCTTTCACCGGTAGGGATTCCTTTAAACTACTATCGGACGAAAATGTGGCTGACCTGACCATGGACTACGTGAGACCACTCCGCTACGGTCGGTTTGAGGGAGGTTTCAAGTTTCGTCGGCGGGTAATCCCCACGAATATGCAGTTTTTCCCCGGGTTGAATTCTCCGATTGATTCGGCTGCCGGTGGTCCGGCCACTTACAGGGAAACGATACCGGCCGTGTACGGAAATTACGTTTTTGAAAATCAGCGATTTGAGGCAGAAGTGGGGCTTCGATTGGAGTACGTGGGCCTGCGGTACGCGGTGAATCCTGACCACCCTACCTACAAAAGTGATGGATATAACTACTTGCAGCCCTTTCCGAATGTACGGTTAGCCTACAAATTTAATGAACAGAACAAGCTGTCCTTATTTTACAATCGCCGGGTTGACCGCCCCAACGAAGTGGACATTCGAATATTTCCCAAGTACGACGATGCTGAAATCATAAAAGTCGGAAATCCGGCGTTGGCCCCGCAGTTTACAAGTTCGGTGGAGTTGGGTTATAAGCTGAATATGCCCAAGTCAAGTTTCTACTCAGCCCTCTACCATCGGCAAACTGACGGTACCATCACCCGTATTTCTGTTTCGATTCCCGGTAGTCGGTTGATCTATGCTATTTTTCAGAACGCCGGTCGTAGCTACAACACCGGGGTTGAAATGGTCTATACTCAGGAAATTTCCAAAGCGCTTTCTTTTAACCTGAACGTAAATGCATACCGCAATCAGATTAATGCCTTTTCGGTAAATAACCTGTATCCGGTACCCAATACCTTCTCGGCGGCTCAGCAGGACATGTTTTCGGGAAATGTCAAGTTGAATACTCTGATTCATTTTGCGAAGAACCTCGATGTTCAGCTTTCGACGATTTATCTAGCTCCTGACATTATACCACAAGGTACCATTGATAGCCGTTTTTCATTGGATGCTGGGGTGAAGAAAACATTGCGCAATGGCAATGACGAATTCTTTATCAATGCGACCGATTTACTCAATACCATGATCATCCGTAAGACCGTCCAAGGGCAAGGGTTTAGCTACACAAGTAGCGATTTCTACGAAACGCAGGTGGTCAGGATTGGGTACAGCCATAAGTTCTAGGGTCCATATTTGCACGTATGAGGAGGTACTAAAATCAATAAAGTACCTCCTCCCAGTATGTAACCTGCCTTATCGCGACCGCATCTGAGGCTGGGATAAACTTTTTTTCGATCTTATTCTTAATGGGCTCAATACTCATTAAATAGGTATAGATCGCTCCTAGATTTTCCTCTGACATTCCTGCGTACATGGTCCAGGGCATAACTGTCTGGAACTCGTTAGGTCCAACCTTTGGCGCACGGTAGGTGCTATCAGCATAAATCTTAAACCGCTGGACAAAAGTAAGCAGACGCCTATCCCCATCTTTCGTATGAGCGATTCCCTTCGGAATTTTGGGACATGAAAAAAGTACGAAATCAATCCAGCGATCACTATATAGCCTTGTACCAGCGGTGGAAAAACAGCAACCTTCCTGTGA
>JBDNFP010000206.1:0-7939 GCA_041689775.1 Spirosomataceae bacterium
GTGGTTGCGCCCGAAGGATTTTGAAAACAAGGAGGCGCTTCACATGAGGATAAATCATATTCTTGAAAAATACGGAGGGTCGGAGTTTTCCATCAACTGCTCAATTAAATAAATGTATGTTTAAATATGGCCAACTACTTACTATCAATGAAGATACTACTTCCTCACCTAGTCACTGGCTTAATAATCCGCTCCGTCAGATCAAGGTTTAACGACCGAATCCCGTCTAGTACTAACTGCGCCATTTTGCGGGCACCTAGTTCGTTGAAGTGGGTATTGTCCGCCTTACCTTCGGGGTAGTTTGGATGCTTGCCGGGAGCCAACTGTAAGAGCAATAGCCTTGAGCCTTCGACGCCAAATTCTTTAAGCAGCGCCTGACTTTCTTGATCGAGGTCAATCAGTGGTACTTGCTGGGCTTCTGCTACTTTCCGAACCAGTTGTGAGTGTAGCGTGGGTATCTTCCAACTATCCCTGAGGGTTAAAACTTCGCCGTGCTACGGGCGTTATGAGCACCGGACTGGCCTCTTTAGCTCGACTTTCCATAATGAATCTTACGAGGTTGGCCTGGAATTCCGCTTCGGTAGTGTAGGTTTTCTTGGTTTTGACCTCATGATTATGACCAAACTGAATGAATACATAGTCGCCCTCGTGCAGGTTATCGGCCACGGATTGCCAGCGGTTTTCGGTGATGAAGCTGCCGGTACTACGGCCATTCATCGCCCGATTATCTACCGTTACACTCTCATTGAAAAAATGGACGAGAGGCATTGCCCAGCCGGTTTCGGGGTAGTGCCTTCTTTCCTTGATGGAGATGGTAGAATCGCCGATAAGGTACACGGTGATTTTGTCGGGGCCTGTTCTAAAACCTAACAAGGTAATCAAGCTCAACAGTAGCGAGGGTTTTAGAAAATAGCTGCGGTTCACAGGTGGACGTTAGACGTTATAAGTAGATTAAGTATACTAAATCTGACGTGGAAGTACCGTACTGACCACTACAAAAAAGGTCCCGAATCGTTCGATGTAACGATTCGGGACCTTACTGTTTTATAGCTTATATGTTTAGAAGCGCCACCGGACAAAAGCTTCCATGGCTTCGTATTCGGCTAGGCCCAATTCATCGTAAAGCTGGGCGGTACCCTGATTGCGTTCTTCGGCGCGTTGCCAGAATTCCCGCGAGTCATCACCTTGGAACACTACACCATCTTTTTGAGATTGGTGTTTGAAAATACCCATCCGCTTTTTGAGTACCTGATCGGGGCTCATGGGTACTGCCATTTCGATCTCGTGGATATCCCACTCGGCCCATGCTCCACGGTATAGCCATACCCAGCAATCCTTCATGAAATTCTTGTGCTTCAAGCGGTTAATAGCCGTCTCGATGGCGTCCCAGCACACCTTGTGCGTACCGTGCGGATCGGCAAAGTCGCCGGCGGCGTATATCTGCTGAGGTTTTATTTCCTGAATCAGCTTTTCAATAATACTGATATCCTTCTCTCCGATCGGCTTCTTCTGAACCGTACCAGATTCGTAGAACGGCATGTCCAGAAAATGTATTTGAGCATTGGGTACGCCTACGAAGCGGCATGTAGCCTTAGCTTCGCCACGGCGGATAAGGCCCTTGACGTGCCGGACCTCTGGGGTATCTACCTCACTGTCGTTCTTGTTTTTGAGGAACTCCTTGGCATCGTGGAAAATCTGGTTGGTGATTGCGGCATTCTCAATAGAAAAACGATTGTTGAAATCAACCACGAAGTCGATAAAACGTAGGGCCTCGTCGTCCGCTACCGCAATATTGCCGGAGGTTTGGTAGGCTACGTGTACTTCGTGTCCCTGATCGACGAGTCGCTGAAAAGTACCTCCCATCGAAATGATATCGTCGTCGGGGTGGGGGCTGAAAAGAATAATCCGTTTCTGGGCAGGTAGGGCGCGTTCGGGACGATTAGAATCATCCGCTCCCGGTTTACCACCCGGCCAGCCCGTAATGGTATGCTGGAGTTGATTGAAGATGTCGATATTGATTTCGTAACCTGCACCCGACTGAGCCAGTAAATCACTCATACCATTATCGTTATAATCTTTATCCGTAAGTTTCAGGATAGGCTTCACCAGGCTCTGTGACAGGTGGGTCACCGCCTTTTTAATCATATTGTTATCCCAGGTAACGGAGTCAACCGCCCAAGGAGTCTTCATGCGGGTAAGCTCGGAGGCCGCCCGGTCGTCGATTACAAACGTAACGTTGGGGTGTACCTGTAAATAAGAAGCAGGATTACGCTCCGTAACGGGGCCTTCTACTGCTCCCCGGATCACCCCAGCTTTGCGTTCACCCCAGGCCAGTAGCACAATGCGTCGGGCGTTCAGGATGGGCGCAATACCCATGGTAATCGCCTTGCGTGGTACTTGCGACAGTGAGCCAAACTCCATAGCAGCCGCAGCGCGGGTAGAGTGATCAAGGGTGATAAGACGGGTGCGAGCGTTGATCAGTGAGCCCGGCTCATTAAAACCCACGTGTCCGTTTCCTCCAATACCTAATAGTTGGAAGTCGAGACCACCAAGGGCATTGATTTTACTTTCGTAGGCCTGGCAATGATCCTGCAACAGGCTGATGGGTATGGTGCCATCGGGCAAAAAGTAGTTGTCTTTGGGCATATCCACCAGGTCGAACAGCTGCTCTTTCATGAACCGGTAGTAGCTGTGGATGGAGTCAGGCTCCATGGGATGGTACTCGTCCAGGTTGAACGAAATAACATTCTTGAAACTTAACCCTTCTTCCCGGTGCATGCGTACCAGTTCGGCATAAACCGTTTTGGGCGAAGAACCAGTAGCAAGCCCTAGTACACAAGACTTGTTTTCTTTCTGTTTTTGCCTAATCAGGTCAGCAATTTCCTGAGCTACCGCCGCCGACGCCGCTTTGGAGTCGGCATAAATATGAGTTGGTATTTTTTCATAAGTGATCGGCTGTCCGATTCGTCCACTACTGATGGCAGCTTCGTTATCTGCCGCTTGCATAAGAATTGCTTCCGGGCTTAGATGAGGGTCCATACGTAAAAGGTTATTAGAGGCTTGAATGATATTGCCCGGTTAAAAATAGTCCAGGGTGAATGTTAAAGTTAATAAAGAAATAGTTCTCCCTGCACAAGTGCAAAATTACAATGTATTTCGATAATTATTAAAATATTTTAAAAAATAATAGTCTGATCATTTATAAACAATAGTGGTAATACTTGTACAAAAGGTATAGGTAAGGTAAAGCTAATCAAGATGATGGTGAAATAAAGATTTGCAGTATGGTTTCATTCATATAATATTAGGGTTATTTTTGTAGTTCAAAATTGTAATGATAATTATTGAATATAATACACTTAGCTAATGTCAACTCTTACCACAACAGCCCGCGATACGCAGGTATTTGATCTCATTAATCAGGAATTGCACCGTCAGGAATCAGGCATCGAATTGATCGCGTCTGAAAACTTTACTTCTAAGCAGGTGATGGAAGCCTCTGGAAGTGTTCTTACGAATAAATACGCAGAGGGACTTCCGGGGAAACGTTATTACGGCGGATGCGAAGTGGTAGATGAGATTGAGCAAATTGCCATTGACCGGGTAAAGGAGCTTTTCGGAGCTACCTGGGCCAACGTTCAGCCTCACTCAGGAGCACAAGCCAATACGGCGGTGTTTGTAGCCTGCCTAAATCCGGGTGATAAAATTATGGGTTTCAACCTGGCGCACGGTGGTCACCTGACGCATGGTTCACCCGTTAATATTTCGGGTAAATACTTCCAACCTATTTTTTACGGTGTAGAGCCGGACAGCGGTTTGATTGACTGGGATAAAGTAGAAGAAACAGCCCTGCGTGAGCGCCCGAAGCTACTTATCTGCGGAGCGTCGGCGTACAGCCGGGACTGGGACTACGTTCGTCTAAGATCCATTGCCGATCAGATCGGAGCACTGCTAATGGCGGATATTTCACACCCTTCTGGGCTGATTGCCAAAGGCTTGCTGAATGACCCTATGCAGCATTGCCATATTGTGACCACTACTACCCACAAAACTCTTCGTGGACCCCGTGGTGGTTTGATTATGATGGGTAATGATTTTGAAAACCCATTTGGTATCACTACCCAAAAAGGTAAAGTACGTACCATGTCATCCTTGCTTGACTCGGGTGTGTTCCCTGGTACGCAGGGTGGGCCTTTGGAGCATATCATCGCGGCCAAGGCAATTGCATTTGGTGAGGCATTGGGTGAAGATTACTACAACTACGCCGTGCAGGTAAAGAAAAATGCTCAGGCGATGGCGAAGGCGTTTGTGGACAAAGGCTACTCGATTATTTCGGGAGGTACTGACAACCACCTGATGTTGATTGACCTCCGGTCGAAAGATTTGAGCGGAAAGTTAGCCGAGAATACCCTGATCAAAGCGGATATTACCATCAACAAAAACATGGTACCATTCGATGACAAATCCCCGATGGTAACCTCTGGCATGCGGGTAGGTACGGCTGCCATGACCACGCGTGGTTTGCTCGAAACCGATATGGAGCGGATTGTAAGCCTGATCGATGAAGTACTGATGAACCACGACAATGACACCAAGCTGGCTTCGGTAAAACAAGAAGTAAATAATTGGATGGCTCAGTACCCCTTGTACATCTAATTCATTTATTTTGTCGCCTGTTCGATACAAAAAAAGCGGTCGTTCGTATGTAATCATACATAGAACGGCTGCTTTTTTAGCTTTTGTGTGTAATTTTACCCGTTCAACGATTTCACGAAGATAACAGAATACGCATAAGATGGCCTTAGACCAGGAATTTGAAGAAGAAGAAGACAAAGAAGGAAAAGAAATGACTTTTCTGGAGCACCTTGAAGAGCTCCGATGGAATATAATCAGAGCAGTAGGCTCCGTATTAATATTTGCGATATTAGGCTGGGTCTACATTGAAGAGGTATACCATTACATAATTATTGCTCCCGCCCGTACAAATTTCTGGACCTACCGAATGATGTGTAAGCTGGGCAAGGCAGTAGGAGCGGAAAGCCTTTGTATTGAGAAGATCGATTTTGAACTGCAAAGTTTAGGAGTAGGAGAACAGTTTTCGATGGCCCTTACTTCCTCGGTTATTATCGGCTTAGTCTTTGCCTTTCCCTATGCTTTTTGGGAAATCTGGCGTTTTATAAAGCCGGGTTTGAAGGCCTACGAAAGAAAAGCCGCGCGCGGAGCCGTGTTTTACGTTACTTTTCTGTTTTTCTCGGGTGTCCTTTTTGGATACTACATCGTAACGCCGCTTGCCCTGAACTTCCTAGCCAATTTTAAGTTAGATCCATCGATTATCAATGAGTTTAGCATTAGCTCTTACATTGGAACGGTAGCTACCCTGACGTTAGCCTGTGGGCTCGCTTTCCAGTTGCCGGTGGTCGTATTTGTGCTTTCACGGGTTGGTATTCTAACGCCTTCCTTCATGCGTGAGTACCGCCGTCACTCCCTGATTGTAATTCTGATTGTAGCTGCGATCATTACGCCCTCACCTGATATTTACAGTCAGATTTTGGTAGCACTCCCACTCACCTTGCTTTATGAAGTCAGTATCATCGTATCGGGGCGCGTAGAGAAAGCAAAACTCCGTGAAGAACAACGGATGGCGAAATTGTAAAGGTGCTTTTTGAGTTGAGGAGTTGAACGTTTAAATCAATAGTTTTCAACTCCTCAACGGAGTATCCTGTTATATTTAGTCAAGACCTCGGCCAATCGGTCGAGGTCTTGTTTTTGGTGCAAAGCAGAGACCACTAACCGCATGACGGGTTGGTTGGTCGGCCCCCGCTGCCGCAAGTCTGCAATTATCAATTTCCGCACAGTTGATAGTCCCGTTCCCAAGAATCCTCTACTATCAGTCACCGACTAGCGATTATTTGTGGTACGCAGTCTCCCTTCGGAAGGCTATACCCAATGGGCACATTGGAATGTCCGTAAATCAGTACGGTTGGTGCGGCGGAATTTACGATGTCCTCACCGTATACAATAGGATGACCCGGTGTTTCGAAGATTTTGACCCAATCGGCGCCTTATACGCTTTGGCGCACATCCGCCCGCAGCCATATCCCCTTTGAATTTTGACTCGGCACTAACCGAGGGAATACGAAGAAGATCGAGAAGCTCCCTCCCCCCAAAAAACGCTCTTTCTATTCTTCCCGATAAGTTTGCATGATGATGTGCATGGACGTAAATATATTAATTGCCCCTAAGATGCTCATAAAGTGCAAGAATTAGCTATTTGAGGTAAGTAGCTGACAGCTATTAGCTTGTAGCTGTTACCTTTTTGTAAATATTTGATATATAGAATATTAGCCAGTAATTTGACTAAATTAATAATACAAACTAATTATGCATTAGTACTTAAGTGTCCCAAATCTGATAGTAATTGACCTATCCGCGAAACGGAAAGCTTTGGATTATCAGGACATTTGAACTATCAACAACAAAACGAATAGATCGTGCTATTTAATTTACTCAACGTTATGAAAAGCTTAAACTTCCCGCTTAGTCTACGGGGGTTGATATCTTCGCCACCTGTATAGTCTGTTTCTCCTACAAACTCTAAGAAGCTGTTTGAGTTAAATTGCAAAAGTGGGAAGGCAAGCTATATTGATGAATGCGAATCAAAAAAATCAGTTCCGACCTCCCTGCGGCAAGTTAGCACGTTATTGAAAAAAATATCTAAGTCCGCCGCGGCCGCAAGTGAGACTTGAGGCAAATCGTCAATGCATTCCTTCACGTGACGAAAAACGGTTGCGTCTGTCGCGACGTTTCGGGTGAGTTTCTGCCTTGGCAGACAGTATATTACTACTATGTGAAGTGAGTGAAGAACGGTATTTCGGTGGAAATACCCACGGTCCCTATCGCTCGAAAGGGTAGACATCCATCAGAAACGGGCATTACTGAGCAATGCATACAACTAATTTACGTATTCATGAATTTGTTTTCGATAGCTAATTAATAGATCATCAGACTGATGTGTCATTGTGTGTATGAGATTAATACTATTTAGCAAGACTTATCATTGAATAAATGCAGCTATTTGTTGCCTATGTGTATACCAGGGGCAGTTGCATATATCATGGTGTGGATATAATTCGAAAGGTGTGTAGTGTCAAAGCTCAACCTTTTTAATGTAGACAACAGCGAGTATGCATACACAGCCTAGTGAGGACATCAGAAGATCTTCTGATGGAAGGAAGAGGATATTCAGGGAGTGTGGAACCCACCCTACGTGGAGAGTAAGGAGGCAGCCGTCGTACAGGCCAAGGCCGTCGAGTTGCTGACCGACTGGAATCGGACCGCGGAAGCGGTCACTTCTCCATACCATCACCACTGACAACGGGAAGGAGTTTGCCTATTTCTTCTCTTGTCAGGACAAAGAGAGTAAAACGGAAGCTGTTGACCAAAATGCTTCACAGGTTCTCAAAAAGGAAGCCTTGAAATTTGCTGATATTATTGGAGATACACTACGATATGATGTTGGAGAACCAGTTTTTGGCATTGTATTTTCATCCGATACGACGCTCTATTGGAAAAGTCTGAACCCAAAATTTGGTACCGAAGCCAGCGAAAAAATGATGGTATTTCCCATAAGTGAACATCAAAATATGGTTTCGTACCTTGAGAAAGGGAATGTGAGAGTTTATTGGTTTAACGATTTTGAAAATGAAATTGCTACTGTATTGGTATTTGTTGGGCCAGATTTGGTGACTTTTTCGGGCAGCGTAAAGCGAAAACATAAGAAAGAATAGTAACTATTAGTGGTCATTGTAAATGGAGGTACTTGCTAAAGTAATGTGCTGTTAATTACAAAATGTAAACCAAATTCAACTGATGAAAAGAAGCAGGGTTTTCTTATAAAAATTAATACTCTTATAATTATATAAAATATGGTAAAAGTTTA
>JBDNFP010000207.1:0-1246 GCA_041689775.1 Spirosomataceae bacterium
CAGGGTTTTCTTATAAAAATTAATACTCTTATAATTATATAAAATATGGTAAAAGTTTAGAAAAAAGTCTCGTATTTAGTAACCTTTGTGGTCGGTTGAACCTGAATCAGTACTAAAATAACTACTTTCCTATCTCCTTTGTTATGCAAAATACCCAATTCTGGTCAAAATAAGTTTTTATAAGAAAGCCCTGTATCGACGGGGTAATGAGGAATCGGAAGTTACTATCATTGGTAATTACTAACGGGGTATTATCACGAGAAATTATTGTGTAATGATCAACTGGATACATGTTCAAATAACGTGCCAAGTAACTACCAGTGATATGTTTATTGATATTAAAACCAGTTCATAGTATTTCTACCTCCAAGAGTATGTTTTAAATTGTAACAAATTACTAAAAAAGTCAGTCGTTGAGCCCCTTGAATCTCATTCCAGACAAGCTTATGGAAAAAGTTGTAAAGTCTTTGTGTATTCATGAAAAAAGTAGGGCGATTGCATCAACTATCAAGTTGACTCAGTAGGGTCATTAAATAGTTATCGTCTCGTGCGGCCTTTTTTCTTTTGCGCTTCAAACTCATCTTAGCCGGATCCCGACTAATTAAACTCAAAGCAAATTTACGCATTGTGGACAAATTGCCAGGCGCATGGTCTTTGCGAACTTGACAGCGATCTTCATTAAACGTAACATCCAAGTACCAATGCAGATGGTTTTCAATGCTCCAATGCCGGCGAATATAGTGGCTCATCTGAGCGCCGAATGTCCCGCTAGTGAACTGATACAGTAGCGTTTACTGCGCTGCGCTTTCTGGTTGGTCCAACGAATCGACTCTACATACACTATGCTTCCTATACCAGGCCACCCCACCGCGGCATCAATCAAGTCCAGATTCTCACTTACCCGTACGGTACCTCAACCCGCCCGTAGCCCAAATCCCGGCTTATATGGGCTTGTAAGGAAGACTTTATCCTCTCAAACCAATCTGCCACCTGCTCATACAAACCACCTTGGTTTGCTTTCAAGCCAATCAGATAGTCTGCCCGCTGGCCTATAATGCCTTCGGCGATCGATTTCTGGCACCCGATGGCGTCAATACTGACCACCCTACCAGCAATGTCAACCGATGACAGCAAATCCGGAATCGCCTTTATTTCATTGGTTTTTTTAGCTATCTGCCTCTGGGCTAGGCACAGTCGCTCTTCTTCTGCCCAGACACTGACGATCTGAACCGTGGCTTGCCTGCGG
>JBDNFP010000208.1:0-2902 GCA_041689775.1 Spirosomataceae bacterium
CCTTGGTCGCCGAAGATGATCATCTGGCAGCGCAGGCGGAAGGTGGCCTTCTTGCCCGTTTTATGGCCCAATACGAGTGCCGCACGCTGATCGTCACTCAGGCTGATGTATCGTTTCTTTCCTTGCATAGACGCAAGATAAAAATTATATCCATATTTACGTCCGACTACTTACCTACTAGCCAATGACTCTTTTTCATAGTGTTTGATCTGGGAATCAGAAAGGGTACTGGTACTTTCTTCCTGCTTTATTTTTAACTATTTGAGACAAAAGAAAGACAGGACCGGTATTTACTTTCTTATCAAAAAGAGTAAATACTGGCCCTGTACAATTGCAGACCACCATGTATGAGATACTGCCTGGTTAAGAAATATTGTTATCGGATATTAATTCCAGCTCAGAACCCTGCTGAATATGCTCCGCTTTTCGGACGTTTTCAATGCCGCGCAGTAATGCATCCGGGTTAAAGGATACGGAGTCAATCCCTTCCTCAACCAGAAACTGGGCAAATTCGGGGAAGTCACTAGGGGCCTGTCCGCACAAGCCGATTTTGCGGCCTGCTTTGTGCGCACTACGGATAACCTGCTTGATCATCATTTTGACAGCTTCGTTGTTTTCATCGAATAGGTCATTGACGATGGCGGAATCACGGTCGAGGCCGAGGGTTAGTTGGGTGAGGTCATTGGAGCCGATGGAGAACCCGTCGAAGATTTCGGCAAACTGATCCGCCAATATCACGTTGCTGGGTATCTCTGCCATCACGTACACTTCCAGTCCTTCTTTACCCCACTTGAGCCCGTAGTCTTTCATGACGTTCATTACCTTCCGGCCTTCCTCGACGGTCCGGCAGAAGGGTACCATAATTTTCACATTGTTAAGGCCCATTGTTTCACGTACCCGGCGGATGGCCAGACACTCCAGCCCAAACGCTGCCCGGTAGTGCTCGTTGTAGTAAAGTGAAGTTCCCCGAAAGCCTAGTATTGGGTTCTCTTCGGTGGGGTCGAAATAAATACCTCCTATCAGTTGAACGTACTCATTGGTTTCGAAGTCACTCATCCTGACGATTACTTCCTTGGGATAAAATGCCGCGGCTACCATGGCAATGGCTTCGGATAGCTTGGTAACGAAGTACTCTTTTTTATTATGATAGTGGCGGGTGAGGGCCGCAATTATCTGCTTGTCCTTGGAGTCTGGTAGGTCATCGTACTTGACCAGCGCCATCGGGTGAACCTGAATACTATTATTGATCACAAATTCCATCCGTATGAGCCCAACGCCACGATTCGGGTAAAATGATAAAGCCATGGCCCGGTCGGGATCAGCCAGAATAAACATAGGTGCGGTTTTAGTCTTCTCGCCAATGTAAAGCAGGATCTCATTTTCCTCCCAGTCTAGCTTGCCTTCGTACACGCGCCCGGCGTCGCCCTCGGCGCAGGATACGGTGATAATCTGACCGTCTTGCAGCACCTTAGTGGCGTCCATGGTACCTACCACGGCGGTGATACCCAGCTCGCGGGCCACGATGGAAGCGTGGCTGGTACGGCCGCCCTTATTGGTCACAATACTGACGGCCTTTCGGAGTAGGGCATTCCAATCTGGATTGGTTATTTCGGCCACTATCACGTCGCCCACCTGTACTTTGGCCGCATCCGCGAGGGAGTCAACAATGCATACCCGACCGCTTACAATGGCACCGCCAACCGCCTTACCGGTGCATATTGGTTCAGCTTTGGTGCGTAGGGTGTACTCTTTAAGTGAAACCGTTTTTTGTTGATCATGAACGGTTTCGGGCCGGGCCTGGATGATGAAAAGTTCGCCGGTTAGTCCGTCTTTAGCCCATTCAATATCTATGGGCATTTGGTAGTGCTGTTCAATAGTATACAACCAACGGGCCAGTTCTTCCGCCTCGGGTTCGGTGAGTATCCATTGCTCCCGCATGTGAGCCGGGGTAGGGATATTCATAATGGGGCGATCCGCCGTTGGGTCGGGGTTGTACACCATACTGTTTTCCTTCTGGCCCATGCGCCGATAAGTCAGACTTGTTTTTCCACTATCAAGGGATGGTTTGAAAAAGTAGTACTCATCGGGGCTAACGGCGCCCTGCACTACGTTTTCGCCCAGTCCCCTGGCTCCCGTGAGGTAAATACAATTCTTAAAACCTGTTTCCGGATCGAGGGTAAAAATGACATCTGCGCTAGATTTGTCGGAGCGAACCATACGTTAGGTACCTACTGATAGTGCCACATCCATGTGCCTGAAACCGTTATCAATCCGGTACTTGATGGCCCGGTTGTTGAAGAGGGACACGTAGCAATTCTGGGTAGCTTTCAGTACTGCGTCTTCACCCACCACATTCAGGAATGAATCGTGTTGTCCGGCAAAGCTGGCCGTTGGCAGGTCTTCGGCGGTGGCACTACTTCGTACGGCCACGGCGGTTCCGCCCAATTTGGTGTAGTCATGAAGAATCATTTCTGTGAGTTTAGCAGGTAGGGTAGCCGCCCGTACCAGCATCCGACAATCGTGTCCTATTTCGTTGAGGTTAGATAGCTGCTCGGTATCAAGCGAATCCAGCAAGGTAGTGAGTGGTTCGGTGAGGTTATTTTCTGCGAGGAAAAGCCAGTATGCATCGGCTATAACCGCAAAACCATCGGGCACTCGGATGCCTTTTTTTTTTCAGTGTACTTAGCATTTCGCCGAGGGAAGCATTCTTACCCCCTACCTGAGGTAGGCTTTTGAGGTCGAGAGAGTGGAAGGGAAGAGTATAAGTAGGGCATTGAAATTAGTTTGCATTAATCTATCTTCGTTCCATGGGACGAAAAAACACACCCTTTCTCAGCGAGGTGCAACGCGCTGAACTGATGCAGGGATTCAAAACGAGCCTGAGCCACGCCTTTCGCTTTCG
>JBDNFP010000209.1:0-5021 GCA_041689775.1 Spirosomataceae bacterium
ATTGCAGCGCAAAATGTCGGCGATCTGGTCGATCTTGCCCCCCTGGTCGCTGAAGATGATCATCTGGCAGCGCAGGCGGAAGGTGGCCTTCTTGCCCGTCTTGTGGCCCAATACGAGTGCCGCACGCTGATCGTCACTCAGGCTGATGTATCGTTTCTTCCCTTGCATGGATGCAAGGTAAAAATTATATCTATATTTACGTCCGACTACTTACCTGGCACAGAAATAACGTTTTTAAGAGATGAAGTTTCAGGTCAGTTTTTGTACAAAGCAATTAAGTTTGAACTCCTGAATCCCGCCATTCGATCAATCATTCCTGTTCGCCCCTTGCCTTTCCGCCCTCCCTTCCCTACATTCGTCATAACCTAAACTATTTCACTTCATGCGATCAATAGTACTCCTCCTTTTGGGAGTTTGTGTGGGTGTCCAAACCGGACTGGCCCAAAAACTCAATCCCAACGATTTAAAACAACTCAACTACCGTTTTATCGGTCCCGATGGTAACCGGGCCATTGCGATTGCCGGCGAGCCGGGTAATAGCGATGTGGTCTACATCGGCGCGGCTTCGGGCGGTATCTTCAAAACCGACGATCAGGGCGTGAGTTGGAAACCCATTTTCGACGATCAGGATGTATCGTCCATCGGTGCGCTGGCTTTGGCACCTTCGTACCCCAAGCAGGTATGGGCGGGCACGGGCGAAACCTTCGTGATACGTCCGGCGCATTCGTTGGGCAATGGCATCTACAAATCATCCGATGCCGGGAAGACCTGGAAGAATATGGGCCTGGAAAAATCGGGCCGGATCGGTCGGGTGATTGTGAGCCCGAAGGATACCAATACCGTCTATGCCTGCGCGTTGGGCCATACCTACGGCCCGCAACAGGAGCGAGGTGTGTACCGTACCAAGAACGGTGGTAAAAGCTGGGACCGAGTACTATTCGTGAACGAAAAAACGGGTGCCAATGAGTTAGCGATCAATCCACAAAACCCCGATATCCTGTTTGCCGGGATGTGGAATATCAACATCAATACCTGGGGCCTGCACAGTGGCGGCGAAGGTGGTGGAGTGTATCGCTCCAAAGACGGAGGTATTACCTGGGAACCCCTACATACCAAAGGCCTGCCGGGCGGGCCGGGTAAGGAAGTTGGCAAAGTAGCCGTGGCCGTTGCACCGGGGCAACCCAACGTGGTGTACGCGCTGTTTGAAATGGATAGCCCGGCGCTGTACCGCTCCGAGGATGGCGGCGAAAGCTGGAAACTGATGTCGCGCGACCACAGCATGATGGAGCGCGCGCCCTACTACGGCCGTATTACGGTAGCCCCCGACGATGCCAATGAAATTCACACCATCAGCGTGAAGCATGGTATTTCCAAAGACGGCGGTAAAACCTGGGATTTTGGCTACAAAGGAGGAGGCGACAACCACGACTACTATTGACCCCCTCAATGGCGACCGGCAGATGATGGCCCACGACGGTTGCGCAAGTATTAGTCTCAACCGTACCAAAACGTTTCAGAATGTAACGCTGCCCATCGCGCAGATGTACCACGTATCGGTAGATAACCGAGTACCTTACTATGTGTACGGCAACCGGCAGGATGGCTACTCGTACCGCGGGCCGAGCAACAGCCGGGGCCGGGGTATTCCGCTGAGTAGCTGGACGGCCGTTGGCGGTTGCGAAAGCGGCTTTGCCAAGGTCGATCCCTTTGATGACAATATAATCTGGTCGGGTTGCTACGATGGCGGACTGGATGTCTACGACCTCCGTACCGACCACGCCCGTGACGTGCGGGTGTGGCCCGAGGCTGGCTACGGCTGGACGCCGGCCGATATAAAGTACCGCTGGCACTGGAACTTCCCGCTGAGTTTCTCGCCCCACACCCCGCACCGGGTATACGTGGGTAGTCAGGTAGTACATAAGTCCGACGATTTTGGTCAAAGCTGGCAGGTCATCAGTCCCGACCTGACCACTAACGATAAGTCACATCAGCAGAATTCGGGTGGCGTAGCCGTTGATAACCTCATGACGTTTGACGGCAATGTACTGTTTGCCATTGAGGAATCGCCCATTCAGAAAGATATGATTTGGATAGGTACCAATGACGGACAAGTACAGCTTACCCGTGATGGTGGCAAAAACTGGGAGAACCTGACGAAGAACCTACAAGTACCCGCCTGGGGTACCATCGCCAATATTGAACCCTCGCGCTACGATGCGAGTACGGCTTACGTCAGTGTAGACTTGCATCAGATGGGTGACTTTGACCCGTATATTCTAAAAACATCCAATTACGGTAAAACTTGGCAAAAAATAAGCAACGGCATCCCTAAATCGGTGTTGAGCTTCGTGCACGTGGTCAAAGAAGATCCTTCGGTGAAAGGAGTACTGTATGCAGGTACGGATAATAATCTCTACGTGTCGCCGGATGATGGCGTTAGCTGGTCGTCACTGAGGCTGAATATGCCGCCGGCTCCGGTTTATTGGCTGGAAGTACAGAAAGAATTCGGGGATCTGGTGGTAGCTACCTACGGCCGGGGATTTTACATTCTGGACGATCTTACTCCCGTACGCGAATTAGCAAAATCTAGTACCCTTGCCAATACCCTACTGCCCGTTCGGAAAGGCTACCGTTTTCAGGAAGTGGAGCCGGGACATAATGAAAGTACCCTCAGCGACGGCCGGGGCCCCAACTACGGCGTGCCGATTCAGTACTACCTGAAAGATACCTTGGCCAAGGCTCCCGAGATCAAGATTCTGGCGGGGGGCAAAGAAATCAGAAGCATGAAAGGCACCAATAAGCCGGGCGTAAACCGCATTTGGTGGGATTTGCGCTACGAAGCACCCGAAAAACCCAGACTACGTACTTTACCCCCCGGCAAAACCTGGGTGACGTTCGGGAAAGATAGTACCCGTACCCTCCTGACCTGGGATTTGGATATTATTCCCGGGCTATCCGGACCGCGTGTTTCGCCGGGCGCTTTCACTGCTCAGGTGTCATTGGGAGGAGGAAACAGCACGCAGCCGATTGAGATTCTCAAAGACCCGCATACGGCAGGTACCCTAGCTGATATCCGGGAGCAGGAGCAGTTTAGCCTTGACTTACGTGTCGCGTTGAATCAAGCCGTTGGGATGATCAACGAGCTGGAAGTACTTCGGGCGAATCTGGAAAACAAGCACGCTATGGTTTCGGATACTAAGCTTAAAGCCGAGGTTCAGAAAATGAACGCCGCCGCTACCACTATTTCATCACAGTTATTTGACATTCACCTGACGGGGGCCCGCGAGGATGCTTTTCGCAATCCGGTGAAAGTATACGAGCGACTGGGTGCCTTAGCGTCTGACATTGGAGCCAATGGAGTAGATTTCAAGCCTACCAATCAGCAGCGTGAGGTATACGCTATCTTGAAGGGACAGTTGGAAAAGGCCCAGGCTGATTATACCGATTTAACCAAGACGGCTTTACCGGTGTTGAACAAGTCCTTAACCAAGAAAAACAAAAGCTGGACGCTGACTAAATAGCCCGTGATAATACTATGCAAGAGTTAAAACCAGCCGCCTACTGGGTGGAAAAATACCAGATGCAGGCGCATCCCGAAGGCGGGTACTTTGCCGAAACCTACCGCTCGGCGGAGCAGATTCCGCAGGTGGTTCTGCCGGAGCGATTTAGCGGGGCACGTTCGTTTAGTACGGCCATTTACTTCCTGCTGGAAGGCCACCATTTCTCGGCCCTGCACCGCATTGAAGCCGACGAGCTATGGCATTTTTACGCCGGGCAGCCGTTAGAAGTTTTCGTAATTGATCCCGATAGTGGGGTGTTGCAGATTATCCGACTAGGCAATAACCCCGACGCCAGAGAAGTATTTCAGGCCATGGTACCCGCCGGAGCGTGGTTTGGGTCAAAACCGGCCGAGGGAGCTTCCTATTCGTTGGTTGGCTGTACGGTGGCACCCGGCTTTGATTTTGCGGGTTTTGAGTTAGCAGAAAGAGGTATGATGTTGGCCCGGTTTCCGCAGCATCAGGCGGTGATTGAGAAGCTGACTTGATTTCTGACGTTCGGTAATTAATTAGCTGTCGACATAATTAACCGCGGAGGTCGCTAAGTTCGTGCGCAGAGTTTATAAAGTTGCTCATCCATCACTAAACCGGATAGTTAATCAGGGATTATAGTCGTATTTTTGATTAACTATAACTCATTCCTATGCCAACAATTACTGAATTTTCGCAACTAGACCTCAGCGGTACTTACTCCTACGCTGACTACCTAAAATGGCAGTTTCGGGAGTGGGTAGAGCTACTGCGTGGGAAGGTTCTACAAATGATACCTGCTCCCAGCGTTCGACATCAACAGGTTGCTAGTAACCTGCACTTCCATTTTCGTTCCGCTTTTCAGAGAGAATCTTGTCGGGTATTTTTTGCGCCCTTCGACGTTCGTCTTTACAACCGGAAGAAGTCAATGAAAGCCAGTAAAGAGATTTTTACGGTCGTACAACCTGATCTGTGCGTGATTTGTAATGAATCCAAGCTGGATGAGCAAGGCTGCAACGGGGCGCCTGATCTAGTGATCGTTCATCTCTCGCCGGGCAATACCAAGCGAGAGATGAACGAGAAGTTTGAACTCTATGAAGAAGCGGGTGTGCAGAAATATTGGCTCGTGGAGCCCAACGATGAAGTCGTTTTGATCTATGTCCTTAACAATGAAGAACGCTACATTGGCCTGCGACCAGCCACCGAGGTAGTCAAGTCTTTTTCCTGAAATATCGATTGACCTCGCCAAAGTAAGTAGTCGGACGTAAATATAGATATAATTTTTTCCTTGCATCCATGCAAGGGAAGAAACGATACATCAGCCTGAGTGACGATCAGCGTGCGGCACTCGTACTGGGCCACAAGACGGGCAAGAAGGCCACCTTCCGCCTGCGCTGCCAGATGATCATCTTCAGCGACCAGGGGGGCAAGATCGACCAGATCGCCGACATTTTGCGCTGCAATCGTCAGAGCGTGGTCAAGTGGTTCAACCGA
>JBDNFP010000210.1:0-8415 GCA_041689775.1 Spirosomataceae bacterium
AGCGTGTTGACCCGTGTCTTTTGGGCTTTCGGCAACTTAACCTTAAATTTGTCCAAAAGCGATGAGAAGATATCTTGTTGGTTTTTCACTCTCTCCTAACATGCCTTCCATCGCTTTTGTCAGTTTTGTCCAGTAATCAGATTAATTTAGTCAGATCAATGGCTAATATTCTCTATATCAAATATTTACAAAATAATAACAGCTGTAAGACAATAGCTATCAGCTACTTAGTAGTAGAAGCTTGATCCTTATAACCTTCTATCTGTCGAGCACATCCTCAAAAGATATAGACATTGGGTTGTGTCAGAATTTAGCTTAGGTACATCGACTTTAAACGATCAACATGAAAAGAAAAGATTTTTTAACGAACGGGCTCCTCGTGGGAGCCACGTCAATCATTGGTTCGAGAAATGCGTTTGGTGATAACTTGACCACCAATACTATTGATAAATTGGTGGATGCCGACGGAAACTTTGTACATCAACCGCTGCCCTACTCAGAGAGTTTTTTGGAACCTTACATGGATACTGAGACTTTACACCTACATTATACATATCACCACGGTGGTGCTGTGAAAGGTGCAAATAAAGATCTGACAATGATCAAAAAGGCATTGGATGAAAATAACCTCGAAACCGTAGATTATTGGACGAAGAAACTTTCCTTTCATTCCTCCTCTCACATCCTGCATTCTATTTTCTGGACTAATCTGACCAACAAACAAACCCAACCTACCGGAGATTTATTAAAGCGCATTGATAAGAACTTTGGCAGCTATGACCGACTAAAAGCCTTGATTGGTGAAACGTCTAAAAATGTAGACGGCAATGGGTGGGGGATTCTGGCCTACCAACCATTCAGCAATAGCCTAACAATCTTGCAATGCGAGAACCACGAAAAACTAACCCAGTGGGGCTGTATTCCATTGCTTGTTATTGACGTTTGGGAGCATTCGTACTACCTCAAATACAAAAATAAGCGAGCCGATTTTGTGGATTCAGTGTTTAATATCATTAACTGGGATAACGTAGCTCAAAGACTTAATGACGCTACCAAACTGACGAAATAAAAAGGGTGTATTGGTAAGGTCAGGAGATCTACACATACTGTCTTTGCCAATGCACCCTTTTTACACAAATCTCTATTTACAGTACCTAGATCTAGATTTACCCTACTCTACCAAACGAAATTCCAGGTAGTCGTAATTCATATTGCCATTGGCAACGGTATGGAGGGTTAGTACATGTTTCCCGGCTGGCAAACTCAGGGTCGTTACTTTCACAGCTTTGTTCCAGTGATGCCATTGCTTCCAGGGAACTGGCTCCTTGAAATTATACGTTTCTCTTACTAATACAGGGCCACTAATGTCCTCATCATCTAACGAAAGAGATATTTTGCCATCGGCATTAGCCGTATCAAGGCAACTTCGTAAGTACCTGCCTTCTGAATATCAACGCAATACTTGATCCATTCGCCGGGTTCGGTCCAGCCAACGTATAGCTGATCCATCAGAGGCTCCACTACATTGAACTCATTGTTATCAATACCTCGTTCTTTGGTGTAGGAAATATCCACTCCTTCCTGCATACGGAAAGTATTCAGGAAACTACCATCGTTGGGGTTCAATTTGCCACTACCGTTATTTACAGCATCGGTATCATAGTAAGCGATTCCTGACCCACCTTTATCATAAAGCTCACATTGTATTTTGCCCAGAATAATTTGTGCACTATCCCGCCAAGCCGTACCATTGTAAGGTTGAGCCAAACTTATTTGACCATAACAGGCTATGAGTATCAAAAGTAGATTAAAGTCCTTCATTGGCTTTTCTTTATCGTCGGTAGTATGGGCAGAGAATTCTGATAGCCGGGCTAACAATCTACCACAATCGATGTTTACAGACTGGCAACTTACAGCAATTACCCCTAGCACCAAGTATGGTAAAGAGCTAAATTTACGGGCGCATTGTGCCCAACATGTTTATATTTGTATCTGTTTAAGAAAGTTAATAATAAAATCAACCATGATAAAACCTATCTCACTAGTTGCATCTACTGCTGCACTAGCCATCGGTATTTTTACTGCCACCTTTGCTCAGAATAATCAGGGAAGTGCCTTAGCTCCAATCGAAACGAAGGAAGCCAACTCACCCGAGTACAACGCCGCTTTTAAAGGACAAACCCGGGTGGCTGGTATCAAAACGACTACTCCCTACGAAGCAACCGTGGTGGTCGAAGGCTTGAAGTCACCTTGGGGAATCACTAGCCTACCTGATGGCCGATTAATCCTGACCGAAAAAGCAGGTAACCTCCGCATCGTAACTCAGGATGGTAAATTGAGTGAGCCTATTATGGGCCTACCTGAAGTATACGCCAAAGGCCAGGGCGGATTACTTGGTATTACGCTGGACCCAAAATTCAAAAGCAACCGGATGATCTACTGGGCTTTTTCTGAGCCAACGGACGATGGTAACCTGACGGCCGTAGCCAAGGGGAAACTATCAAACGACGACACAAAGATTGAAGGTGCAACGGTAATCTACCGCGCTACTCCTTACTACAAAGGTAATTTGCACTACGGCGGACGGGTAGTTTTTGACAAGAAGGGAAACCTATTCCTAAGTACCGGCGAGCGTTCTGACCTCGTAACCCGTCCACAGGCACAGTCGCTCGAATCAGGCTTGGGTAAGGTTATCCGGATCACGACCGACGGAAAGCCCGCCAAAGGCAATCCGTTTGTTAGCCAAGAAAGCGCCCGCCCCGAGTTGTACTCTTATGGACACCGTAACGTACAAGGTCTTGCTTTCCACCCCGTCACCGGCGACCTCTGGGAGAATGAATTTGGTCCTCGCGGTGGCGATGAACTCAACCTCATTCGGGCTGGCAAAAACTACGGCTGGCCAACCATCACCTATGGTATTGAGTACAGCGGCAAGAAAGTTGGAGACGTGATTCAACAGAAGGAGGGCCTCGAACAACCACAGTACTACTGGGACCCTTCGATATCACCCAGCGGCATGACTTTCTACACGGGCAGCCAGATGCCAGAGTGGAAGAATAACCTGTTCGTGGGCACACTCAGCGGTATGCACATCGCACGCCTCGTGATTGACAAAGACAACCACATTATCGGCGAAGAGCGGCTGCTAGAAGATGAAAAGCAGCGTTTCCGTGACGTAACCCAGGGCATGGACGGAGCTATTTACACCGTAACCGACCAAGGTAAGTTATACCGTATTGGTAAGAAGTAATCGTTTGTGATCCGGTAGGCTATAATCCTGCCAGAAACGTTCAAAAAAGGAAGTCCCGGCAAAGGGCTTCCTTTTTTGCTTTACTACAAACCTGAAATTATCCTGCAATCTTCTCCCATTCAAGATTTCCTGTGTAGCGGTACGATACCTTACCCAATTCGTTGATGGCGAGTAGGTTCAACCAACCATTGTCGCATAGGTTCCGTACGGAGGTATGCTTTTCCAGAATATCGTTCATGGCATCAATGGGTGCTTCAATGAATACATTTAAGCGCAAAGGCTCATGTTGGTAGTTCTTGCCGTCGTGGAGCGACTGCCAAGGTAATCCTACGCGCAGGTCACCGGAGTATCCTTCCAATACCCCTACTCCTGCTGTTACGTTATGCAAGGTCTTGTTGCCAGAACCAAAACTCTTATTGTCCACCGTAGAACCATAGTATTGCAGGTTAATCCAGCTCGTTACCACCATGGGGGCGGTCATGATGAGTTCCAGCACACCAAAGCCTTCGTCCTTTTTCCAGTTGTACGAATGCAGGAAGGACTTCCCTTCCAGATGAATACCTTGGGTGCGCTCGCGCGGGGCTACCACGAAGGCTGAGCAACCAGCTAGTCCCCATTCTGGCCGTACCTGCGACCAATCCTTGCTACGGGTGGTGATTGCTTTGTCGGCACCCGACTCCACATCCGTGGTCATCCGCAATAATCGCTCGGTCCGGGTGGCATGTCCAGCTAGTTCTAACGATTTTTTAAGTACGGCTAATTCAGCGAGTTCGCTCGCTGGTACATCCATCTCGTTAAAGATGCTCACTTCATCCGTGGTCGTATCGTGCAAACAAGCCAGGAATACCGTATTATCAGGAATTACAATTCCCTCTTTTTGTAGTCCTTCTCTTACTTCCTTACTATTGAGAACTGCTGCGGCTACCCGCGCATTGGCCTCTCCGGTATGTCCACCGCAGGCTCCGCAGTCCAGTCCGGTAGCATACGGGTTATTCACGGTGGTAGAACCATGCCCCACTATCATTACAAATCGGCCAAAGTCTTCGGTGAGCGACATTGCTTTCAAGGCATTCTTACCCATTTGCAACTGCTGCTCCGCCGGAATCCCAACCGTTTCGTGGTTGTGCGTACCTACTTCCAGGCTGATACTTTTTTGGTCTATATGCTTCTTCATCATACCCGCCTGCTCGGGATGCGGCACCGGCCGGGTGAGACCAAAGGAATCAGTAAAGAGTTTGGGCAGGAAGGAAAGTCCCATCGGGCTCACAAAACCAAAACAGGTGACAGCTCCCGACTTAAAGGATTTCCAAACTTGTTGCGTCTGCTGCTTCAGTAAACGACGGTCGTAAGCCTGTTGGTTTTCGTTCTTATCGGCGATTTCTTCCAGAATAGTCGGTCCCGTTGTAAGTAGTACCGGGCACTGTGCTTCGCCCGAATCATGACCAATCGGAACGAATTTGAGTGGGAAGGCAAAGAATCCGGCAAAACCGAGCGTTTCGATTTGGTCATCCACCAGTTCCAGGTTTCTACGATACACCTCTGAACGTACATCAATACAAAAAATAGCCTGCGCTCGGGCTTGGGTAGATTTTACTTGTTTGGCCGGTTGATGACTACGAAATTTCTCAATGACTCCTCGTTGGGCCGCCCGATCAAAGGCTGCTTGCAGGATTAGTTTTTGCGTCAGAGCAGGCGATACAACCTTCATCCCTTCCGCTACTGACATCACAATTTTGGCTTCCTTCCATCGCTCTCCTAACTGTGGATGCTCCGTACATTGTAGCAGGCACGCTTCCCAACAGATCAACACCGCCAGAAACTCTATCAGCTTTCCATCGGTACCGCCGTATAGTTCGCTATCCCAGTCCAGGCGGGCCGCGTAGGCAGACCACCCGCCAACACCCAGCAACAAACGATGCAGGTAAAAGGACGATCCCGATTCCGGAATCCCCAACAGAGTTAAAGCCGCAGCAGTGGCATCCAAATGATTGTGGGGCAGCGCTTTTACCGCCCGACGAAATCCTTTCAGGCCCGATAGCTCAGGGGTACGGTCCACCTCGGCCTCAGCCCGCCAGGCGGCAAAAAGGCCTTCATTCTGATTGGCTACCTTCCAAACCGCCTGACCCACATCAAAATACGAGGCTGCCCAAGCAGAAATCCGGGCCGTGATAAAGCGGTTCCAATCCGTTTTGGTAACCAATGTGGCGGTATCCGCAAGCGTAGGGACCTTAGATGTTTCTTGATCTACCTGACTCGTGGTTTTTACTTTTTCAATGAACGCCTCCACCTCGACGCTGTCCTTTTTTTGTAGGGCAAAAGCTAAGTCCTCCCGGGTGATTACTCCCTGCTCAATTTTTTGAAGATAAAATGATTTGGGTAAGGTCATTTCGATACCGTTTACGTACGAAAGCTCCTGCGCCACGTTTTCAAATTGCTTGTCGATAAGTCCTAGGTAAGGGTTGACGGCCACAAAGCTTTCTAACGGCCATACGGGGGCGATTTTCTTACAAGCGACCCGCATCATGGCCGCAAGATCCTGAGTACTTACCACTTTGTTTTTTGTACTCAGCTCTTTTTCAATCGGTAGATCAATCATTTTCTAAGATTTTATATGCGTTGTTTTTGACAATCAATGAATAGTAATGGGTAGTCTTACACAATTTGATTACCTGGTACGGAGAGTCTGGTCACCGTCGAAGCGTGTTGGCTCAACCTGATTGGTACTTAGGTTAAAGGCCCCTACTAATCGGTCGAAAATGGCGTTTAGATAAAGACCATTTCGAATATGAACCGCCCAGGCCCGGTAGGCAGGTTTGGAGGAAATAGCCGGTGCCATAATTTGTAGCAGCACAACAATTCCAAAAAAGCTGAGCAGCACACCCGTCAGGATTATTTTCGCCAGACTAGGGTACGTCGGAAGAGGTAGCTGCGACGAGAGCATGTGGTGGGTACCTCCTTCCAAAGTAAAGAAGGCGGTGGCTACAAGTATAGAAAGCAGGCAGGCCGTGAAGAAGAGTTTCACGCTACCATTCGAATCGATTGCGGAAGTGAAGATTCTGGATAATCCCATGATTATAATGGCCCCAACGGCTAGCAGAGAGAGATCAGCGGTGAGGTTGAAACCCAACATCAACGAGAAACCGATATAGACACCCAAGGCCAGAAAGATACCAAGGACTATTCGGAAAGGACTACCCAGCCGGGTGGCTTTGATAACTTTGGAGGCCCGGATAACATCAATGACACTTCCGGAAGAAAGGAACGCGTGGGCTTTGTAAAAGGAGTGAGCTACGAGGTGCAGCATCGCCGCTGGGTACACTCCCAGGCCACATACCATCAAGCTGAAACCCATGTGCGCCACGCTCGAATAACCAAGCGCTGTCTTTACCGAGGTTTGGGTCATGAATACTACCGAAGCAAACAGGGCGGTAAACCCTCCGATGGTGATCAGCACCAAGGGAGCATACACACTTGCATCCATCACAAATGCCATCCGAATAATCAGGAAAGGACCTGCATTGAGCAATCCGGCATGTAGTAGAGCCGATACCGGCGTGGGAGTTTCCATGACCTCCACCAACCAACCGTGCGTTGGAAATTGGGCTGATTTTAGCAGAGCGGCAAGTACCAGCAATAGTGCCGTTAACTCGATGGCTGGTAGAGCTACGCTTGCCGATACGCTGCTTTGGATTTGTTGGAAGATAGCTTCCAAGTTGCCCGTTCCAAACTCTTGAAACAAAACGATACTTGCCCCAAGCAGGCAAACATCACCCAATCGCGCCAGAATAAACTTTTTACGGGCGGCGATAACCGCACCCCGTCTTTCTGGATAGAAGAGCAGAACGCGGTGCAGCGAAACACTTGTTAGAACCCAGGATAAGAAAAGTAAGCCCAGATTACCCGAAAGTACCAGTAATTGCACCGATGCCAAGGTGGCGGCCATACGACCGAGGAAAGCCCCTTGCTTTGGATCACCATCCAGATAGTTTTGGCTGAACCTCATGATGATAAAGCCTAGCAAGGCAATCATCGTAAACATCAGGACGCTTACCGTATCCAGTCGGATACTTAGCCCAACGCCATCAATTCCGATCAGCGTGCTTTCCAGTAAGCCGTATGTGTACACAAAAAAACCGCTAATTGCGGCGGTGAGAATACTTAGTAAGGCGGAAAAAATACTGAGCTTTTTGACCAATTTTGGCTGTAAACCAGGTTGAAACCAAGAAGCTAAGGCAGTAGCGGCAAAAAGAACCGGGGACAACAATACTATCAGTGAGAGGAGATGTTCAGGCATAACTGAAAATTTGTTTGAAACTAGTAAAATGGCCAACTAATGCACTTTTTCACAGTTGACAGTACAAATTTAAAGGTACTTATGTATAAATTTTTATTTATGTTTTCTATGTAAAGCATAAATGTTTTTTATACTATTCGAAATATAAAACTATTCCTCTGTATAGTTCTACTCGATTGGGTATCTGTTCGCAGACTAGATTATACAAGTAGAAAAAGGGGTGCTATGGTAGAGTAGATTTGCAACTATTTCTTACTTTCAGCAGTGTTAACTTTCACCCCAACTTCGTTCCAGTAAACTACCCCCGTGCTAACCACCATCAACCCCAAGCTTCCCATGCGGAACAAAGCCGTTACGCACGACTACTACGTCAATACGTTAGGCTTTGAGGTCTACGGGGGTGATTACGATGGGTACTTGATGGTACAAAAGGACAGCGTACAAATCCATTTTTTTGAGTTCAAGGAGCTTGACCCCAAAGAAAACTACGGACAAGTGTACATCCGAACCGATGACATTAATACGCTGTACCAGTCCTTGCTGGATAACAACGTGAGCATTCATCCTAATGCGCCGTTGCAGACGAAGCCGTGGGGGCAAAAAGAGTTTGCCTTACTGGACCCTGATAATAATTTGCTGACGTTCGGGCAAGATGTCTGAATTATCCAAACACCACTTCTATTACTCCCCTACCTTCGGCCCTTTCAACGTTTTACCGTTACGCACGCCGGTATGCTTTCCTTCATTCACGGTCACCTCCCCGTTGACCAAGACATACTTAAACCCAATCGAATAGGCATGCGGGTTCACAAACTCAGCGGCATCAGAGACCGTAGCCTCGTCAAACACCACCACGTCAGCGGCCATGCCG
>JBDNFP010000211.1:0-31156 GCA_041689775.1 Spirosomataceae bacterium
ATAAAACGCCTAGAACTAAGTACTAAGGCAGAATTAGTTTGTATTATTAATTTAGTCAAATCAATGGCTAATATTCTCTATATCAAATATTTATAAAAATATAACAGCTACAAGCTAATAGCTATCAGCTACTTAGATCACATTGAAGTAACGGCCCAAAAAGAAGTAATGGAGGAAGCCTTGCACCATGCTAAGGCAGCTTCCCACATCGTTGGTAATCCTGCGTTTGTCGAACTATACGAAGAGTTCAGCGGAAAGGAACTTAATGGCAAACTCATTCGGTCAAAATATGACCTATTAGGTATTCTAGCCTCGGGCGCTAAGCTAACGATGATGGAAGATAAAGCAGAAATCCAAACTCCCATTGAAGTCAGGCTACCCGTGGAAGAAGAGTTAACCGAAAAGTTACCCATTTGGATGATCGTTGCGGTAGTCAGTGGTGCTTGTGCCTTACTAGTAATACTATTTTTTGCGTTTAGAGGCCGCAAAGCTTCGAGGGATTACGTTGTCTAACAAATCATAACATTGCCCCACAAAAGCAGACTTGATATCCAGTAACCTACGGCACTTTCTGCATAATAGGCCCAAAATGCGCTGATACAATAAAAAAAGAGAGTACTATCAGCCGTAAATGAAGGTATGAGCGATTGTAGGCTGTTGTCTGCGGATGTAGTACAAAAATGCGCTGGATTTCAGAAGGGTAGGTAGTAGGCAAGACCTCCCTACCCGGTCATAATGGATAAAGTAAGCTACCGTTTACTAAAATAAAGACTTATAGTAGGTATAAAACTAGGGAAAATGGATTTAGATACTATATCGAATATCCGAACAAATGGGCTTATTTTACGTGCAGTAAGTACATTAACATACCCGGAAATGAAAGCCACTACGTGTGGCCCATTTCTACAAAAGACACCTATCTACTTTGAACAACGAACAACTCCAAAAACTTGAAGCCGACCTGTGGAACGCCGCCAATTCCATGCGAGCCTATGGGGGTATAAAAGCTTCTGACTACGCTGTGCCCGTGCTGGGCCTTATTTTCCTACGCTTTGCCGACAACAAGTACAGCAACTTTGAGGCTGATATACAGGCCGAATACGAAAAATATAAAGGTACCCGCATGGAACGGGAGCTGGATAAGATCGCCATTGAGAAGTGTGGCTTTTACCTGCCCGAAAACGCCCGCTACGATTACCTGCTCAATCTGTCCGGCGACCAGAAAGCCGCCGGGGCCATCAAGGAAGCAATGGAGGCCATTGAAAGCTACCAGGACGCCAAATTTGAGGGAGTGCTACCGAAGGATGCTTACTTCGACATTGAGAAAAAGAAGGACGATATACTACCTAAACTGCTGCGGGCCTTCTCGGATATTCCCAAAGACGCCAGCGGTGATATTTTCGGTAAGATTTACGAGTATTTCCTGGGCAACTTCGCCCTGAGCGAAGGACAAAAGGGGGGCGAGTTCTTTACGCCTCCTTCCGTGGTTCGCTTCATTGTGGAAGTTATCGAGCCCTACGCGGGTAAGATTTACGATCCGGCTTGCGGTTCGGGGGGTATGTTTGTGCAATCTGGCAAGTTTGTACAGGAAGCCAACCACGACGTCGCCGATATTTATGTCTACGGACAAGAATACATGGGCGAAACCGTGCGATTGGCCAAGATGAACCTATTGGTGAACAACCTCCGGGGCGAAATTACCGAAACCAACTCTCACAGTACTGACCCTTACAAAGGTCTTGGAAAGTTTGATTACGTAATGGCCAATCCGCCTTTTAACGTCAAAACTGTCCAGGAAAATACCGTTAAAGGCGACCCCCGCTTTACAGCGTATGGCTTACCTACCAACAAGGGCAAGAAGGACGACAAGATCACCGACGCTAACTACCTCTGGATTTCGCTCTTTGCCAGTTCACTGAACTCAACCGGACGGGCGGGCTTTGTGATGGCCAACTCGGCTTCCGACGCCCGCAACTCTGAGTACGACATCCGAAAGAAGATCGTGGACAGTGGCATTGTGGAGTGCATGGTGACCATGCCTACCAATATGTTTTATACCGTGACGCTCCCCGCCACGATCTGGTTTTTTGATAAGGGCAAGGTACATACCGACCGCAAGGATACGATTCTGTTTCTGGATGGGCGCAATACTTACCGGCAGCTCGACCGCGCCCACCGCGACTGGTCGGAGGAGCAGGTGCAGAACCTCGCCGCCGTGGTGCGCCTCTACCGGGGCGAAACCACCGCTACCTGGAACTGGTAGACCACTATGTAAAGGAGGCTAAAACCGCATTGGATACCCTTCCGCTACGATTGTATGAATACCGAGTACAACTAGACGATACCCTCAACGCCCTGCGCAAGTACTACGCCCATGCCAAGGAAAAATACAAACCTGAGCAACTCAAAAAGATAGCAGCAGCGGCATTGCCGGAAGCCTTGCAAGCACTACAACTACCGCCTATCGTCGAACCTACCAACACAACTCCCCCACCAGAAGCTGACGCTTTCCCCGGCCTCGACAATGCCGAACAGCGGCTATTTGCCGAAGGGCTCAGCGGCGTACTGGAAGGCTACGGAGAGGTACTAACCGAAACCAACGAGCAAAAAAATAAGCTAGCTGACCTCTGGAAACAGGCCGACTCATTGCTAAAACTCAAAAATGACAAAGCCTGGACCGACCTTGACCTAAACCAAGCGAGTAAGCAACTAGACCTACAACAGCAAAAAGCCCAGAAAGCCCTCGATACGACACGTTACTGGCAAGAAAGCATGGCCTGGCTCCACGAGCGCTTCCCCGAGGGTACCTACCAGGATGTAACGGGCCTTTGCAAAGCCGCTCCCCGCGAGGAGTACGCCGTGGAGCAGGATTATTCGCTGAATGCCGGGCGGTATGTGGGAGTAGAAATTGAAACAGAGAATATGAGCGTAAATGAATTCACTGAGTTGATAAAACTAAAAGCTGGTGAGTTCACTTCTTTGAGCAAAGACGCTATTTTTTTAGAAAAAAGTATTACTGAAACTTTGGAAAGCTTGGTAATATGAAACTAGAACACGTCAAGCTTGAAGACATTGCTGTTTTCCAAAGGGGTTTTGATATTACGGTTAAAGAGCAGCAAGAAGGTATAGTACCTGTTATCTCATCAGGTGGTATTTCCAGTCATCATAATGAATTCAAAGTTCGAGGTCCTGGTGTAGTAATTGGCAGAAAGGGTACCCTTGGAACAGTACATTATTCAGAAAGTGACTTTTGGCCGCATGATACGACATTATGGGTTAAAGATTTTAGAGGAAACGATCCAAAATTCGTTTATTATTTCCTTAAAACACTTGGTTTGGAGCGTTTTGATGCTGGTGCCTCAAACCCTACTTTGAACCGTAATCACATCCATAAATTAAAAGTCAAATTACCCAATTTTAAAGTAAGGAGTAAAATCGCCTCCATCCTCTCGGCCTATGATGAACTGATCGAAAACAACACCCAACGCATCGCCCTGCTGGAACAGATGGCGCAGGAAATCTACAAGGAGTGGTTTGTGCGTCTACGCTTTCCGGGCTATGAGGAGGTACCCCTGGTGGATGGGTTGCCGCAGGGGTGGGAACGGGTGAAGATAAAGGAGTTTGGCAAGGTAATAACGGGAAAAACCCCGAGCACAAAAGTTGAGGACTACTTTAACGGGGATATTCCTTTCTTGAAAATTCCAGATATGGAACAAGGGATATTTATACTCAAAACCCAAGAAACCCTTACCGAAAAAGGAGCCAATAGCCAATCAAAACAATTTGTTCCAGCAGATTCAATAAGTGTGAGTTGTATAGGATCAATAGGCAAGATTGCGATATTAAATAGGGATTCACAGACCAATCAGCAGATTAATTCTATAATTATTCGAGTAAAAACACTGAGAGAGTACTTGTATTTTACGTTAAAAGATATGAAGCAAACTTTTGAAAGTTTCGCTGCAACCGGTGCTACAATGGGTAATTTAAGTAAAGGTAAATTCGAGTCGATGGCGATTTTAAGACCGAATAAATACACTTTAAAACTATATAGTGAAACTGTTAACCCTATATTCGAAGAAATAAAAATCCTGTCTCTGAAAAACGAAAACCTAAAACAAACCCGCGACCTGCTGCTACCTCGGCTGATTAGCGGGAAGCTCTCGGTGGAGCACTTGGTAGACGAACCCCAGCAGGAAACGGCCTGAGGTACCCATGATGGCTTGCTGACTGAATTTTGTTACTAATTTTCAAATTACCTATCTTGGTATAGAAAAAAAACATCTGATATGCTGACTGCAATTGAAGGTACCTACGAAAATGGGAAAATAAAACTGAAACGCCAGCCCAAAACACATGGGAAGGTAAAGGTGATGGTTGTATTTGAGGAAGAAGTACCTGAACTCACAACCCCTGCCCCCCACAAGCGCCCGTTTGGCCTGCTCGCCGGAGCCATTCATCTGAGCCCGGACTTTGACGAACCCCTCGACGACCTGCAAGACTACATGTAACATGCGCTACCTCCTGGATACCCACACCTTACTTTGGTTTATCGGGCGCGGCGCGTCCCTGTCCGGCAAAGCCCGCGAACTAATCGAAGACCCTCAGAATGAAATACTGGTGAGCACCATCAGTTTGTTTGAGATAACCATTAAGCTAAAAACAGGAAAGCTGAGCCTGGATAAGCCCCTGGATGAATTCTACCAAGCCATCCAGGATACGCTGATCGAAGAAATTCCAGTGACCAAGCCCCACCTACTAGCCTACCAAACAATCCCGCTCATCGCCGACCACCGCGACCCGTTCGACCGCCTGATCGTAGCCACCGCCCTGGTAGAGCAGGCTGACATTATCAGCCTGGACACCAAGTTTCAGTATTATACCACCCTGGTCAAAACCGTCTGGTAGAGCGATGAATCACTGTAAGGCGGCCTACTTTTTCCCTAATATTCACTTCAACTTCCGTTACGCTCTAACCACTCCATGAGTACCATTACCAATAAAATTGAAGCAAAACACTACTCTATCCGAGAAGTTTTAAACAACAACAAGTTCACGATTGACTATTTCCAGCGGGAATACAAGTGGGAGCGCACGCACATCGAGCAACTCATCGCTGACCTCGAATCAGCTTTTAACATGAGCTACCGGAGCGAACATCGGCGTGGAGAAGTAGCCATTTACAACAGCTACTATCTTGGACCGATTGTGGTAAGCGAACAAGAAAGCAAAAAGTCGATTATCGATGGACAGCAAAGGCTTACCTCACTTACCCTGCTTTTGCTATACCTAAACTCATTGCAACGGGGGCGGCCTGTCACCGTTAAGGTTGACTCCCTGATTTATTCCGAAACCTACGGGGAGAAATCATTTAATCTGGATGTGCCGGAACGTGATCATTGCCTGGAAGCACTTTTTATCGAAGGAGAGTACGAAGTTCGGGAAACTGATGACGAGTCAATTCGGGCAATTGCAGAGCGATATGATGATCTGGCCAGTATATTCCCAAATGAATTAAAAGAGGAAGCGTTGCCTTATTTTATCGATTGGTTGATAGACAGAGTAATACTTGTAGTAATAACGGCTTACTCAGAGGACAACGCTTATACGATCTTCGAAACCATGAACGACCGGGGTCTTAACCTTACCCCTTCGGAAATGCTCAAAGGCTACCTGCTATCCAAGGTCAAATCGGATGCTGCCAAGCGTACCGCTATTAACGACACTTGGAAGGGAGAAATCAAAAAACTGCATGACATCAGTGCCGACGAAGACTTGCGATTCTTTCAAAGCTGGCTGCGGGGCAAATACGCCGTGAGTATTCGGCCCGGCAAGGTAGGCTCAGCCAACGAGGACTTCGAAAAAGTAGGTACCCGCTTTCATACCTGGGTCAAAGACAATCAGACTAAGCTAGGGCTACACACCTCCCAGGATTTCTTCGAGTTCGTTAACCGTCGATTCACCTTCTATGCTCGGGTATACCGCAAAATCTACGACGCCAAAAACAACCTAACCAAAGGCTTCGAAAATGTGTACTACGCTCGTAATTGGGGCTTTGCCGCTTCCTTAGCCGACCCGCTGTACCTGGCCCCCATCAACCCTGACGACTCCGAGATCATTATCAACCGGAAGTTAGATTTGGTAGGGCGCTATATTGATACCTTCACGGTGTTACGGTCGGTCAACTACCGTACGTTTTCGCAAAGCTCCATCCGCTATACCATGTACAACCTGGTGCTCGAAATCAGAAGCAAAAGCGTAGCCGAACTAGCCGCTGTTCTGCGGGATAAGCTGGAAAGTATGGAGGAAAAGCTAAGTGGATTGTCCCGGTTTCAACTCCACGAGAAGAACAAGTACTTCATCAAGTTCTTCCTGAGCCGAATCACCAGCCACATGGAGCAGCAGTCAGGCCTTAGTACCACCTTCGATACCTATTTTAGCCCTACGGATGGCAAACCCTTCGAGGTAGAGCATATCTGGGCCAACCGCTTTGAGTATCAGGCCGACGAATTTACCCAAACGGATGAGTTCCGCAGAGTACGCAACATGATCGGCGACTTACTACTGATTCAGCGCGGAACCAATCAGGCATATAGCGATAAGCCATACGTTGAAAAACTACCTCTTTACTTACAACAAAACCTATTGGCGCAGTCATTACACCCACAATGCTACCTAACAAACCCTAATTTCAGGCACTACATTGAGAAGTCAGGAATCCCATTCAAGTCCCATGAAGAATACAAGCGAAAAGATATAGAGGAAAGGCAGCAGGTGTATGAGCAGATTGCCGAAGAAGTCTGGAACCTGGATCATTTTCAGTAGTTGCTTCTGACATTCTTGGCCTACATCTACCCTTAAAGATTACACACATACCATATCCTTAACTTTAAACCAGCCTATTATGGCTTTCCTAAACGAATCCCACATCGAAGAGGCCGACATCCAATATTTTAAGATGATGCTCGGCTATAAACACCTTGACGCGTGCAATAAAGAACTGCTAGGTCGTGACAACCTAAAAGATGTCGTCCTGAGAGACCGCCTTTTGGCAGCCCTTGCTCGCCTCAACCCAGAGATTCCTGTTAATTGTCGCGCCTACGCTGCCAACGAACTGACCCGAAGCCGGGTGAGCCTGACGCCCATCATGGCCAACAAGGAGGTGTACGAGCTGATCCGAAAGGGAGTACCCGTTACGTACACCAATAAGGAGGGCAAAGAACAAACCGACTACGTGCGGGTGCTGGACTTTGCCAACCCGGATAGCCCAGACAATGAGTTTCTGGTGGTCTCGCAGCTGAGTATTGAGTATTTACAGACGGAGAACATTACCCGTCGTCCTGACCTGCTTCTCTACGTCAATGGCCTTCCGCTGGTTATGATCGAGCTGAAAAACGCCACCGAAAAAGCCAAGGTAGGATATGATAAAAACCTGAAAGATTACCGCCGGGATATTCCGCAGTTATTCTGGTATAACCTCTTTGTGTGCGTTTCCAATGGTATCGAAACCCGTGTAGGCGGCTTCGAGGCTAGTTGGGAGCACTTTTTTACCTGGGTGAAGTTGCAAGACTCTGCCGTGGAGCATAGTCAAATGACTCTGAAAGAGGTTGAGGCTGCCAGTACAAAAGTTAACAAGCGCCTCAGTCTGAAACTTTTTGGCGAAGGTCTTTGCACCAAGGCCAACTTGCTTGACTACTTCGAAAACTTTGTATTGTATCACAAAAACAAGGCAAAGATTCTCGCCAAAAACCACCAATACCTCGGAGTAAATAATGCTTATCGCTCCCTGGCAAAAACTGTAAATTCTGGGGCAAAGCGAGACGGTAAGCTAGGGGTATTCTGGCATACACAAGGATCAGGTAAGTCGTATTCCATGATCTTCTTCTCACGCAAGGTTAACTACAAGCTCGATGGTAACTGGTCCTTCCTGATTCTGACCGACCGTCGTGACCTGGACGATCAGATTTATCGAAACTTTCTGGAAACAGAAGCTATAATCGAAAGCAAAGCCCAACGGAAGAACTACTACCGCCCTACTTCACGAGATTTATTACGGCAGTACTTACAAGCCAATCGTAGCTACCTTTTTGCGCTCATCCATAAGTTCGGAATTGAAAAAGGCAAGACTTTCCCCGTACTCACCGAGCGAGACAACTGGATTGTGATGGTAGATGAAGCCCATCGCACCCAATATAAGGGTCTGGCCGAAAATATGCGTATTGCTATGCCGAACGCCCAATATATCGCTTTTACAGGTACTCCACTACTCCAAAATGCCCTCACAAAAGAATGGTTTGGACCCTACGTATCAGAGTACAACTTTGCCCAGAGCATTGAAGATGGAGCCACCGTACCAATGTTTTACAAGAAAAGTGTCCCGAAGGTAGAACAAGTAAATGAAAAGCTGATAGGCGAAGCTGCTGAAATACTGGAAGACGAAAACCTGAGCGAAGAACAGAAAAAGAAACTCGACCAGGAGTACTCAACGCTACTCCACGTAGTACGCCGTGACGACCGCCTGAACGAAATTGCGAAGCATATTGTGCAGCACTACCCCTACCGGCTGGATGCGACGGATGACAACGGCAACCGCAAACCCATGAAGGCTATGGTAATCTCCATTGATAAGTTTACCGCCGTACGGATGTACGAAAAAGTACAACACTACCAGAAAGAAGAGATAAAAGAATTACGCAAGCAAATACTGACCGTAACCGACGCCGATCAGAAAGCTCGCTTTCAAAGAGCAATTGATTTTATGAACGAAACCAAAATGGCTATCGTCATCAGCCAGGAAGGTTCGGATAAGGATGAAGAAGCAACTTTTCTGGCGGAAGGGCTGACCATTGCGCCTCATCGTCAATTAATTGACCTGCCCAATGAGGATGGCCAAAACATCGAGGATTTTTTCAAAGACCCCAACAACTCCTATCGTATAGTGTTTGTAACGGCCATGTGGATGACTGGTTTTGATGCACCTTCTATATCTACCATATACCTGGATAAGCCTTTACAGAACCACACCCTCATGCAAACGATTGCCCGAGCCAACCGGGTGATAGAGGGAAAGAAAAACGGCCTGGTGATTGACTACTTTGGAGTATTCCGAAACCTAAAAAAGGCCTTAGCCAGCTATGCCGAAGGTTCCAAAGGCAAAGCTACCGATGAGGATTCGGAAGAATTTCCAGTAAAGGATACAGAGGAAATGCTGAAATTCTTGGATGAGGCAATTGCCGAGGCCAAGAGTTTTTGTAAGACACTAGGTGCAGATATGGAGGCTATACTTGCCTTGGGAGAAAAAGGATTCCGTGAGGTTGAGCTATTTAAGGACTATGCTGATTTGATTTTGGCAAAAGATGAATATCGTAAACAGTTCAATCTATTCGAAAATACCATTTCGGCTCTCTATGATTCGGCTAGGCCGGATGTCTATGACTACCCGAAAGTACGGAAAGAACGAGATGTATTTGAATACTTACGAAAAGTAGTAGAACGTCAGATCGATCAAGACGCTGAAGTAGAACGTGCCCGTAAACGAGTAGATACCCTGCTAGATCAAAGTGTAGTAGGCCAAGGTGATCTTTCAGGAACTAACGAGCCCATGATTATGGATACCAGCAGCTTGATTGACCTGAGCCGACTAAACTTCGAAAAGCTTCGGGAAGAATTTCCCCGAAAAGAGCACAAAAACTTACAATTTGCAGACCTGCGTGAACTGCTAGAAATGAAGCTGCGACAAATGCTCCGGCAAAACAAAATGCGGGGACACTTTTTGGAACGCTTTCAGAATGTCATCGACGAATATAACTTGGGAAGCATTTCTATCGAAGAAGCCTATGAACAGCTAATCCGTGAAGCTGAGAACCTCAGCGAAGAGCAAGGCCGGGCTGCCCGCGAAGGTATGACGGAGAAACAGCTGGAAGTATTTGACCTTCTCACCAAAGACTGCACTCTCACCAAAGACGAAGAAAAGCAGGTAAAACTGGCCGCAGGCGACTTACTCACGATCCTATTCGACGCCAAGAACAAAATTCTAATCCAGGAGTGGCATAAAGAAAAGCAAACACAAGAGGCAGTTCGAAAAAAAATACTAGAAATCCTGAACGACCACCTGCCCACTTCCTATGACCGAAGCGTATTCACACTGAAAACCGAGGCAGTGTTCCAACATCTGTACGAGCAAGCGGAGCAGGGATTTGGGTTTGCAGCATAATGTAACTATTTATCTGAAATAAAATTTGAAGTATGAAAAATGAAAATCTGCAGGAAGATACCCGTGATATGCTGGTATCAATTTTAAAGGCCAGCACCAGTTTATTACCTAGCTTAGGCCCCCTTCTTTATGAGATAATAGCATCAGTAATTCCAGAGCAACGCCTAGACAGAATTGCTGATTTCATCGAAAACCTAGAAAAAAGGTTAAATCTTATATCTCAAGAGGTATTGACGGAGTTTAAAAATAATGACGAATTTGTTGCCTTGATTGAAGAAAGTATATACCAAGCTTCCAGAGCTACTACCCAAGCGAGGCGACAATATATAGTATCAATAGTTATTAATGGAATTACTAACAATGATATCAAGCTTATGGAATCTAGGTATATGTTAAAACTTTTACATGATTTGAATGATGTTGAGGTTATTATCCTATTGGGTTGTTCTCCACAGAAAAGATATGATAGGGACTTTGTTCAAAAGCATCCCAATGTGTCCATGTACTTTAAAAATTATGGACTTAACCACCCAAGAGGCAGTGTGAGTTTTGAAGAATCAATCAATGAAAGCTATAAAAAACACCTTATCAATTTGAATTTGATCTATGATAATTATTTTAATGATGGAAAATCGCCCTTACCGATACTCGATGGTGGAGGTAACCCAAAAATAAATCATACTGAAACAACTTCTTTAGGCAACAGGTTTCTTAAACACATGGATTTAGTTTAGTCAGACATACACACTGAGTATATCAACACAACCATCAGCTAAATTTCAAGCTTAGGTCGTTCAATTGCTATAAATAGTAAAGCTGTTGGCGAGTTTATTGGCGAGTTAAAAGAAAAAGCACCTAGCAAATTAATGCTAAGTGCTTGATTTTTAAGAGCCTCCAGTCGGGATCGAACCAACGACCTACTGATTACAAGTCAGTTGCTCTACCAGCTGAGCTATGGAGGCTTTTAATTTTAGAGATAATTTTTTTGAATCTCTGTCCCTTAATTGTGATGCAAAAGTAATCGTTCGGACTATATCACGCAACTATTTGATTGCTATTTTTTGGTATTTTTTTAACTTTCTTAGGGGGCCGAAGCCCCCTAATTAGATAGCCTCTTGAATTATAGTGAGTTGGTGTTTCAACTCCTCCAATAGATCCGATGCCTTATTGATCTTTTCTTCGAAAGTGGCCTTCAACTTATCCGAAGTCTTGGACTTAGCAAAGAATTCGATGTTATTTTGCCAAAGGGCAATGTCGTTTTCAAGCTGCGATACCTTCCGACGGATGTCACTTTCCTTGCGATACAGGCCGCGAGAAGATTCGCCATCTTTTACCATTTCAACTTCGCTTTCCAGTACTACCTGCTCTTTCTCTTTATTGCTCAGTTTCCCGATGGCACTCACATAGGCATTTACTGCCGCGATGTAGCGCTTCTGAATACTCTGCATTTCCTTCTTGGGCACGAATCCTACGCTACTCCACTCATCCTTGAAAGTATTGAGGTGAGCCAACGTAGAATCCTTGGGATCAGCGGCGGCGGCTTCAATCCGCTCGCACAGATTTTTCTTCTTCGTGAAATTTTCTTCGAAGTCTTTTTCTACCTCTTTATTTTTTGAACGCTTGTTCTCAAAATAGGCATCACAACTCTTCTTGAAGCGCACGTAAATAGAGTCCTTAAACTTCTCGGGTACTTGTCCGATCGTTTTCCACTTCTTCTGTAATTCTATAACCCGTTGCGTATTGGCTGGGGTATCCTCGGCAGACTCCACAATTTTCTCTACTTCCTCACAGAGCACAGTCTTCGCTTGCAGATTTTGCTCCCGGCGAGCTTCCAGCTGCTTGAAGAATTCTCCTTTATTATGAAAGAAGGTTTTTAACGCTGACCAAAACTTTTTACTCAGTTCCTTACCTTCCTCGCGGGGCATAGGGCCTTTGGTGGCAACCCATTCTTCCTGATAGGCCAAAATTTCTTTGGTTTTACCGTTCCACTCGTTAATACTGCCCGATGAAAAGGTAGTATAAGGCACAATAGTTTCGTAAGTTTTCGATTTCTTGTCGTAGATGTCAGTCATTGACTTCTTCTGATCTTCATACTGAGCGCGACGGGCGTCGTACATAGTATCCAACGATTTTTTAAATCGTTGCCAGAGTGCCTCCTGCTCCTCGCGGGGAGCGGGGCCAATGTGCTTGTAATCTTCAAATATATGGTTTGCTTCGTTGAGTATCTCGCGTGACATAGAGCGATCTTCCAACGTTTTCACCAACGCTTCAACCCTATCACAAAGCTCGACCTTCAGTTCAGCATTACGCTTGCGATCAAGTTCCTTTAATTCAAAGTAGATGTTCCTATTCGAGAAGTAACGGTCAATCAGAGCATTGTAGGTAGCCCAAAGCGTTCCGTTGTGCGGGGATAAAATATTTCCCGCGGTTTTCCATTCTTCCTGAATTTTCTTAAACTCTTCCCAGCTACTTTTCATATCAGCGGCTCCGGTCTCGTGGCTTTCGTCACCATCTACCAATCCGCGCATGCGCTGCAACAATTCAGTCTTTACATTGAAGTTTTGATCCTTATTTTTTTCCAGATTTTGGAAGTAGGCGTTTTTCTTGGTTCTAAGTTCCTTAATCAGATCCTCGATGCGGCGTGTCTCCGGGTCATATTTAAACTCAAAGCCTTCCTCAGACCCGGTTTCTGCCACGAAAGTAGCTTTTGCACTTTCAAGCTCATTACGTTTCATCTGATCAAATACCGGGCGAATTTCCTTCACCATAGCATCTGATTTCTTGAAACGGCCGGCACTGATTCCACTTGCACCGAGCGCTTCAACCTCTTTTTCAAGCGCAACTCCTAACTCCTCTTTTCTTAGAAGACTGTAATCTACTTCTTCGGAGCTATCAGAATCATCCGAATCGTCGTCTGATTCGTCCTCAGCCGAAATTACGTGGTCTTCGTCCGCAGACGCTTCCTCTGACTTTGGAGCTTCTGCCGCAGTCTTAGCCAAATCATATACTTCTTCCATCAATTCCGGATTTTCTGCCGCGGGCGCTGAAATAGACAAGGGAACCTCTTCTGCCGCCTTTATTTCACTGACCTCCGCTTCGGGCGTTGTGGTTGCCTCCGGCGCATCAGCTGAAGTAACCATAGGTATTTCTTCCGTAGCTTCTGGTTCACTGGCTTCTGGCGCAATTACCTCATCAGCCACCGTTGTGGTTATCTCCGGTGTAACAGCTGTGGTCGTAGGTTCAGGTTCCTGGGGAGTTTGCTCATCAGCGGGTGACGTAGGTTCAGAATTTTGGGCCGATGAATCGGTCTCCGTTGAGGTAGGTTTGGTAGAATTTTCTTCCTGACCCTCTAACGCATCGTGTTCTTCTAAGGACATCGTAATCGGTGTTTCGTAAGTACGTGGAATTACAAAATTAACAATCTTTCTATTGAAATGGTTAATTTTGTGTTGCTAACCTTGAATTGCTACTATAAAATGAGTCAATCTATTGCTAATTTGCGCAAAGAATACACACTTAACGGTTTAAGTATCGAAGATGTTTTAAACAATCCACTGGACCAGTTTCGGGTATGGTTTAAAGAAGCGCTTGCTTCCGGGTTACCCGAACCCAACGCTATGCATGTCAGTACGGTAGACTCTAACCACCGCCCCAGTAGCCGGATTGTACTCTTGAAAGAGTTGGATACAGAAGGCTTCGTTTTTTACACCAACTATAACAGTAAAAAAGGGCAGGATCTGGCTGCTAATCCGTACGCTTCCCTTACCTTTTTTTGGGTAGATTTAGAACGTCAGGTTCGGATTGAAGGACGGGTAGAAAAGGTAAGCGAACAGGAGTCTGATGATTATTTTGCGATTAGACCCCGGGGGAGTCAAATTGGTGCCTGGGTTTCTAACCAAAGCGAGACACTACTTACCCGCGAAATTCTGGATCAGAAGCAAGCACAGTTCGAAAAGAAATTTACCGATCAGCCCGTTCCCCGACCTTCGCACTGGGGAGGGTACCGGATCGTACCAGCTAAAATAGAATTCTGGCAGGGCCGTCCTAGTCGGCTTCACGATCGTGTTGTTTACGAACTCAACGAGCATGATACTAACTGGGCTATTTCACGCCTTTCTCCCTAATAGCGCAACCAAAGGATTCCCAATGGATATTAAGACCTAAATAAATGCGGATAAATCCTTGATGCCCAGAATTCGGTACGAGGTAAAACCCTCGCCGTACTTTACGCCAATGGCATGTCCCATTTCTTCCGAACGTGCCTGGATAAAGCTCAAAAACTCCGGACTTGAAATATAACTTTGGGGCTCAGAACTATTTTCCTGGTAGGTAGGCACAAAGAACTGACTCTTAAAAGCCAGCATAGCTTCTTTCTTCTTTTCCCAATAGGGTGTTACGTCTACCACGACATCAGGCTTGATGTATCGATCCTGAATATAATGGAATACCTGACGGGGGCGCCATGCTTCCTGAGACTCTCCGTTTTCGTCTATGGTTTCGATTTTACGAAGTCCGGAATAAAAACAGCTATCCTCGATCAGTCGTGATGCACGCCCGTGATCAGGATGCCGGTCATCGATGGCGTTGGCGAGTACTATATCAGGTTGGTATTTCCGGATGAAGGGAATGATCGCGCGTTGATGCTCTTCGTTGTTTTGAAAAAAGCCATCGGCAATTCCTACGTTATCGCGAGTCTTAATGCCCATGATGCGGGCGGCCTCGGCCGCTTCTTTCAAGCGTCCTTCGGGGGTACCTCGTGTACCTAGTTCTCCTTGGGTAAGATCCAGAATTCCAACCGTTTTACCCATAGCAAGGTGAGCCATGAGCGTTCCTGCGCAGGAAAGCTCTACGTCGTCGGGGTGAGCGGCAATAGCCAGTATGTCTAATTTCATGTTGTAACGTGCAGGCAATAATTATTTGACGCGTAGTTTTTGCCCCACCCGGATAGTGGCTCGCGTCGAGATCCGGTTTTTCTTGGCAATGGCCGAGACTGTGGTACCGTATTTACTGGCGATGGAGGAAAGAGTCTCCCCAGAGCGAACTTTGTATAGTAAAGTTCGCGTATAAGCAGGTTTATCGCCCGATTCAAATTCGCTTTTGTAGGATTTTCCACCGCGTAAATAATCCCAGGCCTGCGACGTAAGTACAAAATGATCCGTACGAATTTGCTGAGTATCCCAGTCAAAAATATTCTTGGAATCAAAAGGGTTACCCTCATACCTGTTTTCGTAGTGCAAGTGCGAACCAGAACTACGGCCTGTGTTGCCTCCTAAACCAATAATATCGCCCGCCTTTACAAGTTGCCCCGATTCCACAATGGGCTTTGACAAGTGACCATAGAGCGTTTCGAGTCCGTTATAATGGCGTACCATAATAAATCGGCCGTATCCACTTCCATCAAAACCAACTATCCGTACCATGCCGTCGTAGGTAGAATAGACCGGATCACCGGTTTCAAGGTCGATGTCTGTCCCGGTATGCCACCTACCCCAGCGGAACCCAAAGTTTGAGGTTACGCGGGGGCCATCTACGGGTGTATTCCAAAAGCGATTTTCGGCGGGATCATAGAGTTTGAGATCAATGGTTTCGTCAAATTCCGTAGGGCTCATACTATAAGGATTGATAGTACGGGCATCCCAGATAACGTAGTAATCAGCTATTTTAACCCATTCATCGCCAATTTGCATGGAATCAATTACTTCCAATACGTCCGTTTCACCTTCGTCAATGGAGCTAGTATCTTCACTAACTACCGGGTTGGGCGGTTTAACCGGTTCAAATTGACTTTGAAACTTGATTGTCGAAGTCTCTACTTTAAATTCCGCTTCGGCTTCCCGTTTGGCTTCTACCATCGGGAAATTTGGATTGACGGAATTCTTAGTATTTTGTTTGATCTTCGGGTTTTTCTTAAACTTACCTCGCTCCTGGGCAAAACCATTCATCACTCCCAAACACAGGGCCCAAACTAAGCATACTACAAGTTTTTGTTTCATCATCTCTTTGGAGGGGGGATATGGGGAAAGAAATAGTTCCCAAACCATTATTCCATTAAATTGCTTGTTCTTCGGCAACCAAGGAATGCTCAGCCAAGTAGCGCTCAGCATCCAAGGCAGCCATGCAACCCGTACCTGCCGCCGTTACTGCCTGACGGTAGATATGATCCTGAGCATCACCACAGGCAAATACACCTTCAACGTTGGTAAATGTACTACCCTTGATCGTTTTAATATAACCTGCTTCGTCCATGGTAATAAACTCTTTGAAGATATCTGTATTGGGCTTGTGACCAATCGCAACAAAAAATCCGGTAGCTTCAATGATGCTTTCTGCACCAGTTTTATTATTGACAATCTTGACCCCTTCTACACCTTCTTCACCAATCAAATCAACGGTTTCGGTATTCCACAGAATTTCGACATTTGCCAAAGACATGATGCGTTTCTGCATAATCAGTGAAGCCCGCATCTCATCGCGACGAACCAATACGTATACTTTACGGCATAACTTTGACAGGTAGCTAGCTTCCTCGGCGGCGGTATCACCGGCACCCACTACCACTACATCTTGTCCACGAAAGAAAAATCCATCACAAACGGCGCAAGCCGATACTCCGCGACCGTTCAGGCGCTCCTCAGCGGGTAGTCCAAGCCACTTGGCCGAAGCTCCGGTAGAGATGAGGACGGCTTCTGCCTCAATTTCTACTTTCTCATCAATGACCACAATTTTCTTGCCATTCGAGAAATCGACCGATGTAGCCATACCATAGCGGATATCTGTTCCGAACCGACGAGCCTGTTTTTCAAAATCAACCATCATCTCGGGGCCACCGACACCATCGGGGTATCCGGGATAGTTTTCAACGTCGGTAGTAATAGTAAGTTGACCGCCCGGTTGGGGGCCCGTGTAAAGTACTGGCTTGAGGCCGGCGCGCGAAGCATAGATTGCTGCCGTATAACCGGCGGGTCCTGAACCAATAATTAAGCATTCAATTTTTTCAGTTGTCATAGTTTCGTTATGGAGAAGTGTTCCTTGTTATTTAGAATTACTATTATTCATTTTCCAACAAGAATTAAATCGCAAAAGTGCAACTTTTCGTGCTAAAAGACAATATTTATCACTTGATTCGCCACTCAATACGACGGTTGAGACGGCGATTTTCTTCGGTGGTGTTGGATACCTTAGGCTTGGTTTTACCGTACCCAACTGCACTCAAACGATTGCTCTGAATTCCATAGTCTACAAGGTAAGTCGTTACACTTTGGGCTCGTTGCTTCGATAATTCCATATTTTCTTTATCACTACCAATATCATCAGTATGCCCGGAAATCTCAATAATAAGCCTCGGGTTATTGTTTAAAAATGATCCTAATTTTTGTAGCTCAACCTTTGACTTTTCGTCGAGTGCGTACTTACCCGTGCCAAAAAAGATGTTACTGAGTACCTCGATCCGATCTTTTTCCGCTCTCTCCAACAGAATATCTAGGCTAATGGAGGGTGTGGAGTCTGAAGAAGCGAATGTCATACTTTTAAAAAGGTACCCTTCTTTACTGACGTACAAGGCATGCTCCCGATTTTGGTTGAGTACGGCGAGATAGTCGCCCGATAACTGGGAAGTAAAGGTAGAAACCGGTTCCTGGCTGGAAAGGTCATATAGTTCCAAAGAGGCTTGTAAAGGTTCTCCGGTTTTCTGGTCCAGTATTCTACCCTTTATAAAATGAGTAGGAACGAAGAGTTTCCGCAGAGTCTCAGGCACCTCAAATTCAAAAATCAAAGCCCGTCTTCCCTTCACATCTTTCCGGTCATCGGTGTAGTACGCTTTTCTACCGTCTGCTGTAATAAAGAGCCCTACCTGATCAGAAACCGTGTTGATGGGGTAGCCTAGGTTATAGGGTTCAGACCAACGGGCGTCTTCCTGTTGGGAAAGATACAGATCAAAGCCACCGAGACCGGGGTGTCCGTTGGAAGCATAAAAGAGCGTTCGACCGTTGGCGTGGATGAAGGGTGCGTTCTCATCTTCAGCGGTGTTGATGGGGGTGCCTAAATTAGTTGGTTCGCTCCATTCTCCGTTTGCACTCCGTATGGACTTCCAGATATCGGCCTTACCTTCTCCCCCGACCCGATCGGACGCAAAATACAAAGAACTACCATCGGCGGATAGAGAGGGCTGTGATTCCCAGAACCGCGAATTAATGACTGGACCCATGTTGAGGGGAGATTGCCAGATTTTACCTTCCCGCTTAGAGAAGTACAGATCACAACTCCCGTACCCATCCCGACGATTACAGGCCGTAAAAACCAGGGTGGTACCATCAGCTGAGATGGTACAAGTACCTTCATTATTCTCAGAATTAATTGCCGTCGATATTTCATCCGGAAAACCCCACCCTTCCGGCGTGCGACGGGCGAGATAAATATTTTCGTCCCGGGCCGGGGTTAGTCCGGTATAAATGATGGTTTCGTTGTCCGCGGTTAAAACCGGAAAAAATTGTGCTTGCAGAAAATTGATGGTATCTCCGAGGGAACGCTTCTGAACAGGAAGCGGCGATTGCATGGCCTTTTTAGCAAACTGCAGATTGGCGAGTTGTTTTTTGGTAACGGTAGCTACCGAAGATTTTTCTGAATAGTATGGAAGTGCTTTTTGGTAGTACGTCTGGGCCGAGTCATAACTCTCACGCTGGTAAGTATCCTTAGCAAGCCATTGGTAAGCGGTAGCTAGTTCGGGTGTCTCAGGATTCAAAGCCACCAATTGTCGGTAATGGTAGCGCGTAAGCACCGGTTTGCGCTGCCATTCGTACAATTGAGCCAACCGCAAATGTACCTCCGGCAGGGTGGGTTCAAGCTCCGCTAACTTCTGATAGAACAACAACGCCTTATCAAGGTTTCGCTCCTTCCAGGCTTGTTGTGCATTCTGGTAGATGTCACGGCTGCGGCGTGACATCATGTTGTCCTGGGCGTAGGTAGCAAGACTGCCAAAAAAGAGAATGAAAAGTAGTAAACAGCGTACCAAACGGTTCATCAGGGAATATTCATGTACTTGTGTGTTTGTAACGATATTTGCCAGCGAGGATTGTCTTTGACATAATCAATAATCTGCGGGAGCATCAATTCACTTCGGCTCCATTCCGGTTGTAGAAACAGCCGGCACTCATTTCCTACTTTGGCGGCGTGTTCTTCCGCAAATAAAAAATCAGTCTTATTGTAGATAATTGCTTTGAGTTCTTGCGCCGCCGGATAAATATCAGCGTGCGGCTCTTTGAATTTTTTGGGTGAGAAACACACTCAATCCCAATGACCAGTCAATGGGTAAACTCCCGAGGTTTCAATATTAGTTTGAAACCCAGACTCTTGTAACTTTTTCGTTAAGGTATCCAGGTTATGCATGAGCGGTTCTCCCCCCGTAATGACCGCCAAACGGCCGGGATACGCCAACGCTCCCTGTACAATGTCCTCCAAGGAGGTTTTGGGGTACTTATCTCCATCCCACGACTCTTTTACGTCACACCAATGGCACCCTACATCGCAGCCCCCTAGCCGGATAAAGTAGGCGGCCTTGCCAGAATGAGCACCCTCACCCTGTAATGTGTAAAAAGCTTCCATGATGGGAAGCTTCGTAGTAGTTATTACTTCCGCAATTTGCTTATCTGTTATCTGACTCATCGACCCTGCTAATCCTGTTTATTATTTGTGTGATCTAAACCAATTTACTGCACACGAAGTTCTTATGGTCAGCAGAAAATCCATTATTTAGATATGCGCAAAGATACAATAACAGGCCGACCTTTTACGAATGACTTCCTTGAACCTTTTCGGCATCTGGGAGACACTGCCGCCGATTCGGTCGTTAATGAGGTAGCTGGGCAAGGTGGTCACGCCGCCGTTGGGCCACTTATGCGCTTTCTTACCGACTACGAAGACTTTGATCTGGAAAAGCAACCTAACGCCGTTAGCGAGTTTATTGTCCGACAAAACCACTTGCCTAATGGTACTGATATACAACTGTTTAACGAAGGTGTAGGATTTTTCTGGAAACATTACCAGGTTATATCCCTTCTGCTAGGTACTTACTCCCTCCCTTATTGCTACGCAGGAGCTAACGGCGCACAAGTACTTTGGATTTCAGAACGCATTAAATCAAATACCTTCCAAAGGCTGGAAGAAACCGGAGCGTTTGTGTTTGGAATTATGCAAGAGCGGGACTGGCTAAATGAGGTCAATTTAAAGCGAATTGCCAAGATTCGCTTACTTCACGCTGCCGTGCGCTGGTTCACCCTGCACAGTGGCCGATGGAACGACGACTGGGGACATCCGGTATGTCAGGAAGATATGGCCGGAACAAACCTCTCGTTCTCGTACATCATCATTCTCGGTCTCAGAAAACTTTCCTTGACGGTAAGCGATCGTGAAGAAAAGGCTTATCTATATTTCTGGAATCAGGTAGGAGAAATGCTTGGACTACACCCCGATCTTGCCCCAAAGAATATGTTAGAAGCCTACCGATTAGATAAGGCAATTGCCAAACGACAATTCAAACCTTCTGAGGCAGGAAAAGGACTTACCAGCGCCCTCCTTCGGGCCATTGAAGAACAAGTACCCTCCCCCACGCTCCGTAACTTCCCAGCTGCGCAGATGCGATTTTTTCTGGGTAAAACCACGGCTGATCTGTTGGGAATCCCCAAAGTTGAATGGGAGGAACGGTTTGTGAAAATTGCCTTAAATACCCCGGCCTTTCCTCAACTCCTAAAATTTCAACAACCGGTCTCGCCCGTGTTGGAGCGTTATTGGCGGTAGCTGCATAGCTGTTGGCTATTCTGTTTTTTATATATCTGATTATCAGGTTTTTATAATTAACTATAAAGACCTGATAATCTATTAAGTAACAAACTGATAGCTATTGACCGCGTAGCGGACCGTCTACTTACTGACTGCTACTTAAAAATTATTCGGCAGGCTCGCCAAAGGTGGTTTCTTTGAGCCGGAATTGATAGACACGCCCCATCCATTTTTTTACGGATACGATAAACAAGTTATCGTAGTCACTATCGGGGATAGTTTGTTTTACGTGGTTAACAGGAAACTGGTCTAATAAAGGTAATATAGTATTGCTATGCCCTACCACAAGTATATTACCTTTGGGCAGCTTAGTTATGTATCGATACATTTCCCACAGAGTATCAGTAGAATAAGACTGTATTGTTAAAGCATTCTGTTTAACAAAAGGTTGAGCGGTGCTTCTTGTCCGGAGGGTATTGGTAGAGTACACATGCTGAATTCCTTTATCCTGTAAAACTTTGGCCAGATCCATTGCCCGCTTTTCTCCGACCGCCGTGAGCGGAGGATTATTCGCCGGAGTAGCTCCCTTTTCGGCATGCCGAACCAAATAGACTTGGGTAGTGGTACAATTAACCAACAACAAACCAGTCATCATGATTCCTATCTTTTTCATACAAGAACTATCTTTGTGAAATTAAGCTTTTCTATAAGCGACCTAACCAACCGTAAAGATAGGTAAAACCGTAAAACGGCACTATTGCCAAGAAAAAACACTATGAGTGCGAGTACAATTCAACAACAAGAACCAATTTGCGCCTTGGCTACCGCCTCAGGTGTTGGCGCTATTGCCGTCATACGAGTATCCGGGAAAGGAGCTATCGAACTTACCGGTCAATTTTTTAAAGGAAAAGACTTAACCAAAGTAGATACGCACACGGTGCATTTTGGCACCATGCGCCATCAAGGTACGATCATTGATGAAGTACTCGTGACCGTATTCCGCTCTCCCCATTCTTTTACCAAAGAAGACTCCGTGGAAATTTCGTGCCACGGCTCCGACTATATTGTACGGCAGTTGTTGAAAGTATTAGCAACCGGCGGTGGGCGTATTGCCCGTCCGGGAGAGTTTACCCAACGGGCATTTCTCAACGGGCAGTTTGACCTGGTACAAGCCGAGGCCGTAGCCGACCTCATTGCGGCCGACTCCGAGCTAAGCCACCGAACCGCGATGACGCAACTGCGGGGTGGTTTTTCTAAAAAATTGCAAGCCTTACGCGAGGAGCTCATTCACTTTGCGTCGCTAGTAGAGCTAGAACTCGACTTTGGTGAAGAAGACGTTGAATTTGCCGAACGCGACGACTTACGCCGCCTCATTCATAACCTGCAAGGTACCATTCGTCCCTTGATCGACTCCTTCGACTTCGGCAACGCTATCAAAGACGGGGTACCCGTGGCTATCATCGGTTCGCCGAATGTAGGTAAGTCTACCCTCCTCAATGCTTTCCTCAACGAAGAAAAAGCCATCGTGACTGACATTGCCGGTACTACCCGCGATGTGATCGAGGATATCTTGGTACTAGAAGGCATGAAGTACCGGTTTATCGACACCGCCGGAATCCGGGAAACGCAGGATGTGGTAGAGTCGCTGGGTATAGAACGCTCACGCAATGCCATTGAAAAAGCCGACGTCGTGCTCCTATTGTTCGACAGCGACGATACACTTAGTGAAATCAAAGTTTTGGCGGATAGCCTACCAAATGACAAAAAAGTGATTTGGGTGCAGAATAAGGCTGACCTTGCCCACGTGGAAATACCTGCTTCATTGAGCGATTTGGGTGAGGTACTGCGTATTTCGGCCAAAACCCAACGTGGATTGGATGAGCTGCGGCAGGCCATTGTAGCTATGGTACAAAACCAATCAGGATCAGACACCGTAGTAACCAACATGCGGCACTATGAGCACCTGATTAAAACCTCAGAGGCGCTCACAGAGGTAGTCAATGGTCTGGACAACGGTATCACCGGCGACTTCTTGGCGCAAGATATCCGCTTGGCGCTCTACCATTTAGGCGAGATCACGGGCACCATTGTGTCGGATGATTTATTGGCTAATATTTTTTCTAAGTTTTGTATTGGGAAGTAAAAGCTGTTAAAAAATCAGCGGCTTCGCCGCATGGTTCAACAAAATGAAGGACTAACCCACCGCCCTAGCGGCTAGTGCTAGGCCGGAACGGCTTCCTGCCGTCCCTTACCAGGCACTTGCCGAAACAAATTTTCCTTACAAGAAGGGGCGGCGCATCTAGTTACTAAGGCTCGCTACTACCCGAAAACCAACGTTGCCGTAGCGGCTCAGTGGGCCGTAGTAGTAGCGATAAGCCACCCGAGCGCTGAAAGGGTTGCTGCGCCAACTCCCCCCGCGCAGCACACAATAGCCCTTAGGACCATACCCATCGTTCTCCGCATTCTTCATGCCCGACCCAGACTGTTTGTACCAATCAGCAGCGTACCAATCCCGGCACCATTCCCACACGTTACCAGACATATCATATAGGCCCAAGCTGTTAGCAGCAAGACCCTTCACCGCATGGGGTTTACCCCCAGAATTCTCAGATGTCCAACCCACAGCTTTTATATCATTACTGCCTGCATAACTGTACGAGGACTGGGAAGGACCGCCCTGCGAGGGGCCGCCGCGAGCAGCGTACTCCCACTGTGCCTCCGTGGGTAAACTATATCGTCGGCCCCCATCCTGCCCACTCAACCATTCGCAATAAGCCAACGCATCCAAGTAGCTAACTCCTACCACAGGTAGCGTCAAGGACTTTCGTGTATAACCAAGTCTTTTGAAATAACTATCGCTACCTGTCTCCACATGATAAGCACTCCCAGCCTCCAACCAAATAGGCCAATGCGTTTTCGTTGCCTCACAAAAAACCAAATACTCCCCCACTGTTACCTCCGTAGCCCCCATGTAAAATCCATCCAACTCTACCTCGTGCTCCGGCTGCTCATCAACCTCACCACTTGTGTTGCTACCCATCGTAAAGCGACCGCCTCCTACATAAAGCATAACAACTCCTACTCTCGATACGTAATTAGCAGGTGAAAGTGCATTGGAAGGCTTGGTAAGGAATTCATCGCAATTTGCCAGTTGTTGCTTGCAGTGGGTATTCTCAGGTTTGTATATGAGGGCTTCTTCGTAGGCTAACTTCGCATCTCCATATTTCTTCAATCCATACAAACCGTCCGCCTTAGCCAACGCCTTAGAAAAATCTAACTCTAATTGACACGCTTGCACGCGTTCCAAACAATACGCATTCTTGGTCTTATAACGCAAGGCTTCCTCATAAGCGCTCTTAGCCGCTCCATAATTCTTCGATCCATACAAACCGTCCGCCTTAGCCAACGCCTTAGAAAAATTTAACTCTAATTGACAGGCTTGCACGCGATCTAAACAGTACGCATTCTTGGTCTTATAGCGCAAGGCTTGTTGGTAAGACAATAATGCCTCCCCATACTTCTTCGATCCATACAAACCGTCCGCCTTCGCCAACGCCTTAGAAAAATTTAACTCTAATTGACACGCTTGCACGCGATCCAAACAGTACGCATTCGTAGTCTTATAGCGCAAGGCTTTTTGGTACGATAATAGAGCCTCCCCGTACTTCTTTGAACTAAACAGACCATCCGCCTGGGTCTTAAACCGGCCAAAGGCTACCTCATTGCGGCAACGCTTCATCGGTGCCTCTATCTGCCCCTTGGCCCCAGGATAGCCCTTCAAGATTACCTCGTACTTCGCTACGCAACAACTATAATCCTGCTGGGAAGCGCACGCCTCCGCCTCTCGGCTCAGCTCTCCTACCCGAGGACTCAACTGCTGACCATAGGCCACGCTGGAAAATAGAACCAAACAAAAAAATGAATACCGCAGTCTCTTCATAAAATGCGAATTAATTCATTAAGCTTTGCTTGTAAGGTGGCAGCACCTGGGGGGTCAATTTCAGTCAGAGTTTCGATGCGATCGCGGTACATAGTCAGTATTTTATCTTTATAAATCGGATGCTCCCAGCAAAGAGTTTGTAATGGTCCTGGGTCCAAAGCGTATCCTGCCATAAAGCGCTGCTCGTACCGTTTAAAAAGCTGCTCGGCTTCTGATTCAGTGTAACGAGGTTGAGTAGAAGCCAATGTGGAATCTACGGCCATATCGGTATCTACTTCCATTGTGGAATCTACTTCAATTGCTAGGCTTGTGCTATCGTAAGGATAATAACTCTGCCAATCGTTAGGGATTTGAGAGCTATGCCACCCCCAACCTACTACGCCTCCAATCAAGGTCATCACTAATCCAATACGCCACGTATGGTTTTTTAGTTGCCTAACGTAAAGTTTGGGGTCGCTTGGAAGCCCTAAATCTGATAGCATGGTATTTAAATCACGGTTTTTCTCCGCTAAAATTTTCTGCTTCTCATTATTTAAAGCCACCAACTGCGCCTTTAAAGATTGAATAGTCGTATCTTTCTTCAAAGAAGTTTCATTAATTTTTTTGTTATCGGCTTGCAGTGCCGCCAAATCTTCTTGGGCTACCTGCAGTTTTTGCTGTTCTAATTCCAGGACCCGTTCCTTCATTTTGAGTCCCTCATTCAGTGCGACTGAACGTTGCTGCTGCTGGAATACTTCGTCTTCGAGTCGATTGATTTCCTTTTGGAGAGTTAGTATCCTGCCAGGCTCAGGCTCTGCCTTCCGAAGATTTTTGAGTTGCTCTCGCAATGCATAAAGTTCATACAGCTCCTTTTGGTGTTGCTCAGCGGAAGCTTTTTTCTGCAACTCCGCTTCCGCCTGAAGTCGTTTTTTGACCGATTCAATTTCTTTTTTACTATGTGTACGCTCATCGGCTAACGCTTGTTCTACTTGTTTCGCTAGGTTATTTTCTGCTTCTTCCTCAATATGTTTTAATACCTCCTTACGAAGGGTATATCCATCTAAAAAACGATCTTTTGGTAGTTTGGCAAGGCATTTTTGCACTAACCGATCGAGCCAAACGGGAATATCTGAATGTTGATGGGGAAGCCCCATTTCTTTGAGCTTTGCCTGACGCAATTCCCAGAGATCAGGTAAGGGCAGTTTGGCATGTTTGGCATGCATACTCATATCTCTTGAAATAGGATCTCTCGTTTTTTCGGGATACGGCACGCGGCCTGTCAAACATTCAAACAAAACCACACCCAGTCCATAGATATCAGCCTCAGTTGTTAAGGCCTCTGAATCAAACTTTTCAGGAGCCATGAATTCAGGTACTCCTTTTCCTCCTCTTGAACTCCTGGGGGTAACTTCGGAACCTTCTAGCGAGAGTCCAAAATCGAGTAATACGTATTCACCCGTATCCCGGCGCATGATATTCTTGGTATGAATATCATTATGAATAGTACAGTACTTTTTAATAATGGCCTGTTCGCTCATTTGCCCATCTGTATCCGGGTCAAGGCAGTAAGCGGGCAAATCGTGATGAATATAGGATAACGCACTACTCATATCCCGGAGTAGATTTAGCACATCCTCTACGGGTAAGCAACGAGTAACACCTGGTTCAGATCGGATTTTCCCAGCTTTTAGTACGATCAGATCGTCCAGATCTATACCCCGAATGTATTCAAGTTCAATAACGGGTTGATTCGCCACTATATCAAAACTAAAAGCCCTGACAACGTGTGGATTATGCCCATTCCCTAGCCGGAGCAAGATTTTCACCTCCTCCATAATACTCTTGGCTTTTTTGGGGTTGTCGGCGGTAATGTGCGTATTGATATAACGTATCGCTCTTATATGACCCGTTTGGTTGTGCCGGGCTTTGTAAACCGTGGCAGCCGCACCCGACCCTAGGAGCTTAAGCCGTTCGAAACTTCCGCTCCATGTTGAATCAAATTTGTTCATTTTCCGATGGATTAGGTGTTGTAGATTCTGGAGTAGCCTCGTTTTCTACCTCTACCAGCAAAATAACCTCATCGCCGAGGCGAATCTGATCACCGGGTTGAAGGGCTACTGAATGCTGTTGAGCCAGCTCGCTCAGGCTAATTTTTATATTTGCCCGAAGAATCTGGGTTTTGTTCCTAGGCGGGAGTCCTCCCGGATAAGCCGCTATTTTATATTGGTAAGTATCCGGGTCATATTCTACGTAGGCATGTGCACGGCTTACTTTTTCATTAGGATTTCCCTTGGCACTCTCGAAACCATCGTCTCCCTCGTTGAGAAAAATAATCCCATTTTTCACCCATTGGCCGTTGGCTTGAAGGCTTTCCTCCCCCCTGCCAATATTTACCCTTTGGTCCTTACTAAGTGAAGTGACAGATTCTTTTGTCTGCCCGGTTTGGGTACGAATTTGTAATGGCAGTGATTCTATCCGGCTGAGTATAACTCCAATTTCTCCGGGGGCGTATATTAAGGCATCTTCGGGAAACTCTTGTACTTTTTTGGCTTCAAAAATCCACTTGGGCGGAAGATTAATTTGGGCATTCTTTAAGGCCACATCCAATTCTTCTTGAAAATCAGGTTGGTTGATGAGAGAAATCATTGCCTGTACCTGGGAGGGGTCGGTGCCTTTAAAGTAGAGAGTCAACAGGCTTTCTGCTACTTGTGGCAAGCCTATTAAATGCCTCAGAGCCTGTATAATTCCCTCAAAAAGCTGTTGCTTTTTATGAACACCGGTTGTGTCTTTCTCTGGATAATATTTTTGGCCGAGGATTTTGTTCTTTATTTTGTTAAGGAAGCTCATGATCAGTTAGTTTTGGATTTTTCGTATATAACCTAATTCTTGTAAGGTAGGTATCAGCTGCTTGGCCAGAGCCATAGCTGCTCCAGATGTTTCACCCAGTTCCACCCTAATACACACTACTGTTTGGGAGTTACTCGCCCTGTTCGGAGCAAAAAAAACAAACCAACCATCTTTGGCCAGGGTTTTATCAGGTAAATCTCGCTGAGGGGTTCCGCTTTTTCCAGCCACCCCAGCATCTGCGGGCATTGTATTTGCTCTGGCTTGATCACGCATAAAACTGGCAAGTAACGGCGCAATGCCGGGCTGCTGTGCCTGCCAAAGCGGAGCACTAGCCAGCTCGCCTTCTTGTACTACATACCGCGAGGGCCGCATGATCCCGTTGTTCGCAATGGCTCCCGCTACCCGGGCTAAGGCCAGGGGAGTTGCAACTAGTTTTCCTTGGCCCCAAGTCAGTTGCGAAAACTCACTTTGGTACCGTTTAGGATAGGAAGGTCTTCGGGAAATAATCCGCTCATCCTGTTCGTACAAGTTCCGCCGGTCGGCTAGTACCTGACGTTGCCACACTTCGCGAAACATTGAGGCCCGCACGCTATCGGTGGCCGAGGGCATATAAGTATAATTCCCAAGCCGGAGCTGTGGGGAACGGTCTTGTGGAAATTGAATTCGAACACCAAGCCCTAGCCCGGCTGCCTGATACAGTCGGATGAGTTGTTCATCCAGTTGGAGTTCATTGGCCAACCGAATGAAATAAATATTACTTGATTGTTCGATTGCATCGTGCATATTGACGGTACCTGATGGTTCATCATCTCTGATCCGTGCCCAAGCAGGCACAATAAAAGTTCGACTAGCAGCTCTTATTCCCTCCTGATTCAATGCGGCAAGGGCAGTGATGATCTTAGCCGTTGAGCCGGGTTGGGTAGCGTAGGTAGCTCCCAAGTCTCGGTCGGAAACTACTAATTTCTGCATGAACTGCTCCTTCTCTGATAAATCGAGTAGATCGGGTTTGCTTAAATCCGGTAAGGGGTGAATTGCCGAGGCCAACACATCACCGGAAGGCGCATCAATCACCACCACAGATATTCTTTTATCACGCAGGCTTTCTTCCCCATACATAGCCGTCTCCAATTGACCTTGAATTCGTACCTGCAGCTCTGCATCTACGGTTAGCGTCATGTCTTTCTTGATAGCTTTAAACTCTTCAACTTCCTGGCTCCTGATACCGGCCCGAAGGAGAGGGGCTAGTTCGGCATAATCGTATTTTATCAAGTGAGTCATTTCGGTTTTGCCTTGCTCTTTCATAAAACGACCCTCTCTGAATCGGGTAGCAAATACGCCCTCAGGCTTGGAGGGGTGGCTGTCGAAGCCCCGAAGCTGCGAGAGATGCTCACTTTCAGCGAAGTATCCGCGGTCACTCCCCCAGAAAGTCCGGGTGTTGAAGTCGCCTAACCAATAGAATAAATGATTACCATGTGGATAGTAGCGAGCCTGTCGCTTTCGAAGGGAAGCTAAAAGGTCTGCTTGTGCAAGACCGTAAGGCAGTGGACGTTGTAATCCATTAAGACTATCGAGTTGTTCCTGGATTTGATTTGGGGTACTCGTTGCCAGAATAACCCCTTTGCGGTCGAATAAGGTACCAGCTTCCAGCCTTCGCACTAACAGTGTGATACGGGGATTATAGCTATAAATACGTTTTCCGAGCCGGTCAGAAACAAGTGCCGGTTCGATAATAAGGCGTTTTCCTTGGAAGAGTTGCAGCGTTAGGGCCCAACCCAGAAGGATTACTATGACACCGGAAATAAGGCCCAATCCGGCTAGTAGAGTCGTATCATATTGATTTTGCAGCGACTCTTTCTGAATACTCTGACCTTCCTGACACGAAACACCAAGCACAATTCCAAAGGCCGCCAGATTTATTACCAAGGAGGTCATGCCGTAACTCAGGAAGGGTACACTTACTCCGGTGAGGGGTAAAAGCCCAAAGGCTCCACAAGCAATAAGCAAAAGCTGCACACCGGTTACCAAGGCTACTCCCGAAGCCAAGTAAAAAGTAAATGGGACACCCGAGCTGCGGCCAATCAACAGGCTTCGGTAAATGAGCAAGGCAAACAAAACAAAAAAACAAAAGAGGCCAACCCAACCAATTTCTTCGGCCATAGATGCCAGAATCATGTCCGTATGGGAAGCAGGCATGACATTGGCAAATCCATTGCCTAGTCCCTGTCCTGAAAAGCCTCCGCTGGCCAACGACCAGATACTATGGGCCAAATGATCGCCACCATATACTTCATTATCCCAGGGATTTAGCCACATAGCCTTGCGTTCTATCAAGCGCTTACCCACATACGGCAGGAGGTCACCAAGCGTAACGGCCCCTATCAGAGAACCAATCATTAAGGCGGAATCTTGTACTCGCTTCACTACCAAGCCATAAATAATTACCGCGACAAAATAAGCCGCAGTGGCTGCTATTAGAGCATCTTGGAACCCGTTACTGCCGGATCCGCCAACAAGCCACGATGCTCCCTTCAATAAGATACCAAAAACAATTCCACCGAGAATAGCTTCGGGCAAATCTCCCCGGCTAATACTGTAAAAAAGCAAAAACGTAAACCCTAAAACTAAGGCAGGCCCCATATCTCCTAGCACAAGGTATAAGCCCAAAATACCCACTAGCCCTAACCATGCCCAGAGAGTACTCTGTACACGCCACTTAATATTTTCTAGCCCGCGTACGAAGGGAGATTGGGAGGCAAAATACGCCGCCAGAAAAAACACAAAAATGAACTTGGTGAGCTCACTAGGCTGGAAGCTTAAAACAACCAAATTAAGGTTGACCTTCACCCCACTTCCTTCCGGACCAAAGCCCATGGGGGTCAAGAGAAGAAAAGGAAAACCCAAAGCAAAGATGAGCCAGGTATACCCAGGCAGGCCAGCTACCTTACGACGTACTCTATACCCCACTACATCAAAAAGTGGACTATTGTACATCCGGGCGTAGTTGATCCGCGACAAGAAGTACAGGCCTAATAACCCAATGGGAATGGCCTTGCACATGGTGGAAGCCAGAGCCATGTCTCGGAGAGGATCTTGTAAACTAAACAAGGTCATAATACCTAGGCCCGTCAAAACCATCAAGAGCGGCAGAATGAACGGGTCCCCACGGAAACCTTTTACAGTCCACACAGCATGAAGTAAAAAGAAAGATCCAAAAAATAAGAGAATTGATATTAAGAAAGACGAACGAAATTCGGAAGGTGTCCGTACCACTAGAATCTCTTCCTCTTTAATTTGTCGATAAATTTCACTGCTCAACAAATGCAACTGGTGCGGCTTTGCCTTAAAGTTATATTCTTTCGATTCTCCGAGTTTGTTTGTCCCTTGGCTTGTACCAAACTCCCAGCCGG
>JBDNFP010000212.1:0-14731 GCA_041689775.1 Spirosomataceae bacterium
CTGATTTTCAAGGCAACTTCCGTAAATTAAACATTTCTAATATCCATTATCGAGAAGACAAGTGCGAAAAATAACTTCTTCCTCGCCAAGTTCCATTTCAACGAAACCAAATCAGCACTCTTCTCAAATATTTCAGCTATTTTTAGGTCGAAGCGTTTAATCATGCTTTAAAGGTTGGGTTTGGTGTTTGGTTACCCAAATTTCCAACCTTTTTTCTTCTTTTTGAAAATATTCATGCCATTAGGACTTGGAATTATTGGTTTATACTTTATCCTATCCAAGAAAATTGACTTCAACTACACCATATCTTTACTTATAACGACATTTCTTTTCATGGTTTATTACCTCACAATCAGAAGTGGAAAATATTTAACCTCAAACGAAATTTGATGACGACCAATTATAAACCGACAAAAGGAAAAGTAGCCACTATGAGCACCTACCCAAAACGGTTGTATGTAATTCATTTGCGGACAGGTAATTATCTTCGTTCATGGCTAGTTTTTAAGGAGGAAAGGAGGAAGGATTAACGCAGGAAGTAGATTACCTTTCCTTCCTTTACCTTTTCACCTCTCTTACCTTTCTAACCTCTCCTCCTTTTAACTCTTAATCAATTAACCCTCTCCTCCCTTTCTCCCCCAACCGTTATTCACTCCTCAAACTCTTCACCGGATTCACCAGCGCGGCTTTGATGGCCTGGAAACTTACCGTCAGGAAGGCTACGGTCAGAGCCAGCACGGATGCCACCACAAATACCCACCATTCGATCCCGACCCGGTACTGAAAGTCCTCCATCCAGTTCTCCATCAGGTACCAGGCTATGGGAGTAGCTACGACAATAGAAACCAGCACCAGTTTCAGGAAGTCACGGGAAAGCAGGGTTGTAATGCTCATGACCGACGCCCCGAGTACCTTACGCACCCCGATTTCTTTGGTACGCTGCTCGGCGGTAAAGGCGGCGAGTCCGAACAGTCCCAGGCAGGCAATGAATACCGTGAGGCCCGCAAAGACCCGGTACAGCAGTCCCATCTGCTGCTCGGCCCGGTAGTAATTCTCAATGCTTTCCTCGTAGAAATTACCGTTGAAAGGTACTTCCGGGTAGATTTTTTCGTAGGCCGCTCTCACTTTTTCTACGGTCTGAGGTATATTTTGGGACTGGATTTTTACGCTCCCCGACCAAAAAAACTTTTCGACCGACGTAATCAGAATGGGATCAATGGCTTCCTTAGCCGAACTTGTATGAAAGTTCTTGACCACCCCCACAATCGGCGCGGGCTCCCAGTTACCCATACGAAGATTTTTACCGATCACAGATTCCAGATTTTTGACGCCCAGTTTTTTGAGTAAAGTCTCGTTTACCACAAACTTCCTAAGGGTATCGTTGGCGGCGTATGGACCACCAGCCAGAAATTGCAGGCCATAGGTAACAAAATAATCACCATCGGCCATTTTCATGGAAACGCTAAAATATTCATCCTCCGAGAGATTCGTGAAGCCAAAATTACTTTGCCAGTCATTCCCGGAAGAGGGCTGATCCGACGAAAAAGAAACCGACTTTACATCGGGAATCTGCGCCAGTTCGTTACGCAAAGATTCATTCCGGGAACGGTACTCCGTATCCACCACAAAATTATACACTCCCTCCTTCACAAAGCCTAGGTCCAGCTTGCTCACATACTCCATTTGCCGGAGATTGATGACGGTTCCGATGATTAAAACCAGGGCCGTGGCAAATTGAAAGATGATCAGACTTTGCCTCAACGTTAGTCCTCCCATCCAGCTCTTCGTGACCTTCTTTCGGAAAATATCAAGTGGTGAGAATGACGACAAAATCAAGGCGGGATACAGGCCAGAAAGCAACGTAATGATGACCAGAAATACGAGTAGGTAGAGTCCCAATTCTGGTGTAAAGTACAAGGCCGGATCGGCTGGTACGGAGAATACTTTTTCCAATAACGGCAGAGCCAAATAAGCGATTATGATGCCTACGATCATTGAAAACAGTACTACCATGAAGGTTTCCGTCAGGAACTGTACCACCAACTGCCCTTTTTGGCTTCCCATTACCTTACGTACACCTACTTCCTTGGCGCGCTTGGAAGCCAAAGCTGAATAAATATTAATGAAATTAATGCAGGCCATCAGCAACAGTATCGCACCCACAATGGCAATATTCCGAATCCGCGAAAGAGGCACTACTTTATCTTTATAGTTGCTAAATCGTTCGTCGTGGTGGACATCAGCCAGCGGACTCAGAAATTGGGTTTTGATGTCGTTATCCTTTCGGTTGTCGTAGTGTTTCCGGGAGAATTTTTCGAGTAGGGCATTAGCCGAGGCTACCGAGAAATTTTCGGGTAAACGCACGTAGATCTGATCACTACTGCTGGTACTTCCCCAGGAGTCAAACTCTCCGAAACCAAATGATGCCGGTTTAGCGCGCTTGGATTCGTATGAAAGCACGAGATTGAGCGGAAAGTCGGTCTTGACGGGGGCGTTTTCCAGCACTCCCCCAACCCGCATGGTCGTGATGTTGTTGATTTTAATGTACTGCCCTACCGCCTTTTGGTAATCTTGAAAGTACTTCTCCGCATACTTTCGTGATAGCACCACCACGTTGGGCTGAGCCAATACCCGCGGAGTACCAATCAACCATTCGTAATTAAATAGCTCGAAAAACTCCGGTCCGACCATCAAGCCCTCGTTCTGCTCAATAAACTTGGTAGACACATCCGTTGAGTTTGGATCAGTACCCAACACGGTCACCTGTGGATCGAGTGTACCATAAATCGGCACAATTTTTTCAAACTGCGGGATATCCGTTTTCAGGGCCACCGCCACTGGTAGTGGGGTCCCCGGCGAAGTATCTTCCTGCCCACTGGGGTATACCTGCCTGCGCACAACCCGATAAATCTGGTCGTAATCAGCGTGGAATTTATCAAAACTCAACTCATACTGCACCACCATAAATAGGAGTAACGAAGCCGCTACGCCCACACTCAAACCCAGTACGTTCAGGATAGTAAAGCCCCGGTGGCGCAACAGGTTGCGGAAGGCGATTTTGATGTAGTTTCTTATCATGGCTTTTTTAGGTTTGAAAGGACAAAGGTTCGGGGTCAAAAGTTTGGGGTGAAGGGTTAATTGGTTAGGGGTCAAAGGGTGCTGGGTTTGGGGTGAAAAGGTGAATCGGCATTGCGATTTTAGAGGGTAGTGTTATGAATCATTAGATTAGCTTCCATCCTTGACCTATTTACCCTCGACCCAAGAAGAACCCTTGACCTAAAAAAGTCACGAACAACCTGAATACATTGATTACCGCGTATCCTATGCTTTTCCTCAACGTCCGAAAGGCAATTTTGAAATAACTTTTAATCATGGCTAATGGACACCTAAATTGGTTATCTAAGTTTAATAAATACTTTAAAAAAGCTGTGCCATAAAAATCACCCCTTCATTATGAGTAACTTATAGATATATATAAACTTAAACCGTCCGCAAACGGACATTTTACGATCATTTGCGGCCAGATAAATATCTTCATTCATTGCTATTTTCCGGAGGAGGAAAGGAGGAAGGACTAGGGGAGGAAGCAAACGACCCTCCTCCCACCCCCTTTAACCAATTAACTCATCCTTTCTAACCTCCCCTCCATTCTTCCTTGTAATCTTTCCTTCTCTCCTAAAATCACTCCGACCGCAAACTCTTCACGGGATTCATCAGCGCCGCTTTGATACTCTGAAAACTCACCGTCAGCAGCGCAATCCCCACCGACAGCAGTCCCGCTAGTGCGAAAATCCACCAACTAATATCGATCTTGTAGGCAAAATCCCGCAACCAAGCGTTCATACCGTACCACGCAATGGGGCTAGCCAAGAGGATGGCAATAAGAACAGGTTTGAGAAAATCACGGGAAAGCAGCACCACAACGCTCGTCACGCTGGCGCCCAGCACCTTCCGTACCCCGATTTCTTTGGTGCGTTGCTCAGCCGTGAAGGTAGCCAACCCAAACAGCCCCAGGCAGGCTACAAAAATGGTCAGACCGGCAAAAAGGCCCAGGATTTGGCCCGTTTTCTGTTCGGCGCGGTAGGTAGCGTTGAAGTTTTCTTCGAGGAAAGAATACATGATGGGCGCGTCCACGGCCAGGGCAGCCCACTGCTTTTCTACGGATTGCAGCAGGGCGGGAACATCGCGGGTTTTCACCTTTACCAGCATGGCGCCACTGTTATCGCCCAGGATCATCATCAATGGGCCGATGCGTTCGTGCAACGACTTGAAGTTGAAATCCTGCACCACACCGATCACGTGGTAGGTGTCTTGGGTACCATCGTTGTTGGGCTTGGTGATGGTATGCCCGAGGGCGTCCTTGCCCCAGCCCATTTGCTTAGCCGTCGTTTCGTTGACGATGATGCCCGATGAATCCGTGCCAAACTCAGACGAAAAATTGCGGCCGGCCACGAGCGTCATGCCCAGCGTAGGAATGTAATCTTCGTCCACCCGGTAGCAGACGCCTTTGATATACGCATTAGCTCGGTCGTCGCCGTATCCCATAAAATTATTGCTGAAAGAAGGCCCGGCGGGGACGTAGCCCGAGATCGTCGCATCCACGACGCGCGAATCCTGCAAGAGTTGTTTTTTGAGCAATGGCTCGTTCTTCCCCAGGCGGTAGGTTTCCTGCAACACTAGCACCTGCTCCTTGTCATACCCGAGTTTGGCATTTTGGATAAATCGCAGCTGCTGGTACACCACCGTCGTGCCAACGATCAGGATAATTGAAATAAAAAACTGCACTACGACCAAGGTACCCCGTAAGCCGATGCTTCGGCGCCCTCGGGCAAGATTCATAGGCGTACCTCCTTTCAACACGGAAATGGGTTTGAAGGAAGACAGGAAAAAGGCCGGATAGCTACCCGCCAGAATTCCCACGACCAGACCCAGCAGCAACAAGCCCGGCAGTAACCAGGGTACCTCAGTAAAGCTTAGGGTCAGGTTTTTGTCGGCCAACTCATTAAAGAAGGGTAAGGCCACCATCACGATGACTACCGCCAACACCAACGCCACGGTGGTCAGCAAGATTGATTCCAGCAAAAACTGTCCGATCAGGGTACTTTTCACCGAACCCATGACCTTACGAATGCCCACTTCCCGCGCTCGCTTGGACGCCCCCGCCGTGCTAAGATTCATGAAGTTGATGCAGGCGATCAGCAGCATGAATAACGCGATGGCTCCGAAAATATAGACGTAGCGTACATCACCCGACGGCCCCAAATCGTTTTCAAAATCGGAGTGCAGGTGAATATCAGTCAGCGGTTGCAGGAAGAGGCCGAGTTCGTTACCCTCCTGCATGAATTTAGACAAACTCATCCCAAATGTTTGCTTGATGCCCGCCCCGAAGTATTTCTCCACCAGTTGCGGTAGCTTGGCTTGCAGTTGGCGGTAATCATACTTCCCGGGAAGCACCAGATACGTATAGAATCCTGATTGCATCCACGAGTTAGCTTGGGTTTCATCCAACCCGGCCATCGCAATCAGGAAATCAAAATGGAAGTGGGAGTGAGTGGGCATATCGGCCACCACGCCCGTCACTTCAAGTACCTCATCGTAGTTTTTAGATTTAAGGGTTTTACCAATCGGATCTTCCTTGCCAAAATACTTTTGAGCCATTTCTTCCGAAATAACCAGCGTATTCGGTCGAAATAAAGCGGTTTTGGGATTTCCCTTCACCAGGGGGAAAGTGAACACCCGCAGGAAATTGGAATCCACAAAGGCTACGCCGTTTTCTTTGAATACCTGATCGTCCTTTGCCAGAATAAAGTCCATCCCCTGCCAAAGCCGCGTGGCTTCCAGCACTTCCGGATACTCGCGCTGCAAAGTCCTGGCGGTGGGCGGCATGACATTGGCTTCGTTGATCTTGTTACCACCTATATCGGCCCGGAACGTCACCCGCACAATGCGGTCCGCTTTTTCGTGAAAACGGTCATAGCTCAATTCGTCCAGCACGTAGAGGCCCATAAGTAAACAAGCGGCAAGCCCGATGGAAAGTCCGGCAATGTTTATGGCCGAAAAGGCTTTGTTGCGAAGCAGATTCCGCCAGGCAATTTTTAGGTAGGTTTTTAGCATAGCTTTATTGGGTTAAAGGGACTTTTATTGGGTCAAAGGGAAATGGGTCAAGGGACTCCTTTTTGGTCAAAGGGTACGTAGGTTAGAGGTCAAGGAGTTTTTATTGGGTAAAGGAGTTAAAGGTTAGGAATAAAAGCCTCTAATGCTTCCGGACTTTTATTAGGTTTTACAGCATGGAAGAAAGCTTTTTTGCTCGCTGCATTAACTCCGTTCCTTTCTGCCTTTCCAAATAATTCAATTCTGTGGCCAGATAAAGTTGCGTTCTGAGTTCTCCGCCGGAGCCCTTCGCGATAAATAAGTACTGGATAAATTCTTTATCTGTTTGATGCTCATGGCCCTCCGCACTATTAGAAGGCACTGAGACAGATGATCGTTGAATCTGATCTTTGAGACCGTAATCCCGGCACTATTTTAAAAGTTGGTACACCTCCAAGCATAGTTTTATACCTTCCTACCAAACCAACAGATCTTCAAACGACTGATACTTTTTTTATCCATATCATTGGTTGTGAGTAGTTATAAATCTTTAACCCTTCACCCATTTATCTTTATCCTTTAAAACCCTTAACCCAATAAAAGACCTTTCCTCCTTTGAAATCATTCAGAACGTAAACTCTGCACCGGATTCATCAATGCAGCCCTTATTGACTGGAACGAAACCGTCAGCAACGCCACCAACAGTGCGGATACTCCTGAAACAATGAATATCCACCAGGGAATCTCGATCCGGTAGGTATAGTTTTGCAGCCATTCATGCAGAAAGTACCAGGCAATGGGCGAGGCGATCAGGCAGGCTACACCAATCAGGTAGACATATTCTTTGGATAACATGACTAAAATACTGGATAAATCGGCACCCAGAACTTTGCGTACACCGATTTCCTTTGTCCGGCGCTCTGCGGTATAGGCGGCCAAGCCAAAAAGTCCCAGGCAGGAGATGAAAATAGTCAGGATGGCAAAGGCGCTAATGAGGTTTCCGATTCGCTCTTCGCTGACAAACTTTTTATTGTATTCATCATCCACAAACTTGTAAGTAAAGGGATAATCCGGAGCCATGAATTCGAAGATGCTTTTAGTTTTGGACAGGGCGTCCTGTACGTTTACTCCCTTCTGAAATCGAAGATTGAGTACCGCCCGGTGATCCTTATCAAAGAAAACGCCGGTTGGCCGGACATTCTCATAGGGCGAATCCATCAGTACATCTTCAATCACCCCGATGACATGATAGGTTTTACCCCAGTACTGTACCTCCCCACCTAGGGAGTTAGTCAGGTTCATCATCTTCACCGCTGATTCATTTAGCAGTACCGCCGAACTATCAGTGGCAAATTCCCTCGAAAATCCTCGCCCTGACTTGATCCTAATCCCAAAGGTTTCCAGGTAATCATAATCCGTCCCAATCGTCACCAAGCCTATCCCTTTATTATCCCCGTAGCCTACCTCATTCACATTCCTGATTTCGGTAATTGAAGCCTGTGTTCCCGAGATGCCACTGACGAAGCCGGAATTCAAAAGTTCGTTCCGGAGTAAGGCTTCCTTACTTTGCAGTTCTGCCGAAAAATCAGTCATGATCAGGTTATTACGCTCATAGCCAACCGACCGATCTTTGGTATAATCCAGCTGCCGGCCGATCACCAGTACACTGATGATTAATAAGATGGAAATAGTAAACTGCACTGCTACGAGTACTTTGCGGGGAATACCCGCATTCTTTCCCAGCCTTACCGTTCCTTTCAGTACCCGAACCGGCTGGAAACCTGACAGATAAAAAGCCGGATATAGGCCAGCTGCCATACCGGTAAAGAACGTAATACCAAGGCCAATGAGCCAGGGAGAAGGGCGATTAAAAGGAAGTGCCAAACTTTTGTCGGTTAGGGTATTAAACCATGGAAGCATTAGAAATACCAACAATACCGCCAAAGCAAAGGCGAGCAAGGCAAGCAGATTAGACTCCCCCAGAAAATGCCAGATCAATTTTCTACGGGAGGAGCCAAGGGCTTTGCGAATACCAACTTCTTTGGCCCGCTTTTCTGAGCGAGCCGTGGACAGATTAATGAAATTGATGCAGGCAATGAGCATCACAAAGCCCGCAACCCACAAAAATATCCGGACGTAGTCAATAAGCCCACCCGCTATTTTCCCGTTCTCAAACTTACTGCGCAGACGCCAATCCTTCATGGCGTGGAGCATGAGCGTTTGGTCAATAGTTTCGTCTTTTGTGCTGAGAAAACGCTCCACCTTCTTCAAAGCCTGATCGGCCGTTACATTGGGCTTTACCTGAATGTAGGTTTTGACCACATTATTGCCCCAATTATCTGATAGAGTTAGGTAAAATTCATCAAGAATTGGTTTTAGACTGTACGGTAAAATGCAGTCAAATTTGAAAGTAGAGTTATCGGGTACGTCGGCCAGAACACCCGTTACCTTTACGTCTATTTCGTTATTGAAACGGATGATTTTCCCAATTGGATTTTCCTCACCGAAAATAACCACTGACGTTTTTTTACTCAACACAATAGATCGGGGGTCTGCCAGAGCCGATGCCGCTGAGCCCTTCAACAAGGGAAAGCTGAACATGTCCAGAAATTCAGCATCCGCAAAAATAGTCTCCTGATAGACCTTGTTTTCTCCGGCGGCCAGCAGCCGTGTATCGTTCCAGTCTACCCGGCAGGTATAGTCAATATCGGGATACGTTTCCAATAATGATTCGGCCAATGGATAGGGAGTGTTGGGCGTCACAAAAACCTTCCCATCCCGATCCGAACTCTTGTTGACTTGGTAGATTAAATCATGGTTTTCATGAAATTGATCGTAAGTAAGTTCGTCGTAGGCCCACATGGCCGCCAAAAAACTGCACGCCATACCGATACTAAGCCCGGCAATATTCAGGGCTGAGTACCCTTTATTTTTCCAAAGGCTTCGAAAAGTAATTTTTAAGTAGTTGGTTATCATGGCATTTATGTGAGGAGGAAAGGAGGATGGCAAAAAGGGCTTTCGTTCTGCCTTATTGCCTTCTAAAAAATCTATGCCACCTAACTACATCTACTCATTATCAGTATTTTATAGTTCTTTTAATGTAAGAACTGTCCACTTTCGGACGGTGGATGATCGCTGGCGAACAGATGCAAAAAGGAGGCAGGCACCCATTTCCGCCACCTACCCTTGTTACAAAATTCGGTTAATTACAGGAAAGCTAGTTTACTATTAACTGGACTTGTTCGTGAAAAATATTTTCTATCAAAATCTAGTAAAAATGTCAGTCTGAGCCCAGTCGAAAACCACCGAGCAAGAGGTCTTCGACCGCCAGGCGGCCCTGTCCGCTCAAACTGACATTATGCATAATACAGGTGTATTTTTATTTAAAAATTACGTGCTGATTTTTGTGATCAAGCCTTGTTACTATTGACGATCTGTGGTGTGTGAATTACGGTTACGAGTAGACCAAAACTGTGCTTTCCTTTTTGGTCTATGACAAAATTCAAGCTATGTATCGTTCTTCTGTTGGTGGCTGGTAGTAGTAAGGCTCAGCAGATTATCCCACTGTACGCCGGTCCGATCCCCAATGCTACCTCCTACGCCATGCAGGAAATCGTCTCCGAGAAAGACGGAAGAATCAGCTGGTACCAAAAGGTATCCAAACCTACCCTCACCCTGTTTCTACCGACCAAAGAAAAAGCCAACGGGGCCGCCGTAGTCATCTTTCCGGGGGGCGGCTATTCGGGAGAAAGTTATGACGCGGAAGGCCTTCGAATCGCCGAAACGTTGATCAACCACGGGGTAGCGGCCTTTGTGGTCAAGTACCGGCTACCCAGCGACTCCATTATGGTGGATAAAAGCATCGGGCCGCTGCAAGATGCTCAGCGGGCGATTCAGGTAGTCCGGGAGCGGGCCACTGAATGGGGGATCCAACCGGATAAAATCGGGGTTATGGGCTTTTCGGCGGGTGGACATTTAGCTTCTACGGTAGGTACTCACTTTACCGATTCGCTGATCGAAAACCCGAATAAAACCAGCTTACGGCCCGATTTCATGATTCTGGTGTATCCGGTCATTTCCATGAGTGAGGCGCTCGCGCACAAAGGATCGAGAACGAATTTGCTGGGCAAGACTCCTACCCCTGCTCAAATCGAACGGTTTTCGAACGAGCTGCACGTGACCACCCAAACCCCACCCACCTACCTGACGCATTCGGGCGACGATACCGTGGTGGACGTGGATAACAGCATCGCTTTCTACGAAGCCCTTCGACACCACAAGGTACCCGCCGAGATGCACCTCTACCCGACTGGTAACCATGGGTTTGTTCTGAAACTTCCTACGGAGGAGTGGATGGTGCCGTTGTTTACGTGGATGAAGGGGAATGAGTGGGTGAGGTAAGGGTATTTACAACTATTTTTCGCCTCATTGCTAAGCATGGCTTTGCTAATTTCGAATATTCACAAGCGGGCCTGTGAAACAGAGGGACAAGTTTCATCCTACCCAATTATAGTAAATAACCCTACTCGATAGAAATAGTGATCCTATGAAAAAATACATTCTGTTCTTTATTTTGATATGCTTTTCCAAAATTCTTGTTTTTGCACAAAAACAAGAATTAATTTCAAAGAATTATACTTACAACACACTTTCACCTTATCAAAAATCTTTGCTCGAAGATATGATAGCATTAGATTTTCCGAAGGATTCCGAAATATCAAACTCATTATCGGATCGTGCTAGTATACGAAATATCACCCGGTTAGCGGAAGCCCTTTTGTTTAGAAACCAAAGCGGTGACAAAGAAAATGCCATCACAATTCTGAAATGGGTTTTAAAGTACCAGTATCAGGATGAAAAAAGCCGCTATTACGGCATGTGGCAAACCAATGCTGTCAATGATCGATTAGATCAAAATTGGCGTGAATTCATTGGATGCGATTTGATTATTATTTATCATTATTACAAGAATACTTTGCCTGCCGAAGTGGTAGAAGCTATCGAAATAGGCTTGGTACATGCCGCCAAAGGAGCAATGAAGAGGGATGTTACGCCTTATTACAGCAACATTTCCATCATGAGTGCTTTTTTGATGGAATATGTAGGTACCTGTTTCAAAAGCGATGAACTAAAACAGGCTGGCTTGAAAAAAGCAAAAGAAATTTTCGATTTATACCAGTCAAACGGTTCATTTAGCGAGTATAATTCGCCTACGTATTACGGTGTCACTCTCATCGGAATAGCTTTGTGGCGGGAAATGGCTTTTTCCGAAGAAATGAAAAGGATGGGCCGAAGCCTTGAAAAGGCGCTTTGGAATGAAACAGCCACGCTCTACAACGCCAATTTACGAAATATGGTGGGGCCCTATTTCAGAGCGTACGGCATGGATATGCAGAAATACAATGCCATCATCGGGCTCTGGATTGCAGTGGCGTTGGATAACGAGAAGCTTGCCCCCATTCCTGGGATCAAGGGTGAAAAGAATGGCGAAATGAGTAACCTCACTCCTATTTTCCACTTAGGACTTTCTATCCCTAAAGGAGATTTGGCCGAGTTTAAGTCATTTTCAAAATCCCGACATATTTTCAAAATCGTACCGAATACGTATACGGGCGACACGCTCAAAAAGGTGACACATCAGATTGAGAAAGATTGGATGATGGGAGGACTCTGGGGTAATCGCAGAAAATGGGGCCAAATTAAGTCAGGAACCATCCATTGGAAAACGGCTGATGAAAGTATTGGCTGGTTATTAGTTCCGAGCAATGCAAGAACAAATGTCAAAGTGAGTAAAAAACATATGGGTATATATTTGGCAGATACTGAAACCAAAGAAATAGAACTATTTGTCTATTCAAAACAGACTTCACTTGATAATTTTACTGATAAAATATGGAAATTATCAACTATTGATTTGGCCATAAACACGAGTCTAAAACGAAGTGTTATCGAAAAGGGAAAACCCGAACTATTGAAGCAAGTTAGTGAGGACAAAAGCGAATACCCATTTATCACCCGGGTAGTGTACGAGGTGCCAGCAAACTGGGATGTAGAGAAACCTTTGTTAGAAATAACGCCTAAAAAATAACATTTATAAAAAATTTACACTTCAAAAAGTAATGAACAACCGATTAACTAAAATAGCCACTTTCTCCACGGCGATACTTTCCATTTTTATCATGGGCGCTGGTTTAATCGCCTACGACGAGCTTACATTTTCTCCTAAGGACTATCAAGTAGAAGAGGGATTCGAGCTAAGCTTAATCGCCGCCGAGCCCTTTTTGAAAGCACCGGTTAGCATCGACTTTGACAATAAGGGACGGATATGGACCGTAGAAATGATTGGATATATGCCTAATCTGGAAGGCATCGGTGAAGATGTATCGAATGGCCGAATTTCTATTTTAGAAGATTTGGACAACGACGGTGTGATTGACCATTCGAAGGTATTTTTGGATCAACTCGTTCTGCCCCGTGCCTTGGCTCATGTATACGGCGGACTCTTGTACGTTGATGGGCCAAAGCTTTGGTTCGTAGAAATTAAAAACGATAAGCCGGGTAAAAAAACGTTGGTTGATCATGAATATGCCGAGGGCGGTAATGTGGAACATTCCTCCAATGGATTGATGATGAATATTGATAACTGGATCTACAATTCAAATTATAATTTCAGGTACAGACTCAAAAACGGGAAATGGTTAAAAGAGCCTACTTCTTACCGTGGTCAGTGGGGCATTACAAAAGATAATTTTGGACGATTGTATTACAATAGTAATGCCACCCAACTGAAAAGCGACTATGTATTGCCTAACAAAGCGATTCAAAATAAGTACTTTAAACCTACCCTGGCTGAAAACCAAAAAATAGCGAGTGATCGCGTGTTCCCTATTCATCAAACATCGGTAAACCGAGGCTACCAAAAAGGGGTATTGGATAAAGAGGGGCTTTTGATTGATGTGACGGCTGCCTGCGGGCCTTTGGTGTATAGAGGTGGCGCTTTCCCCGATCAATACAATCAGAATGCGTTTACTTGTGCTCCGGAAGCCAACCTGATCAAACGGAATATTTTGACTTTTACCGATACCCGAATTTCGGCCAAACAGGCCACCGAAGGCAAAGAGTTTATTGCCTCGACGGACGAGGGTTTCCGTCCGGTCAACTTATTCAATGGCCCCGATGGCGCCATGTACGTGGTGGACATGCACCGGGGAATCATTCAACACAAAGCCTATATCTCACAGTACCTTACCGAACAGTTGGGCCTCAAAAAACTGGATACCTTACAGAACGCGGGACGTATTTTGAAGATAACCAACAAAGCAGGCAAACCCAACGCCGTTTCGGACTTGTCGAAGGCTTCGACGAAGGAATTGGTGGCCATGCTAAGTCATCCAAACGGGTGGGTACGAGACCGTGCTCAACAAATTTTGATCCAAAAGAAAGACCTTTCCATCGTAAAGGAGCTAACGAGTTTGGCCAAAACGAGTAATGAGTACTTAACGGCCGTTCATGCGCTCTATGTGCTCGATGGCCTAAATTCGCTTACGTATAGCTCATTGTCCTCCATTATAAACCAGTCTGAACAACCCGAAACTAGTGCACACGCACTCGGACTGTTAGAACGATTTGCTACGGTTCAAAATGTACCAAGCATGAAGGTACTGTCCTCTCAGATCCTGGCTAAGAACAACACAACGCTTGACCTCTATCTGTCCATGTCATTGCGTCCCTGGCTTACCGTATCGGAGGCTACTTTTTTACCTATTCTATCGGCTATTGACAAAAAATACGCTACACAAAGACTATTTCAGGAGGCCATCGTGAGTAGTTTGGAAGGGAAAGAAGCGAAATACCTCACGACCATGAATCCCAGCGACCAGCTGAAAAGAACGTTAAATATAGCCCTAGTTAACCATCAGAAGAAGGAGCTAAATCCAATTTTTGTAAAGCAGACAAACACACTGGATGCACGTACCAAAGGCTTGCAATTGTACAGAAGTATTTGTGGTGCCTGTCATGGGGCCGATGGAAAAGGGATACAGGACTTGGCCCCGCCCCTCAAAGGTTCTGAATACATCGACGGCTCCATGAAACGCCTGGCCTCCATCATCTTGCATGGCATCAGCGGCCCGATTCATGTCGATGGAAAGCTTTATACATTGAACAACGACATGCCCGGATTGGTAAACAATAGTGATATTTCGGACCAGGATATTGCCGATATCATCAAATTTACTCAAAATGCTTTTGTCAAATCACCAAAAGGAATCGCCCTGGACGACATAAAAAAGATGAGGGCCAGAAAACCTGCGGGTAGTGGTGTATTCGATGAAAATCAACTTTTGGAGACTGATTTTGAAAAATAAAATCAGTCTAAGTAAAGCAGGCTATTAGTTATTTGGCTTAGTGGATAAGGGGAGATACTGCTATCTCCCCTTATCCATCAGTTCTTCGTAGTCTCACACAACCTATGCAGGTACTTAATTTCCAGGAAATATTATTTTATAAAACGGAGGGTAAAACCCATTCATCGCTTTTGCGTGGATGGGATGTAAGCGACTAACCCTGATTAAGGAAATACTCACGAATAGTATCAGGTGATGCTTCACCAATAGAACAAACGAAATAACCATCACTCCAA
>JBDNFP010000213.1:0-5783 GCA_041689775.1 Spirosomataceae bacterium
AGACTCCACTCAGGTACGAGTGTTTGTGTACATAGATGCCGTAAAAGGAGAAAGCTCTATTGATATCGAAGAGTTTAGTAAACTTTATACGCTCAACTACGTCATGTATTCTGACTACGGCACCCGCGATCGGCTGGCCTATGGTAATGTACCCATGACTCTCCAAAATCTTACGGAGGTTGATAAACAGATCGTGGCCCAGTTTGATATCAAAAAGCCAGGTAAAGATTACGGGGTCATGTTGATTGAAATCAGCCAGATTGGTACCCTGAAAAAGGTACTGAATGATTTGCCCATTAGTTTTAAAAATCAGCGTGACAGCGAAAAGTTTGGTGTATTTGAGGGAGGAAAAAATGTGCCGTTACGCCGACATTTTGTTAGTCAGGATCAACCAGTAGAGGTTCACTCACTCAGCGGAAAATCCACCCCATTGTACGTATACTACTATCGGCACGGCTTTGAAGCGGCGCCTTCTCCGATGAATACGGTACCTAAACCGGTGACGAAGAATTTGAAAGTAGATAGTGCTTTTACAATCATGAGTAACCAATCTATTTCATTTTCTAAAGAAGGGCTCTATTTTATTTTATCCGATACCACTCAGTCCGAGGGCATGGGAGTTTTGGTAACGGACGACCGCTACCCCAAGCTTACCCAGCCAGAAAAACTTACTGAGCCCCTGCTGTACATGAGTACCAACCAGGAGGTTAAGGAAATAGAAGCTGCGCGTGATGAAAAAAAAGCTCTGGATAAATTTTGGCTGTCGTTGATGAATGGTAACCCCGAGCTCGCCCAGCAGGTCATACGCTATTATTACCAGCGCGTTGAAGATGCTAACCGACTATTTACTAGCTACAAAGAAGGTTGGAAAACGGATAAAGGCATGATATTTATTATCTTGGGGCCTCCCGATAGGGTACAACGAAGTAAGGACAAAGAAGTGTGGGTGTATGACCAAAAGGCCAACGCCACAAACGTTAATTTTACATTTAATAAAAGAACAAATCAATTTGTGGATGATCATTATGAACTGGTACGCTACGTAGAGTATCAGCCCATTTGGTATCCCGTAGTAGAAGCATGGAGAAACGGCGCTATCCGGTAAGACAGACCCCCTCAATTCCCAAAGCCGACATGGTCTTTGGTGTACAGTCCGTTATGGAAACCCTTCGTTCGGGTAAGGAAATAGAGCGCTTATTAATACAAAAAGACCAGGTATTCCCTGAGCTTCAAAAACTCGCAGTTGAGCTACAAATACCTCTTGCCAAAGTACCGATAGAAAAACTGAACCGGATTACTCGTAAAAACCATCAAGGAGTAATTTGCTTCGTTTCCCCGATTCGATACGTGCCGGTACATAATGTGCTAACCCAAGTATTTGAAGAAGGGCAAACTCCCCTATTCCTGATGCTTGACCGGGTTACGGATGTTCGAAACTTTGGAGCTATTGCTCGAACGGCCGAATGCGCCGGAGCTCAGGCCTTACTGGTACCATTCAAGGGAGGAGCTCAGGTAAACTCAGACGCCATGAAGACCTCTTCGGGTGCGCTCAACTATCTGCCCGTTAGCCGTGAAGGAAGTATTCTCGATACCCTTCAATACCTGCGTGACAGTGGTTTACAAGTTGTCGCCTGCACCGAAAAAGGGGAAGACAACCTGTATGATGTCGATTTTACAGTACCTACGGTCGTTATCATGGGTTCAGAAGAAGACGGAATATCCGAGCAACTGCTAAAACTATCCGATCATAAGGTTCGTATACCTTTACTTGGACAAGTTGAATCGTTAAACGTTTCGGCGGCTACGGCCGTAGTCATGTACGAGGCCGTGAGGCAACGCCAAAAAAAATAGACACAAATCACACAAGAAAAAGCCGGGACGAATAATTCATCCCGGCTTTTATGCATTCAACCTAACCAAATCGTACGTAAAGAACTTAATGTTTGTTCTGCGCAAATTTAAGTTCTTTACGTTTAGATTCTAGAAGAAAACTACCTCTTTGAGATAGGTAGTTTTACCTGGTTTTGCTGAGAAAAATAAAACATCCCCTATTCTATATCACTTAGTGAATGGTTTGGTCTTCTCCCAATACTCTTTTTACTTTGTGTGCAGCTTAAATGAAACATGAATACCTTATCCGAACTTACTACACGGACCGGATATCATTTTAAACATCACAATAAATTCTTACACACAACGCAAAAAAATTTACTAAACATGAATGCAAAAAAATTTACCGGCGAAGAAGGAACATTAATTTCCTCCTCCAAGGCAGCTACTTTTACCAAGAGCTTTCGCGAAAAGAAAGAGAAGGAGCATAAAAAGCCAAATACATACACTGAGGCGCAATTCTTTGGCAACAGTAAGCTTAAAAAACTGATGGAAAAAGAAGGGTGTGTTGGTCTTCGCTTCTACTTCGGGGCTTTTACCGGCACGGAGTTCGAGGATCAACTCGTAGTAGTTGCCGTAGACGCCGATGGAAAGGATTTGACAAGTACCCGGATAGGGCTAAAGGATATGCCCCTAGGAGATGATGATGCCCTGGTAGGTGGACCAGTTTGTCCCCATGAATGCAATCCATAAGTAAGAATTCAACCCCATGGTCTACCTCGAATTCATTAATAAATTTACAGTATCTAGTCTTGCGGTATTTGTAATCCTTATACCGCTTATCCTATCACTCTCCTCTTATTCTTATCTCGATAAGGCTTTTCGGCTATTGCTAACATTCCTTTGCATCGATCTAATCATCGGTCTGTGGATGTTCCATCTGGCAGCCTACCGAAGTAATAATATATTACTCCTAAATATCTTCGTACCGATGCGTTATATGCTTTTGGGGGGGATGTTCATTCACTACTTTCACTCCAATAGAAACAGGCAGATAATTTTTTTTTCTATCATTGCTTTTATCCCTTTTACAATCATAGACGTCTATACGAGTAATGAAAATCTGGTGGACCTGCACAATCACATGGTTGGACGATATTCACAAGTAGTTGAAAGTGTACTAATGATTCTTTGGGTATTACTTTACTTTTATGAAATAATAAAATCAATGGTAGTGAAAAATATAACTAGCTACCCGTTCTTTTGGGTATGCGCCGGACTACTTTTTTTCTATTCTGGTAATATATTTTTCTTCCCCTTCTGGTATTTCATGAATAAATGGGAGAATGATTTAAAATTAGGGTTGATTGAAAAGATTCCCTACGCGGTAGAGATCGTTTCTTTGTTATTATTTACAATTGGAATATGGAATATGCGCGTACAGCATGCAAGAACTGAATCCTGAACAAATACGCTGGGCCGTTTTAATTGCCTGTTTGGCCATGCTCATCATGGCTGTTTTTGTCATAACGTTTGTTATCTACTACCAAAAAAAACAGCTGCAACAACAGAAGCAGATGAGGGATGTAGAGAAGGAATACCAACGCATGTTGCTTGAAACCGCATTAAACTCGGAAGAAGCTGAACGTCGACGCATTGCCCAAGACCTGCACGATGACATTGGCACCATGCTATCGTTAACCAAATTGAGTCTCAATCAGCATAGAAAAAACAGTAATCAGCAAACTAAGGATGCTGATCCGGCTCTTCAAAAAGTGCAGTCACTATTGGAAGACACCATCGTACAGGTAAGGCGTATTACCCGCGATTTGGTACCTACTACACTTGAACACTTTGGTCTCGTTGCAGCTATCGAGGAGTTTATGAACCGTTTAGAAAATACCGAAACCTTGATGCTACAGTTTCAATGTGAATCAGATTTTATTCCCCGCCAACCAAAAAAGGTAGAACTAGCACTCTATCGTATTATGCAGGAATTGGTCAACAATGCCATAAAACATTCCCGCTGTGATCATATTAGTGTGTGCTTGGATGTAAAAAAAGGTATGCTTCAACTTCGCGTTATTGACAATGGTTTGGGATTTGATGCTCCCCAAACCAAAACTAGCCTCCAAGGTGGGCTTGGGCTTCGGAATATTGAGAGTAGACTGAGCGTTATTAACGGATCGGTACAGTATCCAGATACAAAGGGTGATGGATTTGAGGCCGAGGTACTAGTACCTATTGACAAAGAATACAACAAAGAGGGTACTAGTAATGAGTACCCGCCGTTGAAAGCACACCTTTAATTTGTGGAGAAATACCAAAAAACAGGCTATTTGATATAGCTATCAAAAAATACACTATTCCACATGAAAACGATAAAACTTGCTATTGCCGACGATCACGAGCTCTTCCGAAAGGGGTTTATGGCCATGCTAAGCGGTATTCCCGACTTTGAATTTGTCTTGGAAGCAGCAAATGGTCAGGAATTACTGGATAATTTACCAACCTGTACCCCAGATATTGTTCTTATGGACCTCCAAATGCCGGTTATGGATGGCATGAAGGCCTCCGAATTGCTGATCGAAAAGTACCCGGACATAAAAGTGATTGTGATATCCATGTACGACGAGGATCGTTTCGTCCTACACATGTTAGAAAAAGGAGTGCATGGCTACCTTTTAAAAGACACCTCACCTGACGAAGTGGAAAAGGCGATCAGGCAGGTAAACAATGAGGGACACTATTTTAATAATTTCGTTTCCCTGGTAATGCACCGGAAAATGATTAACCGCCCCTCCAATAAACAACCTTTTTTTGCCAACTCAACTAGCGTTGGCCTCTCCAACCGCGAACAAGAAGTACTTCTACTCCTCTGCGATGGGCTTTCAACTTCCGAAATCAGCGAAAAGTTATTTATCAGTGGGCGCACGGTAGAAGGTCACCGACTACGTATCTTAGAAAAAACAGGAACAAAAAGTACCGCTGCGGCCGTGGCTTTTGCTTACAAGAATCATCTCATTTGAAAACCCTGGTAATTTTACTAGTTCTACTTGTAGGTTTTTCCTGTGTTTCTACAAAACTAAAATAGGGTTTAGGAAGGTAACGCTTCTTGGAAGCTAGGATTTTCGGAAAGCATTCCAAACGGAGGCTACATCTTTGTAGCAAATGACAAGAAAGTATAGTGATCCGGCTTCGGAGATGCCCACTATTTATTGAAAGTAAAGGTAGTACCTATTGGTTTCCGGTGGATAATTATGGAGTAATGTAAATCAATGATGCTGTGCTTATTTCGGACAATAACAATAGAGCTATCGGCTTACACTTATCGGCTAATAGCTCTATTTTTATTTAGATAATGGTCAACCTACTTGTAGGCAATGACAGAAAGCCGACCGCTACTTCCTCTTGTAATAATTAAGCGTTACCTGACTTGCCGTGCGTCTTTCGCTCAAAGTATAGTACCCACCCATTTCTTTGTCGAAGCAAATAGCTTCTCCCTGAGGTTCTAGCTCATAGGGCAGTGTTTTCAGAGAGGATTGGAGTAACGTTTGCCCGATGGTCTCCCCTCTTTGCGTCTCCAGTAGTAAATAGCAGCGTAGGTCTTCACCACGATCTCTTTCCCGTCTGCGGCGATATCGCCCCCCGTAGCAATTAAAACCGATGGAATCAGCCCGATTAATTCAGCGGTAATTACTCCATCGACTGATTGAGGATAAGGAATCCGATATAGATTTGTTTTGTTAAACTCTTTCGAAACAACAAAAAGATCCTTGGTCACCGGGTCAAAAAGCAGGGTTTCTGCGTCGCGTGGCCCATCCGGGTAGCGGAAGGTAATTTTACTAATTGATGCGGGATCAAAGGTACTTTCCGGGCTCTTCAACTCTGGTATTCTGTAAATAAAATTGGACGTTATAGCCGGGTTTGCATCGTTATTACCAATATCTCCA
>JBDNFP010000214.1:0-2664 GCA_041689775.1 Spirosomataceae bacterium
CGAAAGCGAAAGGCGTGGCTCAGGCTCGTTTTGAATCCCTGCATCAGTTCAGCGCGTTGCACCTCGCTGAGAAAGGGTGTGTTTTTTCGTCCCATGGAACGAAGATAGATTAATGCAAACTAATTTCAATGCCCTACTTATGAGTAAGAGCATAGCAATGTCGATCAAAGTTTAGTAGCTTACGATCTGTACAAACCACCTTCCTATGAACCTCGAAACTATTCATACCCAGGATAAACCCCTGCAAACCAAGAGCCTTTTTACGTCGGGCGACGCAAAAGTGACAGCCGTCAAAATCCTGGCTCAGCAACAGTTGAAAGAGCATAATTCTGCTATCCCAGCCCTTTTGCTGTGCGTAATTGGTAAAGCAACTTTTGAAGACGAAAAAGGGCAGACTACAACCCTATTACCCGGCGACTTTGTACCCATCGAACCTAACGTAAAGCACTGGATAAACGCCAAGCAGGATAGCCACTTGTTGCTGATGAAGTAGGGTATTGCACAATCCAAGATTTCAACCTATCATTGATGGAGTTTTTTCATTAGCACCATTTCCAAAGGACTTTATGAGAGCAATCCCAACTTTTCTGTTTCTCACCCTGATGTACAGCGGCTTTGCGCAAGAAGTGCAGGAGAAAGAGTTAAAAACTAACATCAAGGCAGTCACCGTATTTCTGAGAGGAGCGCAGATTTTTGAGTCGGGTACGGTTGCCGTTCCGGCTGGAAAATCCATTCTCAAAATCAGGAATCTTTCTCCTTTTCTTGACGACAAGAGTATTCAGGTAAAAGCCGAAGGGGATTTTACCATTTTATCGGTTAACCATTCGCTCAACTACCTTACGGAATTAAAAAAAGACTCCCAGATTGACAGCCTGACTACCCTCGTGGAGGCTGTGGATATGTCCGTTGGTCAGTATCAAGCCCGACAGGAGGTGCTAAATGAGAAGCAAAGCCTGCTCAACGCCAACAAAAATCTGGGTGGTCAGAATGCCGGGCCCACGGTGGCTAAGCTAAAAATGACCATGGAGTTTTTTGAGTCCGAAATTACCCGAATCAAAGAAGAGCAGATTAAAATCCAAAGGAGTATCACGCTTAAAACAAAAGAAAAGACGCAGCTCGAAAACCAACTGCGGGAGCTGAACCAACAAAAGTCGCTCCCCGGCAGCGAAATTGAAATCAGAATAAGCGCGGAGAAAACCAGCAGCGGTACCTTCAACCTGACCTATCTGGTAGCCAATGCCGGCTGGTTTCCCAAGTATGATATCCGGGTACAGGATGTAAAAAGTCCGCTTTCACTTACCTAATAAGGCGGAGGTATTTCAGAATACCGGAATTGACTGGAAGAACGTAAAGCTTAAATTTTCTAACGGCACGCCTAACCAAAGCGGGGTTATACCTGAGCTAATTCCCTGGAAGCTGAACTACGCCCGAAACACGGTATTTGAAAGGTCTGTACAAGGCATGATCGCACCCGGCTCAATCCGGAATGTAAGCGGCAAGGTAGTAGACCCAACCGGTCAGCCGATACCGGGGGTGGCCGTAACGGTCAAAGGCTCTACCATCGGCACCGTTACCGACGCCAGAGGAAATTACAGCCTCACGCTACCCAACGGCGCCCAAACATTGGTTGCTTCGTATGTTGGGTATAGAACCCGTGAACTTCCTATTAATCAGCCACAGATAACCATACTCATGGAAGAAGATATGATGGCACTATCGGAAGTAATGGTGGTGGGATACGGATTACAGAGTAAGGCTGCCGGGGCACAACCCAGAGCCATGAAAATGGCGGCAAATATCGTTACTACCACCGTCGTTGAAAACCAAACCACGGTAGAAATCGAGGTAGAGACGCCCTATTCAATAGCGGCCACCGGCGAAAAATTACTGGTTGATTTAAAGAAATACGAAATAAAGGCCGACTATCATTACTACGCAATTCCCAAACTGGAAAAGGATGTTTTTCTAACGGCTCTCGTCACCAATTGGGATCAGTATAATTTGCTGGAAGGGGAAGCAAATCTTTACTTTGAGGATGCCTACGTGGGCCGCTCGATACTGGATGCCAAATCGTTGCAGGATACATTGACTATTTCGCTGGGACGGGATAAAAGTATCGTGGTAGAGCGCGAAAAGATTGAGCAGTTTTCAAGGACCCGGAGCATCGGCAGTAATACCGTCGAAACCAGAGATTTTAAAATAACGGTCAGGAATAAGAAATCTCAACCCATCCAACTCACGCTATTTGATCAGATTCCGGTATCGGTCATTAATGATATTACCGTATCGGCCACTGAGCTTTCCAACGGACAGCTCGCCCCTGAAACCGGAAAAATAAGCTGGGAATTGACCATTAACTCGCAGCAACAAAAAGATATTACTCTTCAATACGAAGTTAAATATCCTAAGAAAGAGAAGGTAATTTTAGACTAATTGTAAGCTACTGATTTAAAAAGCCACGAAGGCTACTACTCAGAAAAGAAGTCAAACACCTGTTAAAGGAAAAAAATCTATACCAAAGAAATCGGTACTGGGCATTTAATCTATGGTAAACATTAAGGGCTTCATTAACAGGAGGTCCTCCAAGGGGTAGATTTGGTTCACGAGCCCCTGTTTCATAGCCGGGGATACCTTTTTGTACTTGGTTTGAAACCGTTTGGCATC
>JBDNFP010000215.1:0-19430 GCA_041689775.1 Spirosomataceae bacterium
CCTTTCTTGCCCGTATCGGGGGCAAAACCATAGCTAAAACGAGATGAGTACTGCATGGTAGCTCTGTTGTAGTTCTGGGAGAAAGGAGGATTGGCAATGACTCTGTCGAACTGAATAAGTTGCCCGTCTCTTTCATTCAATGGTTCCTCTAAGGTATCTCCGTATTCAATAGTATACTTTGTAATGTTGTGCAGAATGATGTTCATCTTGCAGATAGCCACCACCGTGGGGTCATTTTCCTGCCCGAAAAGTTCTAGGTCATTGGCATCTTGGCCCTGTTCTTCAATGTATTGATGCGACTGAATGAGCATACCACCCGAACCAGCCGTAGGGTCATAGACCGACATACCGGACTCTGGCTTCATCAATTGTACCAATAAACGAACTACTTGATTTGGCGTATAGAATTGTCCGCCTTTTTTTCCGCTTTCATCCGCAAAGTGTTTCAGTAAATATTCGTATGCTGCGCCTAACAAATCAGGAAACTCAAAATTTCCATTCACCAACTTCGGAAACTCGTTGAAGTGGTCAATCATCTTTTTGAGGTCAGCATTTTTTACAATCTGCTTTCCGTCCACTTCTTTGTTGAAGTTGATACGACCTTTAAAAATACCAGAGAGCGTGTCGGGGTTTGATTCTTCAATGGCATCTAATGCTTTGTTCAGCATTTGCCCGATATTTATTTGAAGGTGTTTTATGGGTGGTTGTCGAGCCCCATTTTCATCGGTAAACCCTTCATTCCACCTAGCTCTTTGGGGAACAAAGAACGTATCGCCATAGGTTAATTTATCTTCAAGGATTTCACTTAAAGTGTCTATATCTAAATGCTTGTAATCGTTCTTTCTGAAATGTTCTCTTTTTTGGTCAAATACATCAGACATCCTTTTTAGGAACAGCATACCAAAAATGAACTCCTTGTATTCTGAAGCATCCATTTTGCCTCTCAATATGTCGGCTGCTTTCATCAAGAAGCCTTCTAATTGGGATAACTTAATCTTGTCGTTTTTTATTTATCGCTCTTATTCCCGTTTGTTCTATTTTGGTTTTTTTGTAGTAGGTTGGCTTGCCACATTAAGGCATAATCAATAGATGGGTAGAGGCTCCCACTGTTTTTTAATAACTTTCTACACCTTCCGTTTCAGCTCAAAGTGTTGCCCCAGGTACACCCGGCGTACTTGTTCGTCTTCGGCTAATTCTTCGGCCGTTCCTTGTTTTAATATTTTTCCTTCAAATAGCAGATAGGCCCGATCGGTGATCGAGAGTGTTTCGTTTACGTTGTGGTCCGTGATCAGGATACCAATGTTGCGGTGTTTTAGCTTAGCCACAATCGTCTGAATATCCTCCACCGCAATGGGGTCTACCCCGGCGAAGGGTTCATCGAGCAAGATAAACTTGGGGTCTACGGCCAGGGCACGGGCTATTTCGGTCCGGCGACGTTCTCCACCCGAAAGCACCATTCCCTTACTTTTACGAACGTGTTCGAGGCTAAATTCCTCAATCAGATCTTCCACCTTGTCTTTTTGCTCCTGCTTCGACAGGTTGCTCATTTCCAGCACGGCTTTGATGTTTTCTTCCACCGTCAGTTGCCGGAAAATAGAAGCTTCCTGGGCCAGGTACCCTAAGCCTAACCGGGCCCGCTTGTACATGGGCAGGTTGGTAATATCGAGGTCGTCGAGGTATACGTGGCCGCTGTTGGGTTTTACCAAGCCTACGGCCATGTAGAATGAGGTAGTCTTCCCGGCCCCGTTCGGGCCCAAAAGTCCCACGATTTCTCCCTGCGCTACCTGGTAACTCACGTTGTCGTTCACGAGCCGGGTACCGTATTTTTTAACAAGATTTTCGGTTCTGAGTATCATTATACTGCTTTTATCATCAGGTACATTCCCCGGTATTCCGGCTTCATTTGTTCAAAGGGTAAACGCTTGGTGGCGGCTTTTCGGTATCCCGTTTTTTCGTAAAACGCAACGGCATCGCTGCTGTCCATCGAATACAGAAATACGCAGGCCTTATTCAGGTTTCGGGCCGTACGGTCCACCCATTCCATCACGTAGCGCCCAACCCCCTTGCCCATTACATTCTGGTGCAGATAGATGCGCTCTACCTCCAACGAGTTTTCGGTGGTGTACAAAGGTAGTTCGGGCGGCGCGGCGTGGAGGTTCAGTTTCAGGTACCCTACCTTGTACTTTTTGGATATCACCCAGTAAAACTCGGCTTCCGGATGGGCCAACTCGGTGGCTATAATTTCGGGATTATAGCGGGTTTGCTGGTACCACGCTCCGGCGTCGAACCAAAGGTGTAGATAGTGCTGTGTGTAAATCTCCCGGCAAAGTACCGATAGTTCGGATGCTTCGTGGGGCCGGATTCTTTCCAGCGTTACGTCTATCTGCTTGTCAATTAGCGCCATTTATTCAGATTCAAACTTTATATCCTTCAACATAAATTGTAATGTCCTTACATTCCGAAAGTTATTTTCGTCGAGGTGGTAACAAATATCAAACGGCTTTCCTGTCATCAGATCGGCGTGCATACCTGCCATTCCAAAACCAATCACAGTGTAAGCGGGAGATGTACCCTGGTAAACGTCAAACTTGATGTGTTTTTCTTTCATGATGGTAGGGCGTCCCGCAATGGATACCTGGCGACTCACAAACATGGGCGTCATGTTACCGGGGCCGAAGGGAGACATCTGTTTCAGGACGTTATAAAACTTCCAGGTAATAGCATCCAGCTCGATTTCCAGATCAATATTAATCATCGGAATGAGCTGATCCGGCCGAATACGGCTACTGACAATTTCTTCAAAGCGCTGACGAAACGCCTCAATATTCTCTACCGGAAGGGTGAGCCCGGCGGCGAAGGTATGCCCACCAAACTGTTCGAGTAGTTCGGAGCATTCTTCAATGGCTTCGTAGACATCAAATCCCGGTACAGAACGGGCCGAGCCGGCCGCCTTGCCGTTGGACTGGGTTAGGATAATGGTAGGCCGGTGAAAGTGCTCAATGCAGCGGCTCGCTACAATCCCGATGACTCCTTTATGCCAGTCTTCTTTGAATAAGACGGTACTTTTTGCATCCATCAACCATTCGTCCTGATGAATCATGGCTAGTGCTTCTTCGGTAATGCTGGAATCAAACACCCGGCGGTCGCTGTTGTGCTTGTTAATTTCGAGCGCAAAGTCCATGGCTTCCTCGTCGTTTTCGGATAGTAACAACTGGACGGCTTCTTTGGCGTGCTTGATTCGTCCGGCGGCGTTGATTCGGGGACCGAGGCCAAACACCACGTTGGTTATATCCATGGCGGTAGTAAAGCCCGCTACCTGGATCAGGGCTTTCAGTCCGGTGCGGGGTGAAGAGTTGAGTTGTTTCAACCCGTAGTAAGCCAATACGCGGTTTTCGCCCGTGATGGGTACTATATCGCAGCCAATACTTACCATGAGCAAGTCGAGGTAAGGATAGAGGATATCCAAATCGTGTCCGTTCTGAATACAAAAGGCGTGCAGTAGCTTGAAGCCTACGCCACAGCCGGTGAGTTCTTTATAGGGGTAAGGGCAGTCGGTCCGCTTGGGATCCAGCACTGCGGCCGCCGGAGGTAATTCATCGCCCGGTCGGTGGTGATCACAGATGATAAAATCAATACCTTTGGTGAGGGCATAGGTGACTTTATCCACTGATTTAATACCGCAGTCGAGGGCTACAATGAGCGAATAGCCGTTTTCGGCGGCCCAGTCAATACCCGGCGTCGATATTCCGTAGCCTTCGGTGTAGCGGTCGGGTATGTAGTAATCGAGTTGCTCGTAAATGGTCCGCAGAAACCCGTAAAACATGGTCACAGAAGTGGTACCGTCTACATCATAATCACCGTACACCAAAATTTTCTCTCCGCTCGAAAGCGCCAGCGTAAGCCGCTCCACGGCTTTATCCATATCCTTCATCAGGAAGGGGTCGTGGAGCTGCGATAATTCAGGGCGAAAAAATGTTCGGGCTTCTTCGAAGTCCCTTATTCCACGCTGTAGGAGTAGCGTGGCTAAAAACGGACTAACATGAATTGAATCGGCCAAGGTGGGGGCGATTGCCTGTTGTTCGGGAGTGAGCTCGGCCGAAGGTATCCAGCGTTTTTGAATCATAGATACAAAGATAGGAAAAAGGGCTCTGCTGACTTCGGCCTATTTTTAGTACGAAAAAATCAAAGTGTATTTACCAGATAGAGTTCTGATCAGAAGGTTGTATTAGGGAGACAGTTGTCAAAAGCCAACGAAAGCCTTTATCTTTGCAGTGTTTATTCCGAATGAACGACGGACTGAATAGCCGGTGGATAAATTACCTATCTACACGAAAATATTCACCGCGGGGGCTAGCCCCTCATTCATTCTATCATTCACTCATTAAAAATATGCCCCGATTGCTTGCCATAGATTATGGTTCTAAACGAACCGGATTAGCCGTAACCGATCCCTTGCAGATTATTGCAACGGCCCTCGAAACGGTGCGCACACATTTGCTGCTCGACTACCTTAAAAAGTACATCGATCAGGAGGAAGTCGAGGCAATTGTGGTAGGGATGCCTACCAAGCTGGACAGCAGCGATACGCACAATACCCAGCCGGTCCGGGTATTTGTAAAAAAGCTGGAAAACACCTTTCCAACTATTCCCGTTTATACGCACGACGAGCGCTTTACCTCATCAATGGCCTTACAAGCAATGATTGCCGCAGGAAGTAAGAAAAGCGAGCGCCGCGAGAAGGGAAACCTGGATAAGGTAAGTGCTACCATTATTTTGCAGTCTTTCATGGAAGGTCGCCGTCTGAATCCCTTCGGAAATCAGTAGAATTGCCCTCATTTCATACGATTCAATTATCACTTACCATCGATTATAATTCCAATGATTTACCCCATCGTGGCCTACGGAGATCCGATTTTACGCAAAGTAACGAGGCCCATTGAAAAAGACGAACTAGACCTGAAAACGGTTGTTGCCAATATGTTCGAGACCATGTATGACGCATCGGGAGTAGGGTTGGCCGCTCCGCAGGTGGGCCTTAATATCCGTATTTTTGTAGTAGACGGCACTCCCATGAACGAAGGAGAGGCCGAGGAAGATAAAGAACCGGGTCTCGAAGGATTTAAGAAGGCGTTTATCAACCCGGAGATTCTGGAAGAAGATGGTGAAGAGTGGGGGTTTGAAGAAGGATGCCTGAGCATTCCGGGTATCCGGGGCGAGGTATTCCGCCCGGAGCGCTTGAAAATCAAATACCGCGACCTCGATTGGAACGAGCACATTGAAGATTACGACGGCACGGCCGCGCGTATTATTCAGCATGAGTACGATCACCTCCAAGGAAAGCTTTTTACCGACTACCTGCCGACGCTCAAAAAGCAGTTACTCAAAAGAAAGCTGAGTGATATTGCGAAAGGGAACGTGGATGTAGATTACCGAATGAAGTTTTACAGCCGTAAGTAGTCCATAAATTTAAACGAGCCGTCTCATCAGCCTACCAGCTAATACTCTTTCCGTTGCCTTGATCCAGACTTCGTTAGTGTGGGAAAATACCACGGCCAATCTGGCCAATCTGGAAGAGCAAATAGCATTTCTTCCGGAACCGGCGGATGTTATTGTGCTACCCGAAATGTTTAATACGGGGTTTAGCATGAATGTCAAGGCTACGGCCGAGGTAATGAATATCATGACTACCCGCTGGATGAAGATGATCGCCGCGCAGACCGGCGCCCTTTTGATCGGGAGTATGGCAGTGCGGGAGGATAAGCAGTTTTTCAACCGCTTGCTGTGCGTGCGGCCCGATGGTACGTACCAGCACTACGATAAACGACATTTGTTCCGGATGGGAGCCGAGCACGGTACTTTTACGGCCGGTAAAGAGCGGTTAGTGCTAGACTGGAAAGGCTGGCGTGTTTGCCCATTGGTTTGCTACGACCTGCGTTTTCCGGTATGGAGTCGTCAGCAGCAGGACAACCCCTACGATGTACTGGTGTACGTAGCCAACTGGCCCACCGTACGAACCTACGCCTGGAATACGCTTCTGAAAGCCCGGGCCATCGAAAACCTTAGCTACGTGGTAGGTGTCAACCGCGTAGGCACCGACGGCAACGGAGTAGCCCACAAGGGTGGATCAGTGGTGGTTGATTTTTTGGGAGAAGTAATTACGGATCTGGGAGAAGCCGAAAGTACGAAGGTGGTTCATCTAGAAAAACCACCGTTGGACAAGTACCGGCAGAAATTCCCGGCTCATCTGGATGCCGACATTTTCACGATAGAATAGCCGGAAACAGTAAGAAAGAAGCTAAAAAACAGAGGGGAGAGGGTCAGTAGGTTCTCTCCCCTTATTCTATTACTTTGGGTACTTTGATGTAAGTCTCGTCGTGCTGAGGCGCGTTCATCAAGCCTTCTTCCCGCGAAAGGGAGTCATGGGCCACATCTTCCCGCCAGTTATTTACCTCATCCGTCACGTGGGTAAGGGGCTCTACTCCTTCGGTATCTACTTCATTGAGTTGCTCCATCCAGGTCAGTACGTTTTCCATGCTAGCCAATAGGGCATCTTCCTCCTCGGGTTTTACTTCCAGCCGAGCCAGGTGGGCAATTTTTTGCAGCGCGTCGCGATCGATTTTCATGCTTTATATTTTTTATTTATAGGATTAATATAGCTTATGTGATGATGCACAATATGACTAATTCATCTGATGAAGCCAACCCCGTACTCGGGCATAAGATTTTAATTTCTTTGCTTTTTTATCAATTTGTCCACTGCTAAGACCATTATAATCTATTGAGCAATGGCCCTCAAATGGGTCGTTGTCTTCATTCACAGGTAAGGCTTCTGTATCACACTCCAATTTGCTTACCGCCACTACACCTGCTGAGGCGTAGCTCCGTTTTATAAAATGATCAAATGACTCCCCAGCGTTAAATTTATCACCTTGATACACAGAAAGTTTCCCTTCGTCTTTGGGGCTTGGCCTAAATGTTTGTGAGGTGAAAACTTGGGTAGAGATTGTGTCTCCTTGCACAAAACTTGGATTTACCTGCCTGAGTAATAAAGTTTCTAAATTCATTAATCCATTTGGTGTTTCGATACTATGAATTGATTTAGTGAACGCCAGTCATCTTCTGTATTCAGATCAAGACTAACTTCATTATCAATAGCTGTGCTTAGCTCCAACTCTTCAAACGTTGCTAGGTGCGTTCGAAGATTTACTCTTAGTGATGCTTCCCAATTACCCAAAGACCACTCAAACTGTATATTTCCATCAGGTGTAGGAAAAGTAGCTGGTAAAGGTAGAATGGAATCAAAGTTTTCATCAAAGGTCCTAGCTAGCCACTCGATACCAGAAGCATTAAGAGGAGCTCCTTCGCCATCAAGCCAGCCTTGTTTCAACTGGGCTAGTTCTTCCAAACGGGCCGGAACGTCAAATTCTTCCAGCAGCACAACTTCCTCAATTTCATTTAGTGATTCTAACTTACCGTTTCTTCTAAAAAAACCAGTTGCTTTAATGAGTACCTTTTGTTTTTTTTCTAGGTTCACAAAAGCGTGTTGCAATAATTCTAAATTTTCTGGCGAATAAGTCCCCCTTACTTTCTGAGAATTAATATTTTGAATCTCAAATGAGCTTTTGTGCTTGTCCATCGCTGTTATCATCCCTCTTACGCTAACGTCTTCTGTGTATTCATTTGCTTTGGTAGAGGCAAGTATTAGCATTTTTCTAGTTTCTTTGGTGAACTTGGCTTTCTTCTCTTTCTCAGGAGAAAACTCAATAAAATCGTCATTCCCAAGCTTTTTTCCAAATCTATTAAAATAATCAAGTACGTGGTCTGGCAAAAATTGATGCATATCTTTTCCATCATTTGCCGCCTGAACTGCTTCAATTATCCGGGAACTGGCATCTTCAAAATAGGTAACGGCCTGAGCAGGAAATAATCCAACCATTGAAGTCATCAAAACAATTTTTGGAATAGTGCTACCTTCTTCGATAGATTCTAATTCAAAGGAAATACCACTTGTGAAATTTCTGGATGTACGTTCCCTGCCACTATTCTTTTCCTTAAAGATATATTTTGCCATCTCAACAGTCATTTCCTGAAGAATTTTTAAGTCTTCAAGAAAATCCAGAGGCAAACGATGATCTTTAAATCGCTCTCCCTGGTATCGGGGCGTAAATATTTCAGTCCGGTGCTGATGCATTTGTTTGGTAATGTACCTTTCTCGCTATTGTTTGATTACATATAAGAGAAACGAAATTTTAGACTAATACTTTTTCCATCATCTCTGAATAGGACTATCCTCTGTAAATTAACAACAAAACTTAAACAAAAAAGCAACAACCCGCTCAATTTAAGTTTTCTTATCATTCAATTTTCCTCCCCGCTCGTTTTCCCCCGCGCACGACGGATTTTCCGCAGTACTTCACTGAGCAGATATTCAATCTGCCCGTTGACACTGCGGAAATCTTCCTGCGCCCATGCTTCCAGCTCTTTGAGCATTTCCGGGTTTACCCGGAGTACAGATGCTTTCTTTTCGGCGATAATCAGGGATATAGGCTGCCGGCTTTGACGATGGGTGACGCCGCCTTGTCACTACATAGTACTACCAAAAGATTACTCACCATCGCGGCTTTACGTTCCTCGTTGAGGAAAACGATACCTCTCTCGGCCAATTGGGCTAAGGCCATTTCGACCATACCGACGGCTCCATTCACAATTTGACGGCGAGCGGCTACCACGGCACTTGCCTGCTGACGTTGCAGCATAGCCCCGGCAATTTCGGGAGCGTACGCCAGGTGACTGATCCGGGCTTCGAGTACATCGATTCCCGCCCGGCTGAGGCGCTCGGTTAGCTCGCCTTCCAGCATTTCGTTTATTTTACCGCTACCATCACGCAGCGTAACTTCGTCGTGCGTATCGTCATTCATGGTATCATAGGCGTATATTCCGGTGAGATGCCGTACGGCTGCCTCCGATTGGATATCAACGTACTTGATATAGTCGTCTACCTCGAAGGAAGCCTTGGCGGTATCACCCACCCGCCATACTACCACGGCGGCAATTTCAATGGGGCTACCCAGCTTGTCGTTTACTTTTAGTTTTTGCCCGTTAAGGTTACGAGCCCGCAGGGTTATTTTTTTGCGACGGAACAGCGGATTAACCCACCGTAGTCCGTTTTGGCGCATGGTACCCATGTAATCACCAAAAAAGGTGGTCACCATGGCTTCGTTAGGGTTAACTACCGAAAGGCCAATCAAGACAATAAAACCAATAATGGCAATGATCACACCACTGATAATAGAGCCAACTAACGCCAAAATAGCGCCGCTTCCCAGCATAAAAAGGCCAATGACAAACAGCAAATAACTCGATAATGAACGTAATTCTTTCTCTTTCATAATTGACAGGATGTGATAGTAAATTGATATCATAGAAGTATCGGATTGGTGAGATATGATTTTCCAGATTAGGATGAAAGATCGCCGGAAAGGATGAATGGATTTGGCGATAAAGCGAAAGGTAATGGGGCTAAGTGGAGTGGTAGGGGGTATATCAAGAGTCTGACTCACTATGTATTAACCCAAGATGAATGAGTTAGTCAGGTAGTAACGATTCGTTGATTTATCGGTGATACAACCTTAACGACTAAGTAATATTGCTTTTGCTTATTTGCAGCATGAAAATACAAACCGAATTTCGGACAATCATTATATCCGACCTGCACCTGGGGTCAAGTGGCTCAAAGGCAAAGGAGATTTCGAACTTTCTCAAAAGCTATAAATGCAAGAAGCTTATCCTGAATGGTGATATCATTGACGGCTGGCAGCTCAAAAAGTATGGGGTCTGGAAACGGAAGCATACCGCGTTTTTTAAGACTATGCTAAAAATGATGGATGAGCACCACACTCAAGTGATCTATCTCCGGGGAAATCATGATGATTTTCTGGATCAGATCATGCCGCTTCGGCTAGGAAAGCAGTTTCAGATTCGGAAAGACTATATCCTGAAATCTGGCGGAAAGCGCTTTTATATTACGCACGGTGATGTATTCGACTCCGTCACGACTGGTTTCAAGTGGTTGGCTTACCTCGGCGACGTGGGCTATACATTCTTGCTGTGGCTCAATAAAGTCTACAATGGGTACAGGGCATGGCAAGGCTTGCCGTATTATTCGCTTTCGCAGAAAATTAAGCATCGGGTAAAGATGGCCGTAAACTATATTTCCGATTTTGAAGAGAAGTTGACTGAGCTGGCTCGGTCACGAAATTGCGACGGCATTATATGCGGCCACATCCATCAGCCCGCAATCCGGGATATTGATGGCATTACTTACATGAACTCGGGAGACTGGGTAGAATCTATGAGCGCGTTGGTGGAGGACTTTGACGGAATTTGGAGCTTACTCTACTACAATGAGTCTAACCACGCCAGCGACGAAAACGAAGAGTTGATGGTATCGGATTTTTTTGGCCGTAAGGAACGCGTTGTTGCTTTTACGGGTAAGTCTGATGCGGCTGTACCAGGAGGTGGTTTCCAAAAAATAATCTAATCTATGCGGGTTCTTTTTATTATTCAAGGAGAAGGACGCGGGCACCTCACGCAGGCGTTATCGCTTCGTCAGATACTCGCCCAAGCTAGGCATGAGGTAGTTGGTGTGTTGGTAGGTACCGCCGGGGGACGAGAAATTCCTGCCTTCTTTACGGATCATATTTCAGTTCCCATCGAATCGTTTTTGAGTCCTAACCTGATCTACGATACCCAAGACGGTAGTATCAATATAGCGAAAACAATCGGTACCCACGTACTCCGCACGGGACGCTACACCGCCAGTCTCCGCACCATCGCCGCTACTGTACAACGGATCAAGCCTGACCTGATCGTGAATTTCTACGAAGTACTCGGCGGGCTGTATAATCGGCTGTACCGTCCCGAAGTACCGATGGTCTGCATCGCGCATCAATACTTACTATTACATCCACAATTTCCTTTCCCCAAAAATAGCTGGTTAAACCGTCAGATTGTGAATCTGAATACTCGGCTGACGGCCCTGGGAGCGGCCAAAAAGCTGGCATTATCTTTCCGTCGCTTTTCTCATGAGTCATTCGGTAACCTCACGATCGTACCGCCGCTACTTCGTCAGGATGTAAAGAATCTGATACCAACTACTGGCCACTATGCTCTGGTATACCTGACCCATCATAGTCTGAGTGGTCAGGTAACGGCATGGCACTACGAGCATCCCGAACTACCACTGCACTGCTTTTGGGATAAGCCAGATGCACCCGAAGAGCTTGCAGTAGATGAGACCCTTACCTTCCACCGTATCAACGGGGCAAAGTACCTACGCATGATGGAGTCGTGCAGTGCGTTGGTTACGACGGCGGGGTTTGAGTCGGTATGTGAAGCTATGTACCTGGGTAAACCGGTACTAATGGTGCCCGTGCCGAAGCATTTTGAGCAGTCGTGTAATGCCATCGATGGAGTACTTTCGGGAGCCGGGGCGTCCTCCCGCACATTTGATCTTTCGGTACTCGCCGACTTTTTACCTTACTTTCAAAGTCCCCAAGTGGAGTTTCAAAGTTGGTGTAGTGAGAGCGACCGGTTGTTTATCCGGTATCTTGAAGTGGTGGTATCTACCAGCCAGGAGGCTGTTTACGAGCCGTCGGAAGGAGAGCTTTCTTTTGGGTAGTGGTCAATCAATAATCTAGTCAATGGGTTAGTATTTCCGGAAAATCACCCGCTCCGAACGGTTATTATAGTAGAGATATAGTCGGTCATTGGCTTGTCCAAAGTGGCTAACGTTGCTCATGGCTGCCCCGACCCTGGCACTCCAAATACTGCGTTCGCCTACCTTGGTTCCGCCAAAAGCGACCGATTCTAACCGGCAGGAGTCTGCTCTCTGATAGCTTCCAAACACGGTATTGGCCACGGTATGCCCGGAGATTTTGCCGGTGGAGTTTTCTTCGCTAAACGTAAAAACTCTCCCCCGACCTTTCGGGTCAGGGTCAATATCCAGAGCACCCGTTGCCAAAGTTTGGTAAGCTTCCAGCCGCCAGGTACCTCGTAAGGTTGCATGGGCGGTACAGGTAGATTCCGGATAAATCTCTTCCTTTTGTTCGCACTGAAAGGCAGTCAAAAGGAAGAGACAGAAATAGCAGATGGAAAGGAAAGCGCTCTGTTTCATACATTAGTGATGTTCAAAAACTGATTCCCATACGCAGTACCAGGCGGTTATACTCCCGGTTTTCGGTCCGGGTAGTTTCGTCAGCCAGGGGAGGTTTACTAACCGTGGCATTTTGGTGTTTGTAAGAAAAAGATAACGTATAAGCAGCTCCGTCGGGTTTGCCCATGCGCAGGCCTAGGCCGGGGTTGAGTAGTATACCTCCTTTGGTAGTATACCCGTCGGTATTCTGGTGAAACCACGCAAAACCGTAGCCCGCATCGGCGCTGGCGTACAGGCGAACATTTTTCTTACCGGTGATATCATAACGTGCGCCCAAAGCAATGGGATTCAGAAGGGCCGCGGTATACCAGTCAATCCCGGTAGTGATACCCACCCCCAGCCGGGGCGAGTACTGTACACCGTTAAAAGTCTGTAACGTGAGGTTGGTACGATTCTCATTCTGGTATTGAGGCGTGGTACTTTGCCCCCCGTACAGGTCATAACGCACCCGACCCAAAAGTAGTCCTACCTCGGTCTGATTGATATAGTGGCGTTGGAAGGTACTCTGGGTAAATCCCGAAAGTGATGTTATCAACAAGCCTGCTACTAGTAGTATCTTTTTCATGGCTGATCAGATTTGAAGTTTACCCACCGGAATTTTACTCAACTGTCGCAACTGCTTCGGATTACTGGCGTCAAATTGGTACAGCCCGTCTTTCCCAATCAGCATCAGATTCTTTCCGAGCGGAATTACATCGTAGGCATCCATGTCTTTAAAGTGGCTAATGAGGTTTTGGTCTACCTTGAAAGGATCTTTGACATCAAATACCTTCATGCCGTATTTGCCCTCGCAGAGGTACAGCGTGGGGAAGTCGATCCCAAGCCCGTGGGGGTTCTGCATGGGGTAGCTTTTAATCAGTTGTGGGCGGGTGAGGTCGCTGATATCTACCAGATCGAGCTGATTTTGTCCGGCGCGGCAGGTAGTACCTGAGCGGAGCGTCACATAGGCAATGTCATCATGCACCACCACCGGGTCGCAGGACATCATGTGCTGAAACACCGATAATTTTTGTGGTTTGGCCGGGTTGCTGTTGTCGTAGATGTGCATTCCGGTGGTGGAGCCAATGAATAGCTTATCCTTGTAGGGAAAAATGGTTTCGATACCCCAGCCGAGATTAATGGTGGAGAAGTCGGTTGGTTTGGAAGGTGTGGAAATATCGAAAAGATGCAGGTCGTTTTGACTAACGGTGTAGAGGTATTGATCATAGAGGGCAAACCTTGCCATGGAGCCCGAAGTACCATCTCCCCCCCCACCCGGAGAGGCCGATTGAGCACTACTGAACGCCATGTCCATCATCCGGAAAGCACCTCCCCACCCCCATCCGCCGGGTAGCACGGGATTGTCCTCGCAGTTGGTTTCGATGGTTTCGGTTACGTATTCCACGTTCTGCCCATTAATAGCCCGGATAGATTCGTTATAACTCCACCAGCCACCGTCAAACTGCCCGTTCTTGAATACTTCGCCCACGCGGCCCACTTCCTTGGGGTTGGTAGGGTCAGAAATATCAAGGGCCACGAGGTCAGAGTAGCTATCGGCGTACAGAATGTTACCCCGCACGGCCATATCGCCGTTGCCGGGGATTTTGACAAAGGCCACAAAGCGCGGACTAGACGGATTGCTGTTGTCAATGATGTGAAGTCCTTCTTTAACTTCATTGATAAACAAATACTTATCCCGCACGTAAATCTTACCGGGATGTTCCAGCGCGCGCGGTACTTCGGTTTTTAATTCCTTGCGGATTTCCAGTAACGAAATCGTCACGGGCGTAAACTGCTTCCGGACGCGGGTTTCGGTACAGTGGTCGTTGCACGACCATAGACTGAGGCTTAGTAGCCCGATAAATAAAGTAAGTATCTGTGTTTTCATGACAGTAAAAAGGTTTGGAAGAAAAGTAGCTTTGATTAGGATCTATTTAACAGAAGAGACCCACTTTACTGAGAATAGGTTGGAATGCTCCCAAACAAAATCGTCCGGAAGCAAAGCTCCCGGACGATAACGCACCCCGAAAACGTCAGTACCTACTGACGCTTGTATTCATACGTGGAGCCATCGGCTATCCATGCTCCCTGATCAGCCCTTTCGTAAAGGAGCAAACGTCCTTCGGTCAGTTCATAGGCCTGATAGGTAGTATCTTCCTTATAATAAATGACTTGCTTATCCACTAGATTCGAGGGACCCTGACCCGTGTACATTTTTCCGGTTTGGACTTCTTTGCTGTCGCGGCTAATGGTGTAGTCTCCGTTGGCGGAAAAAGTCCGGGTTTCGGTGTAGGGGAGCTTTGCGCCCTGCACCTTCACTTGGGTAAGGCCGTAGGTAATAGCATCCAGTTTCCAGGTACCGACTACCTCGGTGTCCATTGCATTGATATTATCTGATTTTTCGCAGCTGCTCAAAAAAGTGCTACCCAAAAGGACAACGGTACACACGAGACCAAAGCTCAGTTGTTTTTTTATGTTTTTCATGGCTGATAGAATAATTTTAAATGAATGATAGATTGAGTGAATGATAGAATTTGGACGATTTAGCAACGAAAGAATTATGCACAATTGAAAATATTCACTCAATCGATCATTCTATTACTCAAAATTGTTCGTTCACGGATTCATAATGCGCCCCATAAAGAGGATCGTGTTCGAGGTATTTTCGCTGATTAAAAGTACAAAAGGACGGTTACAGACGTAAGGGTCAGGCCCCACGGAAGTAACGCCTACTCCGATGGTTGTTACCGCGGCGGCTTCGGTTCCTTTTTCGTCAATACCCAAGTAGGTATTCTGTTTTACAAAGTTGACCATCAGCGGCGCCGTTGGGTTGATCTTACCCAGCTCGGCGGCATCAGTAAATGCCTTGGGCATACCCATGGCTATCAGAGCGTCGTTGAGCTTTATTTCGTATTGAAGCGTAAAGCGGGGCAAGCCAACCCGTACATTCGCTTCTTTCAGCAAAGAGGTACGTAGTTCGTTCCAAGCGGTGGCGGATAGTCCGTCTATCACCTGATTTGCACTGATTCCTTCATCCGGTATCAACAAGGTAAGGTTAAACTGTCCGTTGGCGTACGGCAGCTGAACAGCCGAGTAGCTTGCCTGATGGGCCACCTTAAAGTTCTCTTTCAGCGACATCATCTTAACGGTTTTCTCACTGTCGTTGGCCAGTCGGAAAGGAGCGTCAGAAGTACTCTTGGGGTCAAACTTGTATTTCCAGTCGCCTTTGAAGTACAGTGTATTCATCAAAAAGAGCACGTGCTCGGGTCGGATCTCATCGATTACTTTGGGGATCTTGCCGTTGGTTTTGCTACTAGCCCAATCATTGATTTTATCCTTGGCGGATGGGTCATTAAAATTGAGCCCGGCTACCTCCGCTCCAAACGATTGGCGTAACACATTCAGAAAATCACTCTCCACTTGAAAGGTATTACGGTACCAAATCGAGTTGGCGAGGCCAACCTCTACCTTTGGGTCGGCGTTCGGTAATCCTTCGAGCAGGGCCTTGTACGCCTGGTTAAGGTCACTCTGTGAGACCCCCTCCATTTTAAGCGTCTTTGTAATCTGCTGGGCAGTTTCGCCCTCCGCTCCGTTGAGCAGCATACCCAACGCCATCTGCAGGCTAAGGGGTGATACAAAGAGGTTCTCTTGCGCAGGTTGAGTGGCCTGTACCCCTTTGAAAAAGTTGAAGGCAAAATCAGTGGTACGGGCGGCGACCTGCGGGGATACCTCCACGGGCGTTCCATCGGGTACTACCCCTTCGTTGGAACACCTCGCTAAGAAGAGGCAGAAGGCAATGGCAAATACGGTGGAAAATAACTTGTTCATGGCTAATAAATGATTCACTCGGCACTAATTATTTTACTGTGAATGGAGCTTAAATTTTTGACTCCTTCGGTTGAGGCTATGAATAGTGGCGGATTGCGTGGTACGTTACCGTCAACCAACACCGATGCTGGCGACAAAACTCCCAATTAGATACTTCACCTGCCATTATTTATAGCCTTTGTTATATAAGCACTTAACTTTTTAATGCCATTTGTAATTAGTTTTCTGAAGCGGGTCAATATTTTTAAACTGGTTAAAATCTTTTCTGGTATTATCATTCCACCAATCAAAATATGCTTGTGCTGCGATATCCTGTGACGAATTATCAAAAGCCATTTTTAATTCTTGAGAATTCCTAAAAGCAAGAATAGGATTCTGGGACGGAAATCTCATCATCAAACTTTTACTATTAATTGCTACTGCCCTAATTGATTCTATTGTCCATAAAACATACATTCCCAATGTACAATTTGGCATATAGTACGAAGAAATACCATTCTTGGGAAAATCACTTATGGTTTGTGTTTCAGTCCGGTAGTTTAGTAGTGCGGGAATATCTTGGTAAGTAAATGCGGGTAAATTTATTGAGTCATATTGATTCCCTTTTAATAGCTGAATATATTTTTCCACATTAGGGTTGTACGTTGCTTTGACGTCATCCTTTTTACAGCCTAAAATACCAATCATAGAAATAATAATGGTTAAAAAATTAATGGCTTTCACAGTAATTAGATTTTACGTTTAACACTTAATTTTCAGTGTTGTAGTATTTTTTTAGCTTGTGCATCACATACTACTAAGAGACACTATCCTCGCCAAACGTTGGAACGGTGACGTGATTTTTTTAAAAATCATACCGGACTCCCCACGTCAGTCCGTACAGTTGCGGACGCGATTCCACATCGCTGTTGTTGTGCAGACTGGATGAAAGAGCTTTTTGGTAGGCCCCGGTCAGGCTCGCACTAAAATGTTCAGATATATGATAGTTAAACCGGACACCCGTTGCCGCCGACCAGTTGAGCGTGCGGTATAACCCATCTTGGGGGGTCGTGGTAAAGCGATACCCCGAGGCCGATTGCAGCTCATTTTTCAAAAAGAGGTTGGCTACCATCCCGCCAAGAACGGTATAGCTTACCTTACCGTCGGGATTGAGGGTGTAGCCCGCCTGCACAGGTAGCTGAAGGTACCGGTAGTCGTTGTTAGTACTTTGGTCCAGATCAATGTAGAACGCGGCAATTTTGTTTGGGTCAGGGCCAAAACCGGCGCTGGCGGTAAAGTCGGCATTGTTTTTTTGTTGACCACCAGAAAGCAGTGCGTTTTCCAATACGTTGGCGCTACGGCTTGTCACGGCATCGAGCACATAGCCATCACTGATAAAAGTAGAGTTGCCTTGCAGGTAACTAAGGCCGGTTTCGATGGACCAGTGTTTGGATACCTTCACGCCGGTCTGCATCTGTAAGGCGTACGAAAGACCCGCCTTGCTGGAATTAGACATGGACTGGCGTGACGCATTGGCTTGCGAGAAAGCAGCCGGTGGCGACGTCACGTTGATCTGTGGGTTAAACGATGAAGGCATAACCCCTATTCCGGCCCAGTACTCGGTATTGCGGGTAGGTTCCGGGGTAACTTGTTCCGTAACGTCCGGTTTATAAAAAACGTAACGTTTCTGGAAGTAGACCGATTGCTCGGAAGTACCTAGTGGAGTCAGTGCTGCAAGCGTTAAACCTGATGTGTTCTTTTCTGCCAATACAGGAGGTAATTCCTGGCCTGAGGTACTGCTATTGGGTGTAACATGCTGTTTTGCTAATGTCACGATAGATGGGGTTTCTTCGCCTGATAGTTTCTCGGACAAGGCAGGCGCGTCAGCAGAAACGGGCTGGTGTGAGTCGATATCCTGGGTTGGATTGATACCGCTGTTTAAGCGGGAAATTAGCTGAGCGGGTAAAGTTATACCAGGCAGAATTGTTAATTGATTCGTCGTAGAAGCATTTCCCGTGTTGGTAGAAGACGGTTGGGCCGGGGAGGTGGCCTGAGCGATTCTTTCTGATGCATTGCCCTCGATCAAACCTGGATCGGTGGAGGCCTTCGGTTCTGTCGATTGAGGCGTTTGGGTGATTCTATCCTTTTGACTTTCCGGAGATCTTAACTTCATAATGGGCCAGCTGAGTAATAGCAGTGCTACTACCGCGGCGGCCGTATAGAGCGTCCGGGGATTTTTCCACCAGACCAATGGTACAATCGGAGTGGCCTTTTTATCAAGCTGCTCGGTTATTCCATCCCATACCGACGGGGGGGGCGTCTCGGAAGCAGATTCAAAAAACTGCTTCCATTCGTCCTCAAAATTGTGTTTTTCTGACTGATTCATTGTCGAACCGTTGTTCTTTGTTCAATTTTTGTTGCAGTAGCATTCGCGCCCGCGAGTACTGCGATTTTGATGTTCCTTCCGAGATGCTCAGCAATTCGGCAATCTCATTATGTTGGTAGCCTTCAATGGCGTATAGATTAAAAATGGTTTGGCAGCCCGTGGGGAGTTCTTGAATAAAACCCAATAGTTGCTGCATCTGAAAACCCGACAACGTAAGCTCGGAGTCGGCTATGTTAGTATCGTAGGTGTGGACGTCGTCGATCTCCAGCAGGTGTTTCTGCTTACGGATGTGCTTCAAGGCGGTATTCACCACGATGGATCTAATCCAGTATTGCAAAGGTGAGTCGCCCCGGAACGAATCAATTTTATCGTATATTTTGATAAATGAATCTTGCAGGACGTCTTCCGCATCAGTTCGGTCCTTCACGTAGCGCAGGCACAGGGCAAACATCTTCCCGGCAAAAGCATCGTAAAGTTGCTTTTGAGCGCTTCTCTCTCGTTTGCGGCAGCCATCTACCAGTTTTTGTTGATCTATTATCATCCGAAGATTGGGGTGCTTCGTACGCTTCTAAGGTTGTGGTCTTTTGTACTTTACGGGAAGCAAGGGAAGAGAAACTCCACCATCGCCTCAATCGCTCTCGCCTCAATCGCTCTACCGTGATTCTTTCCTTTTTTTACTTCCCGATATACTCTAAGATACCATACGCACCGAAAAGGTTGGAAGGTGGTAGTAAATATCTGATCTTTTCTGTTTTGTGATCAGAACAGAATTATTTTACAAAGTAACGAAGCGTAACGTATATCATTGAATTATTGGTATTAATTCCGGGGTATTCCATCCGGGGTATTCCATCCGGGGTATTCCATCAGATAATTTTGTAATTCTACCCGATATAAGTTAGTCTGGGTGTATTTCAGTTTTGTCAAGCAGCATTCTTACACACTTGAATGACCGTCTTGCATTGATTACTAAGGTTACATGCTCTAAGGTTAAGGACATTTTGAGCATTTTTTATTGTCCATCTTTGTCCTGAGAGTTTAAGC
>JBDNFP010000216.1:0-7903 GCA_041689775.1 Spirosomataceae bacterium
AACGCCCTATAAGTTATAGTTCCAGTTAGATACTCGGCTACGATTGCCTCTTTGCTGATGTTTTCTTTTTTCTTGTCCATTTTCATTTTTGTGCGGTGTTAAATTTACACTATTTGTGTAAACTTATATCAGGACAAGTCATCATATTAATGACGGGAGGTGTTTGTGGTGGAAACTGGTTTTCCGGACACAAGACAAATATAGTAACAGATAACATTACCAAAGACGTTTAAACAGCTTCCACTAAAAATTGTTTCAGGGTACATAACAACAAAACGGCATCCAATAAAAACTGGATGCCGTTTCTTGAATCTTGTCTATAAGGTATCTGAAATACCTTATAAGTTCATTTTTTTTATATTCTTGTAACTGATTTCAATTGCTTCCAGCGGAGGTTGCTTGGTCACGTCCTGCTCTACGAATAGGTGTTTTATTCCGGCAACTTTACCGGCATTCAGAATACGCTGGAAGTCAATGGACCCCATGCCTACTTCGGCAAACTCCCGGGTTTTGGTTTTTGCCATATCTTTCATGTGCACAGCCGGGAAACGGCCGGGATTGTTTTTGAATAGGGTTACGGCATCCTGACCGGCAAAAGCAGTCCAATAAAGATCCAACTCCATCTGCACTAGTTTGGGGTCGGTACCTTTTAGTATCATGTCGTAAGGAATTTGACCTTCTACATTTAGGAATTCAAAGTCGTGATTATGGTAGCCAAACTGAATACCTGCTTTCTTGCAAGTCTCTCCTGCTTGATTGAACATATCGATAAATTTTTTGTAGTCGTCCAAGGTCCGCTCATTGGGTAGGATATAGGCGCACATCATGTATTTTTGACCTGCTTCGGCGGCAGCGTCTACCGTTTTATTCCAATCTGTTTTTATTTGATCGGGCATGTAGTGGCCGCTCGGCGTTGTGATGTTAAGTTCTTGCAGGTAGTTTTTGAACTCCATCGGAGTCATACCAAAGAACTTACCGTTATTAAAACCAAATGTCTCTACTTCGGTAAAGCCAATGGTAGACACTTTTTTCAACGTTTCTTTCGGTTCTTTGGCCATCAAACCTCGTAGGGTATACAGCTGTAAACCTACGTTTTTTGGGGTCTTAGCATACGACAAAGCGGAAGATAAAAGGGGAAGGGATAGTACAAGTAGTCCTGATTGCTTTAAAAACTCCTTGCGGGAAATTGATTTTGACATTTTGTTTGGTTACCTGGTTAAAACGTTTTTTACTGTACAGCAACTACCAAGTCGCAGTTTTACTTTTCATTGTAAGCTTGACTCTGATTGGTACTAATTACTTAACGCTAGTGTAGCATTAATCCATTAAAGGTAGAGGTAAATATTTGTAAGAAGTACCACGGCTAGGAGGTTATTTTAGTATTCAGGTTAGTAGATGGGTATTGAAAAATCGATTCTTCTTTTTACGAGACTGGTCATCAAAGTTTTTTAGCCCTTTTTTACAACCCGACAAACTGGGGAAGGAATCGGATTAGCGCTTTCATAGGCCTATGATATTGTGACGTAGGTCAAGAATCCAAGACTTTCATTCATCAAGATGTTAGGATCTGTTTCTATTATTTCTGTATCATTTTCCCTGCAATCTGCCATGACAATATTTAATCTAGTCGATTTAAGTAGCTGATAGCTATTAGCTTGTAGCTGTTACTTTTTTGTAAATATTTGATATAGAGAACATTAGAAAGTAATTTGACTAAATTAATAATACAAACTAATTATGCATTAGTACTTAGACTCCAATACACGTCCAATCTCGTCCACCGAAATAGGCCTTCTAAAAAAGCCCTTCAACTTTAAAGAGGGATATTTTGACTGGGACCTTCGTGTATAAAATCCAGAACTTGTAAAGTAAAAAAACACAAGATCGTCGGCGCGCGGGGGAAGCGATTTTAGTGTGCTCCGCACTTTGGTGGTCGCAAATTCTCTCTTATTTAGAAAGGTGGTCTTTAAGTCATAATTAAGATTTCCTTTCACTGACTCCATTAATTGTAGGATGGTTTCCTCATCCGCTTCACTCGTGATGCCAAACTTCGCATTCTCAACGTTTGACACAAGAATGAGGTGGATCGTTTGAGCTTTGGAGCCTGGGTATGGTAGTGTTTAGGAGGATAAAGAATAAGTATAGATATGGTTTTATAAGACTAGCATGATGGAAATGGATTATTGAGTGCGAAGCTTACCCAAAGAAGTACCAAAATATTAATTGGATTACCAGATCACAATATTTCGGTACCTACCAAACACCACCCTTTTTGGAATTAAGCTAGTAGTTTTTACTCAAATCTACTTTGTGTTTAGGAAACGTCGGTTTTGAAATGAAATAGCCCGACGGGCACTTTTCCTTAAAATAGAAAACTCTAACCCCAAGTCAATGACGCGAATTTTTCTTGTAATCCTCTTGGTTTGGTCTTCCACAATGGATACCAGCGCTCAGACTATTGATTTTAATTGGGAAGTAGTAGCTCCCGGCGTCTGGAAGGCGAAGGTGGGTACTCCCGAGTCTATTTCACTAGTGAGTATTGCTGACTTTATCCCAAAGATAAATGCTCTTCAGAAGCTTGGAAACAGAGATTTTCCGCTAGAATTACAGGGTAGTAAGTACGAACTAACCGATGAGAAAACCTATTTGCGTTTTCCGTTGGATCGGGGCGAACAGCTGTTTGGGTTAGGTCTCAACTTCAAAACTGTGCAACAGCGAGGTACCATCAAAACCCTCCACGTTGATCACTACAACGGGCAGGACAATGGCCGTACCCATGCACCCGTTCCTTTTTATGTATCAGATAAAGGCTACGGAGTCCTGATCAACTCCGCTCGCTATATTACGGTATACGCGGGTACGGCGGTTCGGAAAGATAGCAAAAATCCACCGGAAGAAATGAACCGGAATACCCAAAAGAATTGGAGTTCGAAGCCATATTCTGATGCCGTTGAAGTGCTGGTGCCCGCTGCGGGCACGGAGGTGTACGTCTTTGCCGGTACTACCACCATGGAGGTAGTACAGCGTTATAATCTGTATTGTGGCGGAGGTACCTTGCCCCCCAAATGGGGACTTGGCTTTTCGCATCGAACGCCCACCTTATTTACCGATAAACAGGTACTCCAAGAGGTAGGTGAGTTTGAAGCAAAAGGCTTTCCGTTGAGTGTGGTAGGTTTGGAGCCCGGCTGGCAATCTCATTCCTATCCGAATAGCTACGTGTGGGATACCGAGCGATATCCCAAACCAGCACCTTTTTTAGACCAATTATTACAAAAGAATATCAGAGCTAACCTGTGGGTCAATCCCTATGTTTCTTCCCAATCTCCAATTTATAAACCAATTCTGCCTTTTACTGCCTCGCATACCGTGTGGGTTGGGGTAGTTCCTGACTTCAACTTGCCCCCTGCCCGCGAATTGTTCAGAAAACATTTTACCCAAACGCACCTCGATATCGGAGTCTCAGGATATAAGGTAGATGAGACCGATGGGTATGATAGCTGGTTATGGCCCGATGTAGCAAAATTCCCTTCCGGGTATAGTGCCGAGCAAATACGGCAAACCTACGGATTGCAATTTCAAAGGTTAACCATGGACTGGTTTCATGACAAAAACACGCGTACCTACGGTTTGGTACGGGCATCCAATGCCGGTGCATCGGCCATGCCCTACGTGATCTACAATGACTATTATAATCACAAAGATTTTATTACTGCTCTCTGCAACAGCAGCTTTATCGGAGTACTATGGACCCCGGAGGCACGATCTTCCAAAACCGCCGAAGAGTGGTTGAGACGGATGCAGGCCGTATGTTTTTCGCCAATGGCCTTACTCAATGCCTGGGCCGATGGTACCAAGCCCTGGACTTTCCCGGAAGTCAGTGAGCAGGTCAAGGACGTGATGCAGCTCCGGATGCAGTTATTACCCTACCTCTACACCACCTTTGCCCAGTATCATTTCGAGGGTAAACCACCCATTCGGGCCATGAATCTGGTGGAGGGGTTCTCTTTTGAGGAAAAAACGACGGCCGGACAACTTAACTCGACGGATAATCCCTATGCGGTGGCCATCCGGCAGGATATCAAGGATCAATACATGGTAGGTGATTTTTTACTCGTAGCTCCGCTTTTTGCCGGGGAGCCTACCCGCAAGGTACTATTACCTCCGGGAAAATGGTACGATTTCTACACCGGTAAGTTTGTAGGAGAAGGAGAAACGATAGTGGTGGATCAGAGTGCAAAACTAGACCATATACCTTTGTTTGTAAAAGAAGGAGGTATGATTCCCATGATTCCTGCCATGGTACATTCACCCCGGAAAGACGAGCAACTACCGTTAACAATCAGGTTTTATGGGCAGCAGCCCGCTCGTTGGAAATTGTACGACGACGATGGTCAAACCTTTGACTACGAAAAGGGCCAATTTAACTGGGCTAATTTACAAGTCACCAAAGGCCAGAACGGAACTTTACGCGGTACCTTGGAGACTCCCTCGGGAGGGCCATTCCATTACAATTCCAGCAGCTGGGAATTCATGACGCGCTAGGAGTGTAGGTTATTCTACCACCCATTTATTGACGGTATTGTATGTTCCTTCGATCACTACTTTGTAAAAAGTCGATGGTAGTTTAGAAATATCGAAGGTAGTACCTTCTTGACTAACATTTACCTGGTCTATGAGAAGATAGCGATCGCTCCCCCCTTCCTTAAATTGGTTGGTGGTAGTGAGCCATACTTTTACCGTACCCTCCTTAGTGGCGGCCTTCCAGCTTACTTTCAACTCGTTACCTTCTTTTTTTAACCCCATGGAGTGAATGGATACTTTACCCGTAAAGGGTACTCCATCAATTTCGAAAGCTTGGTCTTTCGGGATGGAAATGCCAAGGTGCCGGACCATGGTTGGCATAATATCTACGATGCCGGGGTTGTTGGTAAACTGAGGATTCAGGTCTTCGGCATTGGTCACGATCCAGGTACCTCGCTCCCGGTCCGACTGTCCGCCGTGCCCTTTGCCCGTCTTGGCATCGCGGCCATGGTCGGTCGTGACGAAAATTTGCCATTCTTCGCCGAAATTCTTCTCCCGGTACTGAATAGCTTCCCATAATCTTCCAATTTGGGTATCCATGGTTTGGATAGCTTTGTCAAATTGCTCGCTATCTCCGTAGCGGTGTCCCATATCATCCGTAAATTCGAGGTATACCCAAGATAAGTCCGGGGCATTCGATCGGACATAGGATGCTGCTTCATTGGTTACTAATTCGTCTATCTGATGGATGTATTGGGCTTGCTTATCGTGGGGGAAGTGAATGGTATCGAGTTCAAAGCCATCAAAATAGTAATCTAATTGCAGTCGGTTGGTTTCGGGTAGGCCAGCACCAATTAGTTTGGTACGGTTGTCAAGCCAGGTAGAAAATACAGCTGTTTTTTTATGAGGGTATTGGGCTTCCAAAAACCTGAAAATAGACCAGTAACGGTAGTTTGGGTCCTTGATATTATTGCCCAATACATTATGCTTATTGACCCAGGTACCCGTGAGCAAGCTATTGTACCCAACGGCCGAAATTGTCGGCGTTTGGTTGTAGGTGCCTTTGTCGCCCCCAACGTGGGCGCGGGCGTATCCCCCTTTTTTTGCAATAGCGTCCAGGTAAGGCGTCGCTACTTTTTCTTTGGAATCCGCCGAAATACCATCCACAATTACAAATAGAACCTTTTTTGCCTTTGGCTGAGCTTGAAGTGGTAAAATGAAAATGGTACAGAATCCGAGGATTATTGAAGCGATGTAAGGTAAACGAGTCATCATGGAAGTTTTGCGCTAAATGGAGTATGTCTTGGATATCAGTTAAATTCAGTCTCCAAATATAGGGAGCTCCACTATTCTGTTATCCGTTTATTGACGGAGTTTACTATTTAATAATATTGAATTATGAAGTTACTACTCAGAGTCTTGACTCCTACTCCCTAGTGTACCCATTAGTTCTAGTCCGTATTCGTGAAATGTCTCGATCATTCTGATGGCACTTTTTCCTTGTCGAGTTATGATGTATTCAACTTTTGGGGGTACCTCGTGGTATAATTTTCGTAAAATAAAGCCATCGTCTTCGAGCTGCCGGAGCTGAGAGGTTAGCATTTTATGGGTGATCCGATCAATACCTTTTTTTACTCTCCATAGCGTATCACTTCATCTTTCAAAAGCCAGAGAATAGACATCTTCCATACTCCTCCAACTCTGTCCATTGCAAACTCGATGGGACCGGAATATTGTTTATCAGGGTAGGTGAAATTTTCCGTAGTTTTAAATTATTGATATTCAGCAGTATGTTCGTCAAATTAAGTTTTTTGAAGAAATAAAAGTAACTCTACAAGTGTTATATGGTTCCGCCGCCAAAAGAACTCGTAAAAGTTCAAATTATTACTGAACTATTAAGTGTACTGGACAATCAGTTCAGTCGGTTAACTCTGCAAAATTTTGCTTTCATTAGTGATAGTATGTTGGGGGGGTCTAATTCTGTGACAACCCGTTCAGTTGCACGATACAGCTCTTTGAGTTATCGGACAGTACAACGTTTTTATGCTTTAAAACACGTCGATTGGCTGATGATAAACCTATTTTTGTTCAAATACTTTGTACATAAGAAAAGACAAAGGTATCTTTTGGCGGCAGACGAAACCGTTAGGCCCAAAGCGGGAAAGCGTACGCACGGACTTGGGAGATTTTATTCCTCCCTTGCAAAGCAAGTTATTAAACCTGTGGTTCTCTGACAATTTCTGTGGTTAACTTAAAGAATGCAAGAAACGGACTTCTACCAATTACTTTTATCGCTGCCTGACCTAGTAGTAAACAGTGTCGAACTAACGAGCAGGCGTATCACGCTTCACCGCCACCTCTACACGTCGCAACAGAACTGCCCTCACTGCCTTAAACCTACTTCGCAGGTCAACCAGTACACCCAGCGTGAAGTACGAGATCTCGACATTTCGGGCCGCTAGGTGTGGCTAGCGATGCAGGTCCGCCAGTTCTTCTGCCCGGACTGCGATCGGTATTTCCCCGAGCGGCTGAGCTTTGCCGATCCCGGCAAAAGTTACACTCACCGTCAGGCAAACGGGGTCGCCCGGCGATGGATATTCGACTGCTGTTCTAAGCAGCCCTTCACCGAAGTGGGGGCTCTGCCCGGGGTGAACGCTAAGACCGTCGAGCGCATTTACTATCAGCAGGTTAAGGTCAGGCTCGACTTACCCAACCGCTACGTTGCCGTTCGGAGGCTGGGCATCGATGAAATAGCCAATCGCAAGGGCAAATCTAGCTACTGTTGTGTGTTGACGGATTTAGACCGCAATGTTGCCCTAGAGGTACTACCTAGCCGCTCGAAAACAACACTCATTGCTCATTTTCAAAAACTTGGCCCAGGCTTCTGCGCACAGATCGAATCGGTCAGCTTTGATCTGTGCGCAGCCTGTTACGCCATCAGCAAGCGATTCTTCCCTCAGGCCGTCCACGTTGTCGACCGCTTCCACGTCGTCAAGTCCCTCAATAAAGTCCTTGACACATTACGGTGGAAACTGCGCCACGATCAGTCGCTGGTAGAGGCCCTCAAAAACATCAAATGGGACCTTTTCAAGGCCAGTCCCACGGTCGTCCAGCAGACTCGACTGCAAGAGGCTTTCGACTATGGTCCTCTGTCGCGGAATTTGGTGGCTTTGCGCGATGACCGCCGCGGTGGACCGCTTTCATCTGCGTTTCGAGTTGGCTCGCAACCCCGATGATCTAGAGCAGGATTTACGTGAATGGATTGTCAAGGCCAAAGCAATTAGACACCGTGGCATAATCGACTTCACTTACACCCTGGCTAACTGGCTAAGACCGATCGCTAATTTCGCTCACGAAAGGCTGACCAACGCGGCCACTGAAG
>JBDNFP010000217.1:0-16166 GCA_041689775.1 Spirosomataceae bacterium
CGGGCAATTCAACGAACTAAATCAAACGATGCGATTAAGTTTTTTGAAAAAATAAAGAAAGACCTGTTTATAAATCAAAAAATGAATGGTAGTACGTACGAATACATTGACTTGCTGCACTTTGCTGCCCGATGGGCTGAACTTGAAATGAGAAGTTAAACCTTAAAAAAAATAAATATGGTACATAATTTCAGAAAAGAATGGATAACGGATGGCATTACTGATGCTTGCATCAATTTTACCGAACAGTTTGGTCAACACTTAAATGAGGGGAATTTTACAACATCCCAAATCCGAAATGTCTTTGGTGAGATCAAACGAATTCAGGTCAGTGGATTTAAAGAACACAAAACAGATTTTCTTTTACTCCGCCCTAAAATGGCTTACGCTGCCAAACGAGCTTCTGATAAGGATAGAAGAGCTACTGGTGCGAGCGACTTTGAAAAAGTCCTAAAAATGGCCCATGAGGCAGTAGCTTCAGGTACTACTAATGACGAAAAACGCTTCGAAAACTTTTGTGACTTTGTAGAAGCTGTACTTGCTTATCACAAAGCAGCCGGCGGTCGCGACTAATCATTTCCCACAATTAATAGACAAGCAAAATGAAACTTTTAAAAAAAATTATTATCTCAGGTGAAATTGAAACATTAACAGGCTTAATGATTGGTGGCTCAAATACAGCAATGGGCATAGGAGGTCCTGATAAAATGGTTATTCGGAATCCCGTTACTAATCAGCCCTATATTCCGGGAAGTTCGTTAAAAGGGAAAATGAGGTCATTATTGGAGTTGTCGTATGGTTATATCGGAAATAGAAAGATGGGTAAAGTAGAGAATGGGCCAGATGAAGACCCTACTCACGAATCTACCCAACTTTTTGGAACTGCCAGAACTGATGACAAGCAAAGACCATCACGTATTATTTGTAGAGATGGGTTTCTTTTAAATCCCGATGATTTAAAAGGTACCGAACTTCTATTTACAGAAGCAAAAACAGAAGTGGTGATAGATCGTATCACTTCCCAGGCAATGCCAAGAACATTTGAACGTGTACCAGCAGGTGCAAAATTCTCTTTAAATATTGTTGTTAATATTTTTGATGATGATAAATTTAAAGACCAGTTTAAAGATTTGACTTTTAAGTCTTTACAGTTACTTCAAGATGATTACCTGGGAGGATCAGGGTCTCGGGGGAATGGCCAAGTAAAGTTCACAATCAAAAGTGTGACCGAACGAACCAATAAATTTTACCATGGTGAGGAAGAAGAGAAATCGCTCGATTTGAATACTGTACCTAAGGATCTACGCTGATGACAAAAAAATATACCATTTTCAAGCTTCACTTCCATTCTCCACTACATCTCTCCAAAGGGAAAGAAGATGATTACGGTGAATCAGAACAGGTATTGCACTCCGATACCCTCAAATCCGCTTTGTTTGTATGCGCCCGCAAATTATTTGGTGGGGATACTATTGGTGATAGCGATGCTTTTTTTAAAAGTTTCAGGGTGAGTTCTGCTTTCCCCTTTTATAAGAACGAGTTGTTTTTCCCAAAGCCTATGTTGCGTTTGCAGCCCTTCCAAAAAGATGATATTGCGGAAGAGAAACAGGCTAAAACTCATAAAAAGATAAGCTTTATAGGTCAAACATATTTTGAAGATTTGATAGGACCAAACAAAGCCGAAATTAAAAAAAAGCATCTTTTTTCAGCAGGAAAGTTCGTAAGTAATCACCCGGATGTACTTAGTCTTGGTGAGGAATCTATCATTACCTCAGATGTTCAACAACGAGTAGCCATATCTATTGATCATTCGGAAGATCCTCGGCCCTACTACGTAGATCGCCTCTTTTTCAACGAGGAAGCAGGACTTTGGTTTGTATTTGAGGGCGATGGTTCTGCTTGCGCGCAGGTCGAGAAAGCTTTAAATCTACTAGGAGACGAAGGAGTTGGTACTGATCGGGCCGTTGGGAATGGACATTTTACAAGCTCAAAAGGTACTCTATCATTGACTATACCCGATGGCGCTGACTACCAACTGGTACTATCCTTGTTTTGTCCCCTTAAATCAGAAGTGAGTGAGAATGTACTCCGATCCAGCTCTTACGGCCTTATTAAGCGAGGAGGATATCTGGCCAGTCCAGAAAGAAACGAACATTTGACCATCCGTAAAAAATCTGTTCACATGTTTACCGAGGGTTCAGTGTTTAAATCGTCGCTTCCGCTCGTAGGTAAGGTAGAAAACCTGAAACCAGAGTATACCGGACTTAGTCAGAATGTTTGGCGTGATGGCCTTGCTTTTTGTATTCCAACAAATAAACCCGTTGAAAGATTATGAATTATTTCCACATCAAGATACTTACTCCCCTCCACGTGGGAAGTGGACGTACATTGAGAAGTGATACTGAATTTCTCAAATTCGAGAATGTAGTGTCAGTGATTGATGATCATAAAATATTGGACATTATAGGGGAAGAGAATATTCAGCAATGGGTTGATATCATCAATAACGGTAATGATCTGCTTGACTATTTAAAAAAGCGCAGCCCCTCTGGCGTTGTAGAGCCTACACAAACTCATAAACGTCTTTTACCTATTGTAGGAAATTATTTAAAGCCTAAAAATGGACTTCGTGAGCAGATATTTTCGGGTAATGGTCAGCCGTTACTACCAGGATCATCTTTGAAAGGGGCAGTCCGAACAGCCGTTATTAATGGATTAATAGAGAAGCAACCCTCGATAGCAAATGGCGTATTACGTACCAAAAAGGAAGGTGAGAAGAGAGGTGCTAAGACGGTAAAGTATGGCAAATTTGAGCATCAACTTACAGGGAAAGATCCAAACCATGATAGTTTTCGATTAGTAAGAATTGGTGATGCCCATTTTGATCAAACCGTTTGCTTATTGACACAAACCTTGAATCAGACAGGGAATGAATTTGGGATTAAAGAAGATGTAAATCAGCTGGTTGAATGTATACCAGAAGGGGCAGAAGCTTTGTCTGGTGTTTCCATTCCAGCTGATTTATTGAAGGAAATCAATAAGCGCCCTCAGGTTGCTTATGAAATGAAAGCCAATAATGAGATTAATAGTTGGCCCAAAATTATCCGTCACGTAAACCGATTTACTAAAAAACAACTTGAATCTGAATTAAGGAAGTATAATACCGTTTCCTTACCCAATGAAGCGGATGCTTTTCCTGAAACAATGAAGGTTCTTTTGGAACAAATCTCCAATCTAGGTGAAAACGAATGTATTATTCGAGTTGGCTTTGGTACAGGATATTTGAATATGACCGGAGGTTGGCCCATTGAGCAATGGAAAAAAACATTGACCCCAGACAAATACCTCACTGAAATGAATGATTTGGGAATCGCTGTCCGTAAAAATTCAAAATATAACTCTTTTGATTTACCAAAATCTCGTAAAATTATTTCAGGTGGAGTTCCCATGGGCTTTGTGAAGCTTACACTTTGGTCTGCTGAGCAAGCTGAGGCATGGAAAAGCAAAGCAGCCGAACGTAAGGCAATTGCCGAGGCTGAGCAAGCAAAAGAAGCCGAAGCCGCCCGTCTTAAAGCTGAGCAGGAGGCCGAAACTGCCCGTGTAGCCGCCGAAGAAGCTAAGAAACCTGTGATGTTCGAAGGAGTAATTTCCAAAAATCTGGAAGTAGATGCCGAAGTGATTGTAAGCGCCCGACCTAATCGGGTTAAAATATTCGTGAAAGGTTTCGATCAAAAGCAATTTGAAATGAATGATTCCGCTCAGCAACCACTGGGATATGTGTGCAGGGTAGCGTTAGTGGTAGAGAAAGGTAAGATTCTTCGTGTGAGGCATCTGAGGCCGAAATGACCACCCCCAATGGCACCATTTTCGGCTTTGTAAAAGTCGACTTGTCGCCTATTTGATTTTTTATGATAACTTATTGATAATCAATAGGGCAATATAAAATATATTAATATGGTGATTGCGATAGTCAAATTTATATTAAATTGGTGATCACAATCACTGAAATGATGATAAACCGCCTGCTTTTTCAACTAATTGATGCCAAACTGTTCAAAGGAAAGACTGTGATCATACTGGGGCCGCGTCAGGTTGGTAAGACTACCCTCGTAAGAGCATTGATGGAGCGGTATGAAGTGCCTACCCTCTACCTGAATGCAGATTTGCCCACGGTTCGGGAGAGCCTGAGAGAGGTAGGAGTGGAGCAGTTGAGAATCTACCTGGGGAATGCCCGGCTGGTGGTGATCTACGAAGCCCAGCGGATTAAAAACATCGGTCTTACGCTCAAAATTATCCACGATATGTTGCCTGATATTCAGGTGATTGCAACGGGTTCTTCTGCTTTTGAGCTGGCTAACGAAATCAACGAACCCCTGACCGGACGCAAGTGGGAGTATCGGCTATTTCCGATCAGTTGGCGGGAGCTGATCAACCATACGCATTTTCTGGAAGCACGAGGGCAGTTGGAAGCCCGCCTTATTTTTGGGATGTATCCGGATGTATTGACCAATCCGGGCGAAGAGCGGTTGATCTTACAGGAGTTGAGTAGTAGCTATTTGTTTAAAGACCTGCTTTCGTACAAGGGCATCCGTCGGCCGGAAGTACTCGAAAAACTACTTCGTGCGCTGGCCTTGCAGGTAGGAACTGAGGTGTCCTACAACGAATTATCGAGGCTGGTGGAAATTGATAAAATCACCGTAGAAAATTACATCCGCTTACTGGAGCAGGCTTTTGTCGTTTTCCGATTGCAACCATTGAGCCGCAACCTCCGCAACGAAATTAATACGAGTCGGAAAATTTATTTTTACGACAACGGTATTCGTAATGCCCTGATTGGGAACTTTAACCCACTAGCCCTGCGGGCCGACACGGGCGCGCTTTGGGAGAACTTCCTGGTCAGTGAGCGCATGAAGGCCAACCACTACAATCAGGCCTACGGGAACACTTACTTCTGGCGCACCCACGCCCAACAGGAGATTGATTATCTCGAAGAGTACGACGGGCGCCTCCACGCCTACGAGTTTAAGTGGAATCCCAAAGCCAAGGCCCGGTTTTCCAAAAGCTTTACGAGTGCCTATCCCGATGCCAGTACGGTGGTGATTTCTAGGGATAATTTTGAGGAATTTTTGAAATAGAATCATTGTCTAAATTTTAAAACCCATCAATGGACATTTATGAAAAACTACTTAATAATCACGATCGGTACCCGCGATGTGCAACTACGGAAGGATTTGCTTGAAACCTTGCCCGGCTGGAATCTGGAACCTCGTAAAAAGGGGACTTTCGAAGTAGTGGCTATAAGTAAGGGAGGGGTAGAAATTGAAGCGAACTATAACAAAGACTTTCCTGACTACTATACATGCAGTCCAAGATTAGCTGGTCGGTTGATTGCAAACAATATTGAACTTTTCAAGGAGGTATTAGATTTTCCCCTCATCAAGCCCGTACTGGATGATTTATGGGCAAAAAGTACTGATATAACCAATGTTCTTCTAATCTATACAGATCAGCAGACAGGCTATGAAAAAAAAGCTGTTAAAGCGAACAACTATAATAATGATACACTATATTTCAAAGAAATTATTCAAACTATCTTATCCAAACATCCACTGTTGACCAAAGTAGATTTTGATGATTATGTAATTTGGGAGCAGGTGGCTAACATAGATTACCAGTATGATCACTTTGCTGAGGCTCACAAAGATTTGCTACTGGGAAACCCCGAACAGGTAAGACAAATACATCTTCTTCCGCAAGGAGGAATAGATCAGATCAATCAGGCAATAACCTTACAACTTATACAGGCTTTTAAGCATAAGGTTAAATTATTACAGAAGGCAGAAGGCGTCGAAGTACAGGAATTGAAATTTACTTCTAAGTTTTTAAATGATTTAAATAAGCAAAAGGTTTTGAAGCATTTGGAAGACTATGATTTTGGGATGATTGATAAGAACTTGCACAGTAACAAAGAGGTATTTTACCTAGCTCAATATGCTAATAAACGTCTAGGTCTAAAAAATAATCAGAACAAAACGCACATTGACTTGTTGCAGAAAGATAATGAATATGAGTATCTTGATTCTGAGTTTACTGATAAAGCTAAACTAAAAGATCTTTATATATCATCAAAGATATCATTGAAACATCAAGATTTTAATGAGTTTTTATGGAAAGTGTATACACTTAATGAGAACTTGTTTACAGTAAAAGTTGAGGAGAAAATAGGCAATACTAGCAAATATTTTGATCCTAATTATGGTAATAATGATGAAAATGAAAATTGGATTAATAAACTTAATAGTATTGATACTAATCTGGTAAGCACTTTAAGAAAAAATAAAGTAAGATTAAATAATCCAAGTAGAAAGGCTTTTTTTATTTTGCTTCCAATTCTTTTTTCTAGTGATACTAAATTGGAAATATACAAAAACCTTTCTATGTATCTGGAAGTACTATCCAAAAAGCGTAATGAATTAGCACATCGACTTGGATCAACTGACAAAAACCAAATAATCCAGTTGCTTGGAAAAGGATATTCTTTAGAAAAGTTAATCTCCGACCTCGACCAACTTTTTGACCTCCAAACCCCCTACGGAATCTACGATCAAATCAAAGCAGATATTGAAACCCTTCTAGACCAACCCTACTGATACCCCTCCCACATCGCTTTTACACAGTCCGCTACCTCCTTCCGTAGCCCCGCCGGGGCAAGTACCTCGGCATCGGTACCAAGGCTAAGTAGGGTAGAGGTAAGCTCTTTGTTCAGGATTAAAAAATATTTAAAAACCATGGATTCTTGGGTTTCCTGATCAAACTGTATCTGCTGTGACTTATGCAGTGGCTTGGTCTTCAGGTAGTAGGCGCGGGGCTTTTTGACGCGGATCAGCACCTCCTGCGGCTCGGCCCCCGAAGAACGTGTAACGCCGACCATATCGGACAGGTGGGTGGCCACGTTTTTGCGGTCGGGTAAGAATCCAAAATCTGAGTTTTCAATTTTTTGAATCCGATCTAAAGCCAAGTTGAACAGCTGATTCTGTACGTGTTCCCAGCCAAATAAATACCAGCGGTTGTTGTATTCCTTTAAGACATACGGACTAATGGTATGTTGGGAAACTACCCCATGGAAATCTTGGTAAGTGATTTTGAGACATCTTTTCTCCCGTAATGCATTGTATAGTTCGGGTAGGTGATCTTTCCCCAAATACTGATCAACTTGATCAAATTGGATAAGTTCACTATCTACATCACCTACCCGTTGCCTAATTTTTAACTGAAAGCTCTCAAAACCTTTGAGTAATGGAAGCTGCGCAAGTTGCCCTAGCATGGCGTTCATTTCTTTGGCAAATCGGAGCTCTTCGGGGTTCAGAACATCGAAAAGAGAGTAGTCGTCGGTGTAAAAGTATTTCCCTCCTTTGTTTGCAAGAGGAGCATTAAAGGAGTTTCGAAGCCGATGAAAATCATACTTCATGGTTCGCTCAGACGGTGCCTGAGGTAAACTTAACTCTATTTGGCAAGCAGTACTCAATTCGCTGATAGTCAGTCTTTGATTCATGCTCAAATTGTTGTGAATGACGCGTAGGCGTCCAAACTGATTACGGTCAAGTGGCATATCTGTTCGTGTAAGTGAAAAAACAAATATACAGTAATAGGGCAAAAAGATTGCCCTATTACTGTATTATTTTGCGACATCAAAATTTATTCACGCTAACACTCTTACAGCCATGACGACTTTCTACAATTTCCTCCGCCCCGCCTTGAACGGCCAATCTGATCAGTCTGTTGTTTCACCCGAAAAGAGTGAGAGCTCCGCCGTGGCCCCAGTACCCCATCCGTGGGAAAGTGCGGCTGTAAAGCGAGTCAATATGCGGGACTACGGTTTTGAGCAATCGGGAGTACACCGCGGCGACGCCTCAGCGCTGGACAATCTACTGCGTCAGATTATGAACGGACGACTCATTGACGAGAACGCCAACCTTGAACAGCAGCAGAAGCATCAGGCGCAGATAGGAGAGCAGATTGCCGAACTTGAAAAGGAGTGTGAGGGCGTGTTGTTTCAGCAGAAGCAAATAGAGGAGGTTGAGATTCCGAGGGCTCAGGCAGAGTTGCAACGCCTCGATGAGGAGTTGCACCAAATCCGGCTGGATGACTCCCAGGGTAAGTATGCACAAAAGGATACGCTTAATCGCTTTGCTCTGTGGAAGTACGGGATAGCAGCCGTGGCGGGCCTGGTTTATATCGTATTCTTTTACACAAGTGCGGTATACTCGGGTATGATCCGAAACGTTGGTGCCGAAATCGAGTCTGGGGACAGTACAGCCAATGCCAGCACCTTGTTTGCTACTGTATTTGTAAAAGGTGCATTTTCGGTTTTTGATTTTCACTGGATTGCTCCGGTGTTGCTGCTGATGTTTGCCTTCCTGCTTGATTATATATGGGACCATGCAACGGGAAAAGCGAGGTACTTCTGGATGGTAGTAGCTGTTTTGATGGTACTCTTTTTGGACGCGCTCATTGCTTACAAAATCGAAGAACAGGGTCAATATTTTAAAACCCTGATGGGGCTCGATCAAGCCGATCATAGATGGTATACAAGTGCTGATTTCTGGATTGTACTAATGATGGGTTTCGTGGCCACGCTGATCTGGGGTGTGTTGGTGTATGCATTCAAAGCGGAATTGGGTAAAACAGATGCTCGCAAAATCGTCAATCTGGAAATAGCCCACCGTAACACTATGAAAGCTGCTGCCGACAACTTTATCTATGATCTGAAAGGAAAGATTAATGAACTGGGCGCTCAATTGGCAAAAATGTACGTGTCGATCAAGCACCTGCGGGTGCAGCAGCGTAGCCTCAAAGTGAGTCTTTCGGAGCTGGAGAAGTCAGTCACTGACTTCTATGATGGCTGGCTGGCCTACCTCAATAGCCGAGGCAACTGCGAGACGATAAAGGGGCAGTGTGAAGCAGTTCTGACGACGTTCAGTACCATCCACTTTCGGGAGTCTCGATCCTATGCCTCTTCCGCCGAGGAATCATCAACCATAGCCCGCGATTAATCGCCTACCTGATTTTATATCTATTCACCATTAAATCTTTACTACTATGACACATTTCTTCTACTTCCGTTTCTGCTTTGTTATGTTCGTTGTTCTACTGGCTGGGTCGGTAATAGCCCAGAAGACGAAGCCTCGTAACTACGTACTATTGCTTGACCTATCCGATCGCCTGCTTGTTCCTGGGCAGGCGCAGCAAGATCAGGCTTTGATCCTGGATGTATTTGCGCGTTTTGAGCAGGCGGTTCGTCGTAACCTCATTATCAATTCCAGCGATTGCTTTCGGGTAGTCCTTGCGCCGCAGGCCGGTACTTCCTATCGGGCCGATGAGGTGATGGCAGACTTGTATTTGGACATGGTGGGGTCAATAGCTACCAAGCGTCAGCGCCTTGATACCTTTCGGAAAGGTCTACCGGGGCGTCTCAAACAGCTCTATCAGCAGGCTGCCACTGGTAAAAGCCGTAGCACCGATTTTCGGGGCTGCGACATCTGGCAGTACTTCAACGAGCAACTACCCACGGATTTGCTTCCTACCCACGAAAACGTGCTGGTCGTACTTACCGATGGCTATTTTGATTTTGAGCAAAATGTTCACGTCAAGCAGCGAGGTAATCGCGCCACCGATTCGCACCGGTTAATGGCACAACTGCGGGGTGCTCCGGACTGGAAGCAGCAAATCCGGCAACCTCAGGTAGGATTGCTTCCCGTACCGAAGCGGTTTGCGGCCGTTAGCGTGTGGGTGGCTGAGCTGCATCCCAAGGTAGATCATCTCGATGAGTTGGATCTGCTCAAAGCCATCTGGACCAAATGGCTGGGTGAAATGGGAATGACCTCCGTGAGCTGCCTTGAACGTAGTGCCCTGCCCAAGACACTCTCAGCTTTTCGCCAAATCCGGTGAGGTACCCACTAGCGTATTTTGAATTGACCATATATCCACCCATTAAACAGATTTCACCCATGACTCAACTCATCATCAACAAGCGCGGAGCAAGTTTGCTGGTACGCGGAGGGCGCTACCTTGTGCGTACTCATGACGCCGAAGCCTATGTGCCCGTGTATCAGGTTAAGAGTATTCACCTGCATCCGGCTACTAAGCTGAGCTACGAAGTGATAGCCACGGCCATCGAACACAATACAGATATCCTGTTTGTTGACAGGAAGGGTTTTCCTATTGGACGAGTATGGAGCCATCACTTTGGTTCAATCAGTACGATCCGGAAAAACCAATTGCGCTTTGCCCAAAATTACGACGCAACCGAGTGGGTACGTCGGGTACTGGTAAGGAAGGCCGAAGGGCAGTCGGCGGTACTACAACTAGTGAGTATGCTCACCGATAAGCCCCTGACCGAGGCGCTCGATAAGATGGAACACTATCGACAAAAGATTACTGACTATGCTGTGCACGAAATTTCTGAATGCTACGCAAGTTTTCGGGGCTACGAGGGTAGCCTGAGCCGGTGGTATTTTGGTGCCATTAGCTCGGTGTTGCCAGAGGAATACCAGTTTCGGAAACGTTCGCAGCATCCGGCCCTCGATAGCTTCAATAGTTTGCTCAACTACGCCTATGGTATGCTCTACGGCCGTTGTGAGAGTGCGCTCTTGCGGGCCGGACTGGATCCTTTCATTGGCATATTGCACCGTGATGAGTACAACCGTCCGGTGCTGGTATATGACTTTATCGAGCTGTTTCGGCATTGGGCCGACTACGTAGTATGTCATCTATGTCTACAACAGGTAGTGGTGGAAGATTTCTTTGAGGTGGAGAAAGGGCAGTATTGGTTGGCCGATACAGGCAAGCGTATTTTGATCCAGTCCATGAACGACTACCTGGCCGAAGTGGTATCCGTGGAAGGACTGGCGCGCAGTCGTCAGACTCATCTGGACCTGGAAGCCCAGCGACTGGCAGCTATGATGAAAAAGTATGTTCCTTCGGATGATTAAAGTCAAGTACAGGGCAAATAGATTGCCCTACAACGAAGTAAATTTGTTGCATCGTTCATCTAAACCTCTACCGCCTTCGAAAATTTTCCTGCTCTCTCACTTGGTTACACTATCGCGGCAAGTCCTTCCGAACTGCTATCCAGCATCAGCCTGGATGAGCTTGTCGTGCTGATCCGGCAGGGAGAAAGCCTTCGACAGGAAACGGCGCGACTACGTAAAATCCGTGATTTGGACGCTAAGGCTTACCGAAGCCTCAAAACCCGTCTTCCTTACCTGGTGGGGTCAGATTTTGGCGGAGGATCCCGGCATTCAGATTCCTTTGTGGCGGCACATTACGTGTTGCTGGATCTGGACGGTATGACGTTGCCTGACGGCAGGGTACCCGACAGTATCCGTAAACACGAGTCTGTTCGCCTAGCTTTTGTGTCACCGAGCGGGGCGGGGGTAAAGGTACTGTGTGTGCTGGCGGAGCCCTGTACTTCTTTGGCAGATTTTAAAACTTTTTACCGCCCTTTTGCCAGTCAGTTTGCCGAGGAGGTACGGCTGGCCGGAAGCCTTGATCTTCGCACCTGTGATGCGACCCGGGCATGCTTTCTATCACATGATCCCGACTTGTATGAAAATCGTTCAGCCCAGCCTATTTACTGGCGTACCTATGTCCCCGAGCTTTCCCAAGCCGAACGCGGGGATGAAAGCCTGGAAGGTCATAACAAAGCGAAAGAGGGGCCGGCTCCACTCAATGAGGCCGCCTACCGGGAGGTATTGCGCGAAGTGAATCCCCGGTCTACCGTTAAGGTGGTAAGGCAAGCGTACGTACCCGAAGAACTGACTACCATGGAGGATGATATCCGGAGGGTTTGTAAGGCCAACAATCTGGAAGTTATGAATCTGAGCCCAATTAATTATGGCTTGAAAGTACAGGCCCGGCAGGGCTACCGGTTGGCTGAGGTCAATGTGTTTTTTGGCAAAAAAGGTTTTACCGTGGTACGATCACCCAAAACTGGTACTGACCTGGCCCTCGCCGAAGTGCTCTACCGGAGTATTGATCAGCTTTTGCATCCACCACAGGAAGCGATGGGGGTGCCGCTTACCGCGCTACTTTTGGTCAACTAGCTTGTTGGCAGTGTTACTACCTAACTATTTTTTTATATCCACTCATTGAACGGGCCACCCGTCAAAACAGATAACTCATGAATAAGAAAAAAAAATGTCTCAGCCTACCAGAGAAAAATGCCCTCTGGCAGCAAAAAGCTCTCCCAGCCCTGACGCCCGAACAACTGCTGATGGCAATTACAAATCCGGAAAAAATACCGGAGCAGTTTGCTCGTTTTATGGAATGGTTTACCCGTAATACCTCCAAAACCCCCGACGAAATGTATTGCTTCATCATGTACGACATTGAACATAACAAGGTACGAAGGCTCGTGGCCAAATACCTCGAAAAGCAGGGCTGTATCCGGGTACAGAAATCGGTTTTCTTTGCCCGGATGACCCGTAAAATGCATCGGGAGGTACTGGATATCCTACGCAAGGCGCAGTCGTGCTACGATAATCAGGATACCATTATGGTGCTTCCAGTGGGGGAGGATATGCTCAATGCCCTGACCTGCATCGGCAAGAACTTTGAGCTAGAACTAATGACGGCTCCGAAGCATACCCTGATTTTTTAGGTATGTTTTCTTTCGGGCAATACATTTGCCCTGTAAGATTCCATATTTGTATAATTATTATTGACTCTAAAATCCATACAGCCTTCATGACCAACACGATTACTTCATTGACGCGTATTTTGTGTGCCAACATCGGCAACCGTAATATTACCTGGGAGGGGCGCTATTTCGCCGACCTCAGCGAGGTTGAAAAAGCGGAGTTTGGGGGAACCTTTAAAACGTTTTCTCAGAAAATGCTCGACGAGTTTGAGCACTTCTCCCCTGCACTGGGCTGTACCATTGTCAACCAGATTCTGGACCACTACCGCAAACAGGAGCTGGCGGCCTTCGATCACGTTATTCTCTATGGTTCCAAACAACCCACCGACGACCACAGTCGCACCGATCAGGATACTTATTGGGCCGCCCAGGTAATGGCCCTCATTCTGGTGCGTAATGGTCTATTGAAGGAGAATCAGGTGCAGGTGCACTCGGTAAATTTCGAGATTTCAGATAATGACGGACTGATGCGCTACTATCGGGAAGCGCTTCGAACTCTGAACCGTACACACGAGTATCCCCATGTGAGTATCTGCGATGCCGGGGGTAGCCCGCAGCAGAAAGTGGCACTGAAAATTATGGCCGAGTTTATGGTAGACGACGACCGCCTGGAAGTACTGTACGTCAACGCCAAGAAACAGACCGTGGAGACGGTGAGTCAGATTGAGTACCGCAACATCATTGTGGCCGAGCAGGTACGTAGCCTGGTAAGCCGGGGGCAGTATAAAGCCGCATTGTCGCTCCGAAAAATAGAAGATAGAAAGAGTATTTGCACCGCGCGTAAGCTGTCTGACCGCCTGACGGGTGTTGGGTATCTTTTGAGTATCGGTAACTATACTTACTACCAGTTTAGCCTCAAAAATATGAAAGTCAAAGACAGAGCTAGGCTGGCTTTTCTACCCGATGAGCCAGACGACCTGAACGTGAAGCTTGCCAAAGCTCAGTTCCTCTACCGGGCTGGGCAGTTTGATTCGGCCATACTGAGTTATGCGGTATTCTATGAGTCCTACCTAAATGAGGTGATCTCGTCCCAATTGGGGTATGACCTGGTAAAGAACTACCACGAAGAAAACCAACGGTTGGCAGAGGAGGCTTTTGAGCGTTTTGATAATATACGGCATCAATTCGATAAGCAAAACTTCTCAGACGTGAAGTTCAAAGTGGCCGTAGCCATGAATATCCCGGGGGAGGCGCATCAAACCTTCCTGGCCACACTTGATCCCTTCATTCGGGGCGTAATAAATCGTGAAATGCCTCTTTCTGGCGTGGAGGCGCTGAATTCGGTACGTAATAAAATTGCCCATCAAGGGTTTATTCCAGACAATGAGTACATGAAAAAGGAGCTGGCCTATTTTCCCGAATTGATCGGAGCTGCCGGGCAACTTAGGGCGTTGCCCTCCACTAACCTCTTTGAAGCCATCAATGAGGCCATCTATCACCAATTGTAGTTTTTTAAGTAATTAAATTGTCAGCCAATATCGTTTTGTAAGTGATTGGTATGTAATAAATTAACTAGTGTACTAACTAGATTAATAACGCAAACTAAGTACTCGTGCAAAATTAGTTGGCATTTAATGATTGCTAAAAACCATTCACCTTCAAACGATCTACTACTTTCTATACTCATGCATCTGTTTCCAGCTCTACCGTTGTAGTATCTGCCACTGAGGTAGCCCGTCTTCGTAAGGAGGGACGCCTTGCCGAAGCCCGCAGTGTGGTGTTGCTGCTGCTGGACCGCCAACCTGACGACCTCTACAACCGCCGGGCCGCCGCGTGGGTGTATCTGGACAGCATCAAGAAAGATAGCCTGAACCTCGAAGAAGCCCTGCCTTACGTAGAAGCACTTCTGGCATTGGGATTGGAAAGTTCCGAAGGCATCTTGTGGGAACAGCTTTACTGGCAGGTGGCTAAGCTACTTTTCCGGCTTTCGGAGGTTCCGAAGGCATCACTGCTGGCGCGGCTTTGGGTAGGTTGGAATACGTGGCCTCAGGCTGCTGGGCAAGGGTATAGTATACTCCTGAAAGCCTTGCTAAAACATGCTGCCTCTTGGCCTAACCTGCCCGAATGGGTCGAGGTCTGGGGCTGGGGAAATTTGCGGGAAGCCGATTTTGAACCCGAAGTACTCCCTGACGGTAAGGCCCTATCTCCCCTGACGGAGCGGGTGTACCTGGCCGTAGCCAAAGTATACCTTTCTCAGAACCAGCATAATCCAGCGCTTTCCTCTTTTCTGGAAAAACTTGACGCCGTTTCAGATGCTCACCCCAATCTGCTCTACCTGATCTACTACCGGGCTTTGCTGTGGCATAAGCTGGAACAAACCTCCCGTGCACTAGAAATTTTTCTACCCTTTGCCCGTAAAAAGCAACGTGATTTCTGGGTGTGGGATCTGCTGGGTCAGCTGCACTCCCACGACGCCCCGCTATATATGGCCTGCCTGGCCAAAGCCCTCAGCTGCCGTACCAAACCAGAGTTTCTGGTAAAGATCCGTCAAAAAATGGCGGGTCTGTTGATGGAAGCCGGACAGTGGACCGAGGCACGAGCCGAAATTGAGGCTTTGTGCGCCGTGCGTGTAGCCCATCAATGGCGAATTCCGACTGAGGTAACCCGCTGGATGGCCTCTGCTGAATACCAGCAGGCAGATAAATCTAAAAGTAACGTTAGTTACTATACGTCTGCGATTCCGAGGGCGGAAACACTATTGAAAAGTGAAGTGCCGATGACGCTGGCTGTGGTATGGTCGGTTAATACCCAAAAGCAGACAGCTCAGTTTGTGGTGAATGAGCATACGCATGGTGGATTTGGCTACGCTCGCTTTGGTCTTACCCTATCTCCGGGCGACTGCGTGATGCTCGGTTTGGAGAAAGTTAGCCCCGGAGCGGGAGATGCCTACTGGAAAGTGGGTGAAGCGGGCCTTTCGGCCGATCCGGCACCGACTAATCTGCTTCGGGAGGTGGAGGGGCCACTAAAATCTTTGGGGAAAATTGGTTTTGTGGAAGATGTATTTGTAGACCAGGAGCTGCTGCCGGGCCTGGAACACCTTGACATCTGCGAGGTGAAAGCGGTAAAAGCTTTCGACACCAAAAAGAATTGCTGGGGTTGGAAAGCGATTCGGGTGAAAAAACAATTGGGAGATTAACAGCAATTCGGTTATCATTGGGTAATGGTTTGGGAAACAAGTCACTTTTTGGTAGCATTTTTACGTTTTTTAATATGAAATATTTAATAGTAAAGCTTTTAAGTAATTTATTTTCAGTGCGTTGTGCAAGCGCGCTCCAGCAAAGTACCTTCCAATAGAATAAGGATTAAGACTGATGATTATCGCCTTCCGTGGAAATTCTTCACAATCCAGCAAAGTACCTTCCAATAGAATAAGGATTAAGACCTACTTTGTCTATTGACATTCCCGAGGACAATAGTTTACCTCCGCCAGCAAAGTACCTTCCAATAGAATAAGGATTAAGACTCA
>JBDNFP010000218.1:0-25564 GCA_041689775.1 Spirosomataceae bacterium
TAAGCTAAATCACCTGTACCATTTCTAGTCATTTCTAATTGACCCATTGTATAAAGAGCCTCATAAGTAAAGAAAGGATAATTGTTATAAATATCTTTTCCATCAGAATCTTTAAGTTGAGTTATTATTCTATTATCTTTAAAATACTTTTCTGTAGCTACTGCTCTATCTTCAATATCTTGTATGGCTTTAGAAATTAATTCATTTCTATTATTAACATAGTATTTATATTTTTTCTTTTTAATTTCATCCACTTCTTCTTTAGTCAATCCTCTAAAGTTAATTTTATCGTCCTCCTCTGTTTTAAAGAAAGACATAAATTCATTATTGTAGCCATTATTAAAAATTTCTAGTTGATAAGAGTAACTAACTTCTAACATTGGTCTTAGTTTAGTGCCAATAAAATCTCTTTTACTCATTTTACTAGGAGTTAAAGGTACTACCTCCCAGTATAAATTTTCAAGTCTTTCTTCTAGTTTTTTAATTGAACTATCAGTTATTATAGCTTGTCCTATATCACCTGTTTTTACCCATTTTTTATAAGCCTCTTTAATAGTTTTTAGTCTTTCTTTAAGATTTTTTATTTCATTAGGATTTGGTGTAGTTGGAATACTTGAGGTTAACTCAACTCCCCATAAAGTAGACTTATCTCCTGCAAATGTATAAGGAGTTATACCATTTAATACAGCATTAAGATACATATTATTCATATCTATCTTTCCTAGCTTAGAGGCAACAGTATCTTTGTCTACAATTGTAGATTTTCCAAAATCAGAATCGCTACTTTCGTAAAGATCAGACTGTAATCCGTTAAGAGGGTATATATTATTATTAGGATATATTTTAGATAATCCGTGGAAGTTTTGTATAGTAAATACAGGTTTTCCACCTGCATTATAAATATTATAAACTGATTTATTTTCAGTTACAGATAATTCAATTTCTGCTAATTTTCCTAGATTTCCTCTTAATTCTGATCTTTTTTCTGAAGCTTTTTTGCTACCAGATTCATGCTTTATTAAAGTAGTAGTTATAAAATGATAAACAGTTTCTAATTGATTATAGTTTTTTATTAATTGCTTATCTGTAAATTTAGGAAGATAAATATTTAAATCTTCAAACAATTTTCTATAATTATCTTTACTTAATTTACCTTTGGTAAAGTTTTTATTTATAGTAGAATAATATCTATCTATTAAACGTTCTCTATGCTTTTCTTTTGTAGCGTTTATCCAATATACTCTAGACTTTCCATTAATTTGTTCTACTTTTAACATCATGTATTCATTCCTCAATTTAGCTAACTGAGAATAGAAAACATTTTGAAACTTATGTACATTATTTTGTTGTACTTTATCCTCAACTTTTTCTCCTAAAAGCAATTTTTCTTTTAGTTGTACATAAAATTTTTCTTCACTTGTACGAATTAAATCAAAAAATTCTTTACTATCAGAAATATTTACAAAATCTTGATAAATTTTATTTAAAGCATTATCTAATCCATAAATACTTCCTGTTGGAGTAGTTAAATTATACAAGAATAATCTTAATTTGCTTTGAGCTTTTTCAAAGTGATTTACTTCGTTGCTTTCAGCTTGTAGAAAAGAGTCTTTTCCTTTTTCATCTCCTGCTCTTTCATAAATTTCTAATTCTACATCATCTATAGTAGCTTTTAACTGATTGGATGCGTATATTTTAAATCTATTAAGTAATCCTGGAGTAACATCCATTCTAGTAAGAACATTATGAGTTTTACCTACTCTATATAATGCGCCCCCCATAATATCTACACTATCTTTTCCCATAAGAGTTCCTACGTACTTTTTATCGTTAAGGATTTTTGTTAATAATTTTCCATTATTTAAAGTAGCTATTAGTCCTAATCTACTATCTCCTTTTGCATAATTTCCTCCTACAGCTGAAATAAATTTGCTTAATACGTGCATACCCTCTTCAAAGTATTTAGAAATCTCAGCCTCAGTCAATACCGCTTTAGAATAATGGTCAAAAGTAGCTTCTCGTCTTTGTAATTTATACTTACCCTCGTAAATATTTTGAAAAACTTCTCTTTTAAATTCATTACTACCATCAGCACCAAAAATAGATTTTAGAAAATTAGTGATTGTATCAAACATCTCTTTGATAAAACCTTTTTTCTCCATACCTAAAGCATAATATCTATAATCTTCAGCTAATTGCTCTTCTGTTTGACCACTTTCTTTGTACAAACGTTCTCTCTGCTCTGGAGTTAAAGCAAATTGAGTAACTACGTGAAATTCTTCGTGAAAATCAGTACCTAAAACTGCCTTGTGGCTTAAAATAATTTTTGCAAATCTGGTCACTACACCCCAAAGTCCTTCCGTATCTAGTAAATCTTCTGCAACTTTTAAGTCAATATCATATCTTTCTTTTATACGAAATCTAGCTTTATCATAGTCTTCCTGCTCCATATAACCCACATATTCTTTAACTGGATTAATTTTTAATATTTCTTCAAAATTCTTTCTTTTAATACTAGTAGAAATCGTTTCTTCCTTTTTATTTTTTATAGTTTCGTCGTTGAAACCATGGTTAGATATCCATTCAATGCCAGAAGAACGATGGTCGGCAAGTTGAAAAATACATTCTTGCAAGCTTACAATATTAAGAGTATAGCACGCCCATCGCACAATTTTCTTTCGCGTGCGTACATCTCTGTCAAAGACATCTAAATTTCCTTCAAAGAGACTTTGGGATTCTTTAAAAAACTGAGCGGTACATACGACATGCTTGTGGGTATTTCTTCCATCACGAGTTGGACAGATAGCAGATTCCAGTTTTTTGCGAAGGGAGTCTCTTTCGGAAGAGCTTTTCACACCTCTTTCATCCGCCCACTGCCAAAACTTCCCGATATCATGCAGTAGGGCTGCCAGGTAAACAATATCTCTTGTTTGTGTCATCGTGTTGTGGTTATATTTCGTTCTTTAATTTGACTCACCGTCCCGAGCCCGAGACTCACGCCCTTACCTAGGCCCACGTAGTCGGGCAAGAACACGTTGCAGCGGTAGCGGATATCAAAGGCCAGAAATTTTTGTTGCTTTTTGGGTACTATTTTACTTTTGAATACTTGGTCTATACGAAGGGAGATAGGACGATCAACGTCCCAGTTCATGCCTTTGGCAAAGAACAAAATATTTTGAGAATATTCTTTAGAAGTTCAGCGTGCATCAGATCATCCCCCAATTCTAGATAGCGGAGATAGTCCACGCACACCAGCGCTGGGTTGCGTCCGATGCGTTTGTATTGGATGACGGGATAGCCATAAAGGAATTCCCGGTCGTTGAGGTGGTTGTGGAAGAGCATATGCTCCGGTCCAGCCTTGGCTATGACCCCTCCCCGAAAAGCAGGGATTTCATAGGCGGTAATTTCGGTATCAAACTGGATGCGGAGAAAACGGATTTTTTTTAAGGTGTATGTCGAAATGGTGGAATTAATTTATGGGCCGAATTTAGGCAAACAGAGTGCAATGTATTTGCACTGTTTGATTTTTTTATCAAAAAAGTACACCAACTACCAAAGTTACCTAATTGAATATACAAATTCTATTAATCTTAGTGAACGGTTGAACCCTCTTAATAAACCTTATACTCCCAACTACTCGGAGCAGAATACCTATCCGCGACACGGTTCGGAACCGTGGTACGGATTAACTTCACCAAAGCCGACTATCCCAAACGCTTTCTGTCCGAACTCCAAGCCGAGCCCGAGATCATGTCGCCAATGATGGGGAAGTTCTCGCCAGGCCACTATGGGAGCAGGAAGGCCCCTAGACCGCCGTATAAAAAAAATACCTGACAGGTTTTTGAAACCTGTCAGGTATAATTCACTAAATCCTTTTACCCTATGAATCTATTCGGAACTTACCCTATCTTCTTCAAATCAACCGGCAGTTTCCATACCCGGATACCCGTGGCTGAATAAATCGCGTTGCAAAGTGCGGGTGCTACCGGGGGTAATGCGGGCTCACCTACTCCACCGGGAGCATTTTCGTTTTCTACGATGTGAATCTCTACCTTCGGCATTTCGTCAATCCGCATCATCTGGTATTGATGGTAGTTGGATTGCTGCGCTTTGCCGTTCGCAAAGGTAATCGCGGGCTTGGTGGCAGCAGTAATCCCCATCACGATGTTGCCTTCGGTTTGGGCACGGACGTTGTCCGGGTTAACGTACATACCGCAGTCAAGCACGGTTACCACGCGATCAATGACGACACCGGTACCCTGTTTTTTAACAAATACGGCATGCGCACATACGCTATCGAACGACTTGGCGATGGCAACCCCTTTACCCATACCTTCGGGTAATTTGGCGTTCCAGTCAGATTTTGTCTCCAACGTTTTGAGCACATTCAAAAAGCGCTCATTGTCTTTCATTAACTCCATGCGAGCCGCCAAAGGGTCTTTTCTGGCGGCCTCGGCCAATTCATCGAAGAAACATTCGTGACCAAAACTGCTGTTGGATGGATACACCGAACGCCACCACAGAATGGGCACTTCCGTCTTGACGCGGGTGAAACCAACTTTGTAGTTAGGTATTGCGTAAGGGCTTTCCTCGTGACTGATGGCTTCTCCCGCCCATGGATCGGGACTACCCTCTTTGAAAGACTGAAATACCTGTCCCATGATAGATTCACCGAGTAAGGTATGCTGAAAGGCAACGATATTTCCATTGGCATCTACCCCACCCCGCATGGCGCTCAGCATTGCCGGGCGGTACGGTCCTTGTTGGATATCATCTTCCCGGGTCCATACTACCTTGACCGGAGCTTTTACCTGTTTGGACAAATAAACGGCTTCCAACACGAAGTCAAGGTAGCCTTTTCGGCCGAAGGCACCGCCCAAGAAGGGTACATGCACCGTCACTTGCTCAGGCTTAATACCCAAATAGGCCGATACTTCAGTAATAGCGCCATCCGGTCCTTGGACGGGTGCCCATATCTCACAACTACCGTCTTCTTTTACGTGCGCCACGGCTACCTCCGGCTCCATGGGCGCGTGGGCTAGCAAAGGGGTTTCGTACATGGCCTGCCTTACGATTTTAGCCGAACCCAACGCCATCTCAACATCACCAACGTTAGAATAGCTTGGTGCTTCCTGCGTGGCGGCCGCGTGCAATTTAGCGGTGTACTTAGCCGAATCCATTTCTGCGTAAGAGCCACCGTTATCCCATTGGATCTTTAATGCTTTACGCCCTTGTAAGGCCGCCCAATAATTATCGGCCAATACGGCTACACTTTCCAGGGCTTTGTATGGTAGCTTCCGCTCGCCTTTGATGGCCATTCTAAATCCGGGTATTTTTTTGGCGTTGGTATCATCAAAGGACACCACCTTCCCGTGGATCACCGGACTACGCTCAATGGAAGCGAACAGCATCCCCGGTACTTCGATGTCCATTCCAAACTCAGCCGTTCCCGTTACCTTCGAAGGCACTTCTGGGCGAGGTAGCGCTCTGCCTAATATCTTAAAATCTTTTTTGGCTTTGAGCGGCAACTCCTTGGGTACTTCCAGCAAAGAAGCCTGCTCCACCAACTCGCCGTAGCCTAGCGATTTACCAGAAGGTTTGTGGTAGATTCTTCCTTCCTCGGCGTAGCAGTCGGCTTTGCTTACTTTCCATTCGGTAGCGGCTGCCTGCAGGAACATTTCACGGGCGGCCGCTCCGGCTTCCCGTAGTCGCTTCCAACCCGTCCGGACGGTACTACTACCTCCCGAAAGTTGATCTCCGTATTTCCGTAGACCAGTTGATTGCTCAATCTTTATCTGATCCATCGTAACTTCTAGCTCCTCCGCAATCATCATCGGTACCGCTTGCCAACTCGCTTGTCCCATATCAGGACGGTGGTTGATGAGCGTGATACCTCCGGCATTATCAATGATAATAAAGGGATGCAACTCGAAGGAAAGCACGGCCGCGGTTTCGTTGGCCAGGTTAACCAACTTTTCTTTTTTTCCTTTAGCCTGAGCAGAGAAACCCAGCACCAATCCTACTCCAGAGAGACCAGCTATCCTCAGGAAATCTCTTCGACTAGCGGCTGTGCTGGTAGCCGATGTACTATTATTCTTCTCCTGTGACGCCATTTTCTTTCAGGTTTTTAGATGCTTTGTGAATAGCTGTTCTGACTCTTTTGTACGTACCGCAACGACAGATATTGCCCCGCATTGCAGCGTCAATATCGGCATCCGTTGGGTTAGGTTTTGTGTCGAGCAAAGCCACTGCTGACATAATCTGACCGGACTGGCAATACCCACACTGGGGTACCTGCTCTTCAATCCACGCTTTTTGTACCGCATGAAGGTTAGCCTCAGTACCGATGCCTTCGATCGTCGTAATTTTTTTACCGGCCGCGGCGGTTACTGGATAGGAGCACGAACGGGTTGGTTTTCCGTCCACGTGAACGGTGCAGGCGCCACACTGCGATATTCCGCAGCCAAACTTAGTACCTTTCAGGCCAACCACGTCACGGATGGCCCACAACAAAGGCATACGTGCGTCCACATCCAGCTCTTGCGGCTTGCCATTAATGGTAAGCGATATCTTTGCCATGGAGTTTATTTTTTGTAAAAAGTATGATAAATGATTTCTAAGGTCTATCTAAAAAATAGCACCACAATTTATGAATATTCGTTGGCTAAAACAAAAGCAGCCCCGGTACTCATCGTAATAAAATAAATATGACTACTTTTCGATTTTTTAGCGAATCGCCACCGCTATTGAACAACTAATCCCTGAAAAAGCCTTTTTGTTATTTTAACCAAAATATGGAAAATTTAAGGTATTTAAAATTTACCCTCCCGCTCTTATTCTTTCTCACTGCTTGCCAATCGAATAAACTCACTAATCATAAAAAACAAGACCTGATCAGCTACTATGAAAAGGCTATAAAAGACACCGAAGAGATTAAAGATCAGAGCGTTTATAGAAAGTTAGTACCCATCAACGATCATAATAAAAAACTGGTCTGGAAAACAATCGGGGGCGAGAAGCACTTGTTAATGGTTGCTTGGAAGCATAATGCAACCCATTTTTTACCCTATATTGATTCAACGAGTTTTAATACAGCTGGTTATCCGATTTGGGGAACAACCGCCCCTGAGTTGCTCAATAGGTTGAAGAAAGAAAAGTCTGACGAGCCTACTTTACGTCCAAAACGACTGCTGGGCTTACCACCACACCTTGATTATAACTATTTTATTGAATTTTGGGTTAGACCAAGTGATTTATTCAGACCCTGCGCTGATAACGAAATATACGACCGGAAGTGTACTACCTGCTTACCCGATGAAACAGACCCCAGCCATACCACTTGGATGGTAAGTAACATAACCGAAAGGAATAAACAAACAGACTTATTGAACAAATACCCATGGACCCAACTGGGGTATACCTACGACTGGAATCCAAATAATCGGAAACATATTGGGTTGAGTGAATATGTAATCAAAACGAACAGAAACATTAAAGTGAAAGCCGTGTACACGACTTCCGAATATTTCCGTAAAATGGAAACTCGTTCGCGAATAAGATCAGCCGCTACAAATGTAAGCATCGTACCCTAAGCGAAGAACGGTCATCTGTCGTTCAGAGACAGATCTACTTGATTCTTTGGACCCCAATAACAGGAAATTTAATCTTCAAATTTAATATAAGCCATACAATGCTCATTGATCTTCGTTCAGATACTATTACCCGTCCCACCCAAGGTATGCAAGAAGCCATGTGGTCTGCTCCCGTGGGCGACGACGTCTTTGGTGACGACCCATCCGTAAATGCCCTCGAACAAAAGACGGCCCAGCTATTTGGGATGGAAGCCGCCCTGTTTTGTCCATCCGGTACTATGACCAACCAATTGGCGATCCGCGTACATACTCAGCCCGGTTCGGATGTCATCTGCGACAAACTATCCCATATTTACCTCTACGAAGGAGGTGGTATTATGCTCAACTCTTTATCTTCGGTGAAACTATTAGACGGTGACCGGGGAAGGCTAGACGCCCAGCAAGTAGCCGATGCTATCAGTCCATTGAATGATGTGCATTCTACCATCACCCGTTTGGTATCCCTCGAAAACACCATGAATAAAGGCGGTGGATGCTACTACGATCTCGACGAAATAAGGGCCATTCGGGGAGTTTGTGATGCCCACGATATTCCGCTTCACCTGGATGGTGCCCGTCTTTTCAACGCGTTGGTAGCAACCGGCGAAACGCCCGCTCAACACGGTGAGCTATTCGATAGTATCAGCATCTGCTTATCCAAAGGATTAGGTTGTCCGGTGGGTTCGCTACTTTTGGGCAAAGCCGACTTTATTACCAAGGCCCGACGTTTCCGTAAGGTCATGGGTGGTGGCTGGCGTCAGGCTGGTTTTTTGGCGGCGGCCGGTACTTACGCGCTCGATCACCAGGTCGATCGTCTGAAAGAAGACCACGCCCGCGCCAAAAGCATTGGTGAGATGCTACGTCACAAATTAGAAGTAGAGTATACCTACCCCATTGATACTAATATTGTTATCTTTAAACTACCCGAATCCATCCTGGCCGCGGACTACGTCCGGAAGCTAGATATGCTTCGCATCAAGGCCGTTACTTTTGGTAAACACCTGGTAAGGTTCGTCACCCACCACGATTTTACGGACGATCACTTAACGGAATTAGAAAAGCAATTAGCGAAATTGTAATTCGATCTCAATACATTAGAAAAGCGATACTCCTGCCCAAGGATTGTCGCTTTTTTTATGTTTGTATTCGTATCTTCCTGACCCACATCATACGATACAAGAATCCTCCCGTCTACCTTTACGAACTTATACCCTGCATTTAATGGATTTAAAGAGCATACAAACCGAAGTGGATGCCAGCTACCTCTACGGTATACTAGCCCAACAAGAAGAAGATCCGAATATCGCCCATATTTTTGGCCAGATGAGCGAAATAGAAAAGAGCCATGCCCTTGCCTTTATGGCAAAAAATAGCGCACCAACGGCCAACTTACCTCCTCCATCCCGCCGGGCTCGAATACTAAACAGTATTGGAAAGATCTTCGGCTATGACTACATCTTGGGAGTACTGCTCGATACCGAGAAGAGCCTTTCCGCATCGGTAATGAAGGCACGAAAAACCCACCAATCGGCTCCCTCCCTTTCCGATACGGCCCACGTAACTATCCTGAAAAACATCCTGGATAATACGAACAAAATCTCCGGAGCGGGGTTGGCGAGATTTGAGAAACACCACCGTTCCGAGGGCGGAAATGCCCTTCGCGCCGCCGTGTTGGGGGGCAATGACGGTTTGGTATCTAATTTCAGCCTGGTAATGGGAATAGCGGGAGCCACAAGTGGAAAATCGGAAGTACTACTTGCCGGAATGGCTGGACTATTGGCCGGAGCCTTATCCATGGCATTGGGGGAATGGATTTCCGTTAAAAGCTCGCAGGAACTCAACGAAAATCAAATGCAATTGGAAATGGACGAACTGGAAGCCAACCCGGAAGGAGAAGAAAAAGAGCTGGCCTTGATCTATCAGACCAAAGGAATACCGGAAGAGCAAGCCCTAAAAATGGCCAAGGATATCATGATGAACAAGGAACACGCCCATGCGGTATTGGTGAAGGAAGAGCTTGGAATCAATGCCGAAGACTTACAGGGCTCGGCCATGGAGGCTGCGCTTTCGTCCTTTTTCCTGTTTGCCATCGGGGCCATTATACCCGTTATTCCATTTTTCTTTCTGGGCGGAATGCAAGCCATTATATTAAGTACGGTGCTAAGTACGCTCGGACTCTTTATAATCGGGGCTGCTATTACGTTATTTACCGGTAAAAGTGTTTGGTACTCTGGTATGCGTCAGGTTCTGTTTGGATTGATTGCCGCTGCCATTACTTTCGGCATCGGTAAGTTAATTGGAGTATCAATGGTCGGCTAATTATCTGTTGAAGTAAAATTTGTCAGAACAAGAGACCGCCCCACGCGGTCTTTTTGTATTTTTAGCGACTCAAAGCAACAAATACAACTATCTCTAACCTAAATCGAATGAAGAAACTATCCTGTTTACTAGCGGGAATTGCCGTTTTAGGATTAACCGGAACGCTTTCCGCGCAGTCCCTTCCTCCCGCTCTCTTTCAATCCATGAAAGTCCGCAGTATTGGTCCGGCCGTGATGTCAGGCCGAATCACGACGGTGGATGCAGTTCAAACCAACCCCAACATTATATACGCCGGAGCCGCTTCCGGCGGCGTTTGGAAGACCGAAAACGGCGGTGGTACCTGGGAGCCCATTTTTGATGATCAACCAACGCTCAACGTTGGATCCTTGGCCATTCAACAGTCTAACCCCAGCGTAGTGTGGGTAGGCACGGGCGAAGGAAACCCCCGCAACTCGGTGAGCATAGGCGAGGGCATCTACAAAACTCTCGATGCCGGCAAAACTTGGCAGCGCATGGGGCTGGAAAAAACCCGGAACATCCACAAGGTTATCATTGACCCTACTAACCCTGATGTCGTGTACGCCGGGGCGATTGGAAACCCCTACGCAGAGCACCCTGATCGGGGAGTTTTTAAAACAACCGACGGTGGCAAAACCTGGACCAAAATCCTTTTCACCAACGAAAAGTCAGGTGTTGGCGACATGATAATGGACCCCGCCAACCCGCAAAAGATTCTGGTAGCGATGTGGGAGCACAAGCGTACTCCCTACGACTTTCAGTCGGGTGGCCCCGGCTCGGGTTTGTACCTTACGTACGACGGGGGTAAAACGTGGAAGAAACTTGGCAAAGAGCAAGGACTACCCGAAGGCGACTACGGCCGCTGTGGGGTGGCCATCTCCCCCGCCAACCCCAACCGTATGTATGCCATGGTGGAAGCCAAAAAGAATGGCCTCTACACGACCACGGATGGCGGCTTCAAATGGACTAAGGTTACCGAAGATCCCGATATCGCTACCAATCGTCCTTTCTACTTTAACGACATCATTGCTGATCCCGTCAACGAAAATAAACTGTACGCACTTTGGCAGACGGTCAATGTGAGTATTGACGGAGGCAAGTCATTTACAACCGTGGCAAACTTCCGGCAGGCCCACGCCGATCACCACGCGCTTTGGATTCACCCCAAAGATCCTTCCTACATCATTAATGGAAACGACGGCGGCCTTTCTATTTCAAGGGATGGTGGTCAGAAGTGGATATTTTCAACCGGAATTCCAGTAGGACAGTTTTATCACGTCAATGTCGATAACGAGATACCCTACAATGTGTACGGAGGTTTGCAAGACAATGGTTCCTGGAAAGGCCCCGCCTATACCTGGATGAGCGACGGACTTCGTAACTACCTCTGGCAAAGCCTCTGGGGCGGCGACGGTTTTGACGTACTCCCCGACCCTGATAACGCCCGCTACGGCTACGCCATGTCACAGGGAGGAAACCTGGGACGTTATGACGCCGAAACTGGACAGAATTACAGCATTCGTCCACCCGCACCAGACCTTACTACCCGGCTTCGATTCAATTGGAACGCCGCCCTGGCCCAGGACCCGCTCGACAATAACACCATTTATTACGGTAGCCAGTTTGTGCACAAAAGCACCGATAAGGGTAAAAGCTGGACCATTGTTTCGTCTGACTTGACCACCAACGACCCCAAAAAGCAGAAGCAGGATGAAAGCGGTGGACTTTCACTGGACGTAACATCGGCCGAAAACAATACTACGATTCTGGCAATAACTCCTTCCTTTAAGGAAAAAGGGGTTATCTGGGTAACGACCGACGATGGCAACGTACAGCTCACCCGCGATGGGGGTAAGACCTGGACCAATCTACGAGATAAAATACCTGGCTTGCCCAAAGAGGCATGGATCCCGCAGGTGAAGGTCTCTAAACTCAACGCTGCCGAGGCCTATATCGTAGCTAACCACTACCGCATGGGCGACTTTGCACCCTACATCTACCGTACCCGCAACTACGGCCAAAGCTGGGAGCGAATCGCTGACGACAAGAAAATGCGGGGCTACGCGTTGAGCGTACTCCCCGACACCGAAGTATCTAACTTGATTTTTGCCGGTACTGAGCACGGCTTATGGGTGAGTGTGGATGATGGTAAAAACTGGAATCAGTGGAAGCATGGCATACCATCTACCTCCGTAATGGACCTAACCATTCAGGAGCGGGAAGCCGATCTGATCATTGGTACCTTCGGTCGGTCGTTGTATGCGCTGGACGATATCCGTCCCTTGCGTACGATTGCTAGCAATAACAAAATTCTGGCCAACAAACTGGTAGCCTTCAAAACTCCCGATGCCTATTTGGCCGAAACCAAAGATATACCGGGTTATGGTTCGGGAGGAGATGGACTCTATGAGGCCTCTAACCGCACGCGGCAAGCTCGTCTCACTTACTTCCTAAATCCTGATATGGGGAAGTCTACCAAGCCAGACACCGCTACTGTGCGCGTGTACGATGCTGGCGGGAAGTTAATCCGTACCTTCATTGATAAGCCCGATACCGTTGGAATACAACGCACTACCTGGGACCTCCGCGAGCGCGGCATTCGCCAACCCGGCAGCAAGAAGCCCTGTCCCAAATCCGCCGAACCTACCGGGTTACCCGTCCTACCCGGATCGTACAAAGTGGTCATCAGCTATAAAGATTTGAAGGATTCGACCATGGTAAACGTACTGGCTGATCCTCGGTTTACCTACCCCAAAGAAGCTATCCTGGCGCGTCGGGCCATGGCGGACCGATTGGCAATCACCGGCGAAAAACTAACCGCGGCCATCGACCAGCTCAATGATGCTGATAACACGCTAAAAGTACTGGCGGATCAGGTAAAAAGTACCGAAGATGCTAGTTGGAAGGGTTGGAGTAAAAAGGTAAAGGCCATGCAGGATACCGTTAAGGCCAAACGTGAATTGATTGAGCCCAAGCCACTCGGAAAGCAAGGGTACGGTCGGCCTTTCCGCCAAACCGCACTCACCGTATGGCGCGACGCATACTATACCGCGGCGGGCTCTCCTTACTCAGGTGGCAAACCTTTCGCACCCAATGCTGACGACGAAAAGATGATTGAAGATGCCGAGCAGTATTCAGCCAAAATCCTGTCTCAGCTTAATTCATTTTTCAATACCGAGTGGGAAGCATTTAGGAAAGAAGCCGAGGCTCAGCCCTCTTTGTTGTTTAAGAACTACACGGATTAATTCCTGACTGATCCAGAATAAGGAATTCCATGGTACCCCGGAGCGAATACTGGTTAAACGACTGGTACTTTCTTCGGGGTATTTTTTTGTGATTATAATAAATACTATAAAAATAGTTAGTTAACTATAAAAATAGTTTTAAATTTGGTCCATGGAAATAGAAAAACTAACCAATAAGGAAGAGGAGGTCATGCAAGTACTCTGGACGATGGAGAAAGCTTTCGTTAAAGATGTGCTACCTCACTTTACTGAACCGCCCTTACATTACAATACGCTCTCAACCATTATCCGAAATCTGGAAGAGAAAGGGTACGTGGCGCACCGACAGTACGGCAATACCTACCAGTACTACCCGGCCATTCCCAAAGAGGCATACCGGGATCATTTCGTACTCAATAAAGTAGTGGGGAACTACTTCAATGACTCTTACAAGGATCTGGTTGCTTCTTTTGCCAAGCAAGAAAAAGTAAGCCCTAATGAACTACGCGAGATCATAAAAATGATTGAAGAAGATTCCACCACCTAAACCCCATCACTCATGCTTTTCCCGTACCTGATCAAAGTAAGCCTGTTACTGGGCGGCCTGACGCTGGGCTACCGTTGGCTCATTCAGTTTGAATCATTCTCGAAAGTGAACCGGGCTTTACTATGGCTTAATGTAGCGGCGGCCTGGTTGCTACCCCTGATCCCACTGGCGGAGTGGGGGCCGGTAGAGGTGCAACAGGAATTTCACCAAACCCTCCCCGAATTGGTGCGAAGTATACCGGTGGCTACCCGCTATTTTTTACTCCCACCCGCAGCTACCAGCCCTATTCTCTATCAGTCTGCTACCGGCTGGCAAATTTCTGATTGGCTGCTTTTGGTGTACGGCATAGGGTTACTACTCATGACGGGGCGTTTTCTGTACCGGCTGAGTGGATTGCTTCTTTCGCTGCGCAATGCACCAGCCGAACCCCTGGGTGAGGGTATTCTGCTAGTATGTAACGAACAGAATAACTCGCCCTACTCCTTCTTTCGCTGGATTGTCTGCAATCCGGATAGCCATTCCGACGGCGCCTTACAGCAAATTCTGGCCCATGAAAGCGAGCATGTAAGGCAGTGGCATAGCGCCGATTTACTTTTGGCTGAGCTGCAACGGATAGCCCTTTGGTTCAATCCCTTTTCCTGGGTGCATCAGCGATTGGTGCAGGGCAATCTGGAGTTTCTGGCCGACCGGGCGGTGTTGGAACATGGGTACGAGAAAAAACAATACCAGCTTAACTTGCTAAAAACCGCCCTGCAAACTAACGAACTCCCCCTGACCAACTCTTTTGCCCAATCCTTGCTCAAAAAGCGCATCAAAATGATGAACCGGAGACCATCTCCCTACTGGGTGTGGGGAAAGTATGCTTTTCTATTGAGTACGCTCTATCTGTCTTCGGCCTTTGTGGCTCCGTATAAGCATCAGATCGTGGAAATAACACCGGAGGTGGTGAAGCCTTTAGTGAGTGCATTGGTAGAAGAGGCGCTATCAGAACCTGGAAAAACACTTAAAGAATCTATACTTGATCCAAAAGCCATTGAAAATATAGAGCCAGACTCTCTAAGTCAGGAAGACATGGACACGGTGAAGTACCAACCCAAAAAATGGGTATTGGTTAGGGGAGATACTCTCTATTGGGCTGTCCCGGCGCGGGCTACGCTGAGTGATTTGAATAGTATACAGGAAGGAATCAAAAGCTTTGGAAGTGAAATGACCATCAACTCCTTTAAATATGATCCATTGCAACTCTTCCTTACCTCCCTTACTTTAAAGATCAAGCAGAAGGGCGGGAGTGGAACTATCGACGCTGGTGTGGCGCAGTACTCACCTATAAAAGGATGTTCTGGCTATATCACCAAATCGGGGGGACTGGGTATGGGACAGACTCCGCCAACTTCTCTACAAAAACAGCTCCAACAAGACTACCAGGAAGCAAATGGATTAAAACAGCAAAATAGCATAACTTATGCCAGGGATAGCCTGGAACAGGTTCTGAAAAAGAACGGGGGCAGTTATGGGAACAGTACGTATCTCAAAAAATACCTGGAAGGCAGCTACGCCAATACTATTCTACGAGAGGAAGGTATTGGCAAATCGGAAAGTAATACATTACTACTCACTGAGCTGGTGAAGAGTGCTGATTTTCTGCTGGACGGAACGCCTTCAACCTTTGAAAAACTGAATCAGTTACCTTTTCATCAATTTGACAACGTGACTATTCTGAAAGCTCAGAATGGCCAAAAATTTATCTCCGTATTCACCCGGTAAGTACCTTATCCATCTGTATAAATATGAAAAAGAAAGCACTTTTATTCAGCATAGCTCTTTGTGTTATTAGCCACTTGCTTTTGGGGCAGGATACTATTCGTCTAACATTTGATAGAAGTGTTGAAGGGCATTTTAATGCATTGTACCCAGGTATGGCATTGACCAATACCAAATCTTTCAAAGGTGTACCGGAAGCAATGGACCAACAGGTATTCCTCATCAATCTGCAGAGGAGTCAGTCAAGTGTTACAAATTATCAAAAAGGATATTTTTCGGAAAAAGATTTTGATAAGTTAATGAAGGCCTATAAACTCGACACAACGGGACTTTATAGAGGTAAGGATCTCAACAACAGCTTACCTATTGTATCGGCACTCTATCCAGGAAACCGGAAAGTAATCATCGCAGATTTGAATTTTAACAATGATTTTAGTGATGATAAGATTTTTGAATACCTGATACCCGATTTCAACGCTAGGTATCCCCAGGATTCTATTGAAGCTTTGTATGTAAACTATGATTATTTCTATGAAGGAAAGCTTCAAAAAAGGCAACTACCCATCAAACTTTTGCCGGCTACCCACGGGTTTAACTCGGCCAATCCGGAGGATAAACCGTTAATGGTTATAATTTCGATTAACCAGTGGCGAAGCGCCCACTTCAAACTCGAAGGAAAAGAGTATGAAATTGCCTTGGATCACCCTCAGGATATTAATGCCAACTATACCCAAAACTGTGATCTGGAGGTAAAAAACGTAGCTTCGAACAAGCCGATTCGATTCGAGCCCTCTTTAAAACCCGGTGTATTTTTTTCGTTAGGTGGTAAAATGGTCAAGCTAAACAACATTGCTTTCTTCGGAGATACGGCTGATTTGATCATAAAATAACTGGAAAATATATTTTTTAACGTATGATAACCACTATTCTCCCTGAGACGTTGCCTAGCCTCTTTTATATTTAATTTCAAAAAAACATCTAACTATTTAATTTTCAGTACGTATTGGTACAGTTTTTTAGGGGTAATAATTGTAAAGAATAAACACTGCATCACCGAGTACTTTCACTCGGGAAAATAAAAATCCACACCAGTAGCTGTTTATTTATAAAAGATATTACTCATTAAAACTTAAACTATCCATGAACGCAACCGAAGAACTAAAATCAAAAGCTGCCGAATTAAAAGCAAGAATAGACAACTACAACCCTAACCACAAGGAAGGACCCGTAGCGTCAGCCATAGAGGATTACACCTCCCGTTTACCATCCGATGTATTCCTGTGGGCCGCTTTTGGTTCCATTGCGGTATCGGCGGCATTAAAGTTTACCGGCCGCGACAGAGACGCCCAATTTATAGGGCAATGGGCCCCGTCGTTTATGCTGTTGGGTATTTACAACAAAATAGTCAAAGTAAATGGGTACCAGCGAGATAAGAGGTAAAGGATTCCACACCCGGAAAGCCATTATAAAAAGCAGAAGGAGGAAGCCGTGGCTTCCTCCTTCTGCTTTTTATACCCAATAAGAACGGCTTATCGCCAGCTCAAACTTACCGTCTTTTCAGCGTCTTTGGTATTCCCGGCGAAGGCATGGAGCGTCAAACTCACCCCTTCCTTCCTGAACTTACCCGAAATCCAGCCAACCGGCTCAGTATCCGAAAAATTATAACCAATAGCGGGTTGGTTGATCAAATGTATTCCTTCAAAAGTATCGTATCGGTATTGGTGCGAATGCCCGTAAAACACCGCCTTTACTTTTTGATGCGGCCGGATGATCGAAAATAGCTGATCAAAATCCAGCAGTGCACCATCCCTCTCAAACGGCGGATGGTGCACAAACAGTACGGTGGGCTTGTTATCTGATTTTTGGAGAAATTCCCCGAGCCACGTGCGCTGACCTTGCCCAAGATATCCAGGTGTTTTATTCACAAACATCAGAGAATCGAGCAAAACAAAACGGGTAGTGGGTTGCTCAATGACGGCAACCCGCTTTTCTTTTACCGCTTGGGCCTCCCCCGGGCTCGAAAATATTTCCTGAATATTCTCCCGGTGGTCGTGGTTGCCCAACGTCATATAAATCGGCTTTTTCTCAGCAATCGGGGACAAGAGACTTTTAACTTGCCCGTAATCTCCCTTTTCACCCGTCAGCCGGGCCACATCACCGTTGATCAACACCGCATCCGGATTGGCTTTCAGTACCTGAGGGACTACTTGCTGTAAATTTTTGTGGGGGAAAAAACCCCGGTAGGTATTCTGCATATCTTCGGCCACGTGGGTATCCGAAAGCAGAGCCAAATAGGTTTCATCGGTCCTACTTTGGCCCAGCACGGAAGTCATACCTAACCCATAGGCGGTCATCAGTCCGGCAGCTTGGGCGGATGATTTGAGAAAAGAGCGACGGTTTTGCTTGTAAAAAATTTGGGGCATGACGGTTTAGGGTTAGGTCAAAGTGATATATAAAGTTTATGAATATTTGGCAAAAGTTACGAACCCAAAACGGAACGCATAGTACTTTAACGTTATTATTGGGTTAAATAATCAACCCGTAACTCCTACGAGAAGTTGATTCATCGTATTGTTAGTAATCCAAATTTTCGTAGGGGTATCTTTTGATAAAAGTACGCAAATAACGCATCAATTACCGCCGCCCTACCGCCACAATAGCCCCACCTATCACCAAGGGAAATAAAGGATCGAGCAAGGTACCATCTACCCCAATTAACAGGTTTAGTAAAGCGATGCAAATGCCGCCGATGGTCCACATAACCGTAGTGGCCACCGACCAGGCAGCCATTTGCTGACGCACGTCCACAATCCCCATCAAGCGATTGACCACCCAAAATAGACTATCGTTGAAATAACTAAAAAACATGGCGCCAATGGCCGCCGCCTGCGCGGCCAGCAGCATATTAACGCCCGGAATCTGAGCCAGAATCGGTGCAGAAATGGAGGCGGCGGTAATCATTGCTACCGTTCCCGACCCTTGAATGAGCCGAACAAGGGTAGCGACTATGAATGGAATCATCACCGGCGAAATGGGTAATCCGGCCACCTGTTCGGCCAGTTGATTTCCGGCCCCACTTTCGCGCACTACCGCACCCAACGCCCCGCCCGCCCCGGTTACCATCAATATAATTCCGGCGGATTGCAACCCTTCTTCCAAGCGTCCCAAGGTGGCCGCCCGATCGAGATTTGGCACGAGGGTATACACGGCTAATAGGGTACTGCACGCCAATGCAATGATAGGATTACCAAAAAAGTACACCACCTGTACGATCGTCTGCTCTTCCATTCCTTCATTTCCGGGCAGTTTAGCGACCGTAGAAACAATGGCTTTACAAAAAATCAAGAGGATAGGTACCAGAATAGGGAGCAGCGATAACGTAAGGCTCGGTAAGGTTTGGGCTTCTTTATCCCGCAGATAATTTTCCTGAACTTCTTTGAGGTCCTCTTCGGGGACGATATTTCCGGTAAAATTCGGATATTTTTTACCAAGCCACTGAGCATACCACACGACTCCGAGCATACAAGGTACTGCCATGCCCAAACCTAATAGTAGCATGGAACCAATATCTACCCCAAAGATGGCTGCCACCCCCAAAGGACCGGGCGTAGGTGGAACGGTGGAGTGGGTTACCATGAGTCCACCCGCAAGGGCAATACCTAAGGTCAGCAATGAACGGCCGCTTCGTTTGGCCAGCGCCTTCGTGACGGGATAAAGGATGATAAAGGCGGAATCCACGAAAATGGGGATACTGACAATATACCCCGTAACGGCCATGGCCCACTCCTCTTTGCGCTGCCCTAGCCATTTGATCAGACTAAACGCGATCTGTTCGCCGGCGCCGGATACTTCCAGAATTCGGCCCATCATAACGCCAAGGCCGATGACAATACCGATGCTCCCCAGCGTAGAACCGAACCCCTGCGAAATAACCGACACGGTCTTATCCATGGATAGTCCCCCGATGATACCCGCAATACTTGCCGCAATCAACATGGCAATCAGAGCGTGGACTTTGGTGCGCATCACCAGAAATATGAGTACTACTACGGCTACTACCAGCCCAATAATGGGTATCGGGATACTACTCATACAGATTTCCGGAGGTCGTTGGTGATAAATTGTTCAATGAAATAATCAAAATTAAGATCTACGTTAAAACCTGCATCAAGCGTCCGGCTGTTATCAATCTTACCCGGCCAACTACTGACAATACGGCTAATGGCTTCGTTAGGCTCAAACCGAACTTTTGCCAGGGTTTGCTCATCTGAATGACGGAGTAAAGCGTCCAGCATGTCTTGTATAGTCACCCCAATGCCGGGCAAATTTAGGGTACGCCAATTCCCTAAGTTGGATATGTCAAAGATAGCCGCGTGCAGTAGGTTTTCAATGATCGTATCCGGACTAGCCAGCCACAAAGGCAAACTCGCCGGAACGGGGCAAATGGCTTCGTCACCCTGCAAAGGTTCGCGGATGATACTGCTCACAAAGGAAGATGCGGCTTTATTGGGTTTGCCGGGGCGCACACAAATCGTGGGTAAACGCAGTACGAGGCCATCCACGTAGCCTTTCCGTGAGTAGTCATTGACCAATAACTCCCCCATCGCTTTTTGAGTACCGTAAGAAGACTGCGGAGTAATTACGCTCGTATCATCTACTACTTCGGGTAAAGCTCCCCCGTAGACCGCCAGTGAACTAGAAAAAATAAAACGGATGGAGGAACTTGACGATCGACAGGCTTCCAATAACCTACGGGTAACGTCAAGATTGATCTGATACCCCAGCTCAAAATCGGATTCGGCGTGGCTACTGACGATGGCGGCCAAGTGAAATATCAGTTTGGTATTTGCCGAAATCAAAGATTCCGGTTCTCCCGGACCGAATAAGTCTTTTTGAATACAACGAACCCGACTATCCTCCGTTGGATTCGTTGGTTGATTGATATCGACCAGAACTAGTTCGGTAAAACCGACGGTACTGTTCGCGAGAGCTTTGGCCAGTCGCTGCCCCAAAAAACCTCCACCTCCTGTAATAATGATCTGCATGGTACTTCCCCGTTAAATTATCTCCACTGCTTTTTTACAAAAACCCTTGCGGCAAGAATCTACTTGCAAACCACACTTCTATTGCCAACGTAAAATTTCAGGACATTTCGCCTGCCTGGGAGGCAACTAACTATAAAATATACTCTATTTGCCATTCAAACCCTTTTTTATTATTTTTGTGTAAATTACAAATGCCGTAAACTTATGTTGTCAGCCTCCTTTTTATTCGAATCCTTAGGCATACTCAGCAAGCCTCACTTCCAGTGATTTTATACTCCCGTACCCCATTTATTACCTAGCACCCAGGTAAGTAACCCTCAGCTGGCACTGATTTTCTATCCGTTATTCTAACTGACTACTGATTCTATAACTTAAAACAATCTTTACGATTTTATATGAAAATACTAACCCGAGAACTCACCAAAGAAGACTATACTGACCTGAAAGCGGCCATGATTGAGGCCTACCAGGGAATTGGTGGGCAATATTGGCGCGAAGAGAAAATTGACATTCTGCTAGAAAAATTTCCGGAAGGACAAATTTGCGTAGAAGTAGATGATAAGGTGGTGGCCGTGGCACTTTCGATTATTATTACCTACTCAAAATTCGGTGATGAACATACCTACCAGGAAATAACGGGTGATTATACCTTCAAAACCCATAACCCCAAGGGCGATGTACTCTATGGCATTGAGGTTTTTGTGCATCCCGAATACCGTGACATGCGACTGGGACGCCGGCTCTACGACGCCCGTAAAGAACTTTGTGAGCGCCTGAACCTGCGTAGTATCGTGGCGGGTGGACGCATCCCGAGTTACAACACCTACGCCCATGAGCTTACCCCCAAGCAATATATTGACAAGGTGAAGCGTCGGGAATTGTACGACTCTACCCTTTCGTTCCAGCTAGCCAATGATTTCCACGTGCGGAAAGTACTAAACAACTACCTGCCCGGGGATACCGAATCTAAGGACTACGCTACCTTACTGGAATGGAATAACATCTACCATCAACCCGGCAAACGCACTACTCCCTCTGACTCCATCATCCGCATTGGCGTGGTACAATGGCAGATGCGGCTTTTCAAAGACGTAGAGGAGTTTTATGATCAGGTCGAGTTTTTTGTCGACGCCGTGAGCTCCTACAAGGCCGACTTTATTCTATTCCCCGAGTTCTTTAACATGCCTCTCTTGGCTCAGTTTAACGATATGCCCGAGCCCCAGGCCATCCGAAAACTGGCTGATTTTACGGGAGTGGTCAGAAAAAAGATGCAAGAGTTTGCCATTTCTTACAATGTAAACATCGTGGGAGGAAGTATGCCACTCGTTGAGGATGAACGACTTTACAACGCAGCCTATCTATACCGGCGCGACGGCAGTAGTGAAGAGTACCGCAAGACGCACATCACTCCCAACGAATCGCGCCACTATGGTATGGTTGGCGGGGATGAAATCAGAGTATTTGACACCGACTGCGGTAAGATCGGAATCGCCATTTGTTATGATGTAGAGTTCCCGGAGCAAAGCCGTATCCTCGCCAAACAAGGTATGGAGATCCTATTTGTGCCCTTTCTGACGGATACCCAGAATGGCTACATGCGCGTACGCAATTGCGCCATGGCCCGCGCCATCGAAAACGAGTGTTACGTGGCCATATCAGGCTGCGTGGGTAATCTGCCGCGCGTGGAGAACATGGATATTCACTACGCCCAATCCGCGGTGTTTACTCCCTCGGACTTTCAGTTCCCAACCAACGCCATCAAGTCAGAAACCACTCCCAATACAGAGATGATGCTGATTGTGGACCTGGATTTACTGCAATTGAAAGAGTTGCACGAGCACGGCTCGGTACAAACCATGAAGGATCGCCGGACTGATCTGTACGAAGTGACCCTAAAAAAGCAACCTATGCCGAAGGTAAAGCCAAAAGTTATTATCAGTACCGAAATAGTTGAATAGTGCTGGTTGTTAGCTACTTTATCTAAAAGGGGCGGAAAAACTTCCGCCCCTTTTAGATAAAGTAGTAGCTTGAAAATAGGTCAAGATATGTTGGGATATTTGATTGGAACTTATTTACTCTTTGGGGCCCCAAGGAGGGCCGAGGAATTGATGCTACCGTGCGACAATAGCCGAGCGGCGGGTAAATACAGGCGGGTACTGTAAAAATAGGAAACCAACCATGGCAAGTTGTTGTGACGGAAAAACATTCTCGGTCCAGGAAATGAGTACGGTCACGTAATCCCATTTTTCTGATTGGTTTGATTTTGCTAGAAAAAGCGAACACGTAACCCTGACTACTGTATTCATTTAACTATATTCAGATTTCAAAAGCATCTGATCTTATACTAGCCTCTTCCATCAAGCTTTTAAACCGTTCTTCATCGCATATATTTACAAACAAGGGATTAGTTGAAAGAAACCTATGAGGGAAAAATAATTGCATGGCATATTCTAAAAGGTCAAGTGCTTTTTCTTTTTCGTCGATCACTGCATAACATTCGGCCAGATGAAACGCAAAGTGACGGTCGTCTTTAGCTTCTTCTTTTAGTTCCTTTGTTGCCAATAAGTAGGCTTGCTCTTGGTTTCCCTGAAGGCCATATTTAAGGAACATTATCTGTCTGGTATATGCCCAGTCCGGGGCAGCTTTAGCGAGGCTATCTATGAGTGGAAATGCATCTTCATTTCTATTGGCCCAACAGTATGCGGATGCAAGCATCCATTGTGTGAGGGGACTTAATGAATCCATGTGGTAAGCCTTTTCAAAAAAGGGCAAACCTTCCTCAATATTTATATCATGAAAAAAGAACCTTTCATGATATAACTCATCGGGTTTAGCGGATCAATCTCGGTCATCTTCACTGCCACAGAATAGGTTATTGCACTCTTACCGGCATACAGGTAAGTTTCACTCAATCCAAATAGCGCATCGATATTATCAGGTTCAATTTCCAGTGCATGCTTCATAGAGTTGGCAGATTCTTGAAGCCTGCCATTAGTCCAATGTATCCATCCATCAACTACATAACTAAGGGCAGATCTGGGATTTAATTCAAATGATTTACTTGCATACTTTTCCGCTTGGGACAAGTATGATTGGTCAAGTTTATCGACAAAACGGAAATAGAAAATATGCCCAAAGCCGAGAAGTTCATATAACAAGTCATTTGGCCCTACCAAGTCGAGTCCGTTTTTTAATAGAGTAAGTGCATTCAGTATCGACTCCTTGGTACCACGAAACAATTCGTGCCTAGATTTTAGATAACAATCATATGCATGTACATTGTTAATTGGCCGATTAGCAATGTGAGCTACCTCTTCCGGGCTCAATTTTACTTTAAGAGAATCAACAATCGAACGGGAAATTTTTTCTTGCATATCAAAAATATCGTCCAAGGTCCCGTTATACTTTTCCGACCAAATATATGAATCGTTAACAACATCTATAAATTGGGCAGTTATCCGAATATTATTACCTTCTTTCCGTACACTCCCTTCAATTATATACCGTACATTCATTTCACCAGTAATCTCTTTTATCTTTTTCTGTGTGCCTTTCAAAGTCATTATGGAACTCCTGGAAATGACCAATAGTGAATTTATTTTGGGTAAATATGAAATAATTTCTTCTGTTAATCCATCGCTAAAATATTCCTGATCGAGGTCGCTACTCATATTAGAAAACAGCAATACAGCAATACTATTCTGTTGGCTATCTTGTAGTATATTTTTAGTTCCTGAGATTGATTTATCCAGCATTATTACTTCATATATTTTTATTGATTCTTTGACATTTTTAAGAATCTATTCTCGCACAAATTTTGTTTGAATCATCCCTTTATTCTGAACATTATGATGCACAGATTCAGATATATAAATACATCCGGGCTTTGCAATGGATTGTATTCTTGATGCGATATTTACACCATCTCCAAACACATCATCATTTTCGAAAACAACTTCTCCAAGGTGGATACTTATTCATAGTTGAAAATCTTTTGCCAAATTACAGTCTACCTGGATTTTTGTTGCGGCATTTACTTCATCAGAAACAGTACTGAAACTTGCCATCACACCATCACCTAATTCTTTTATCCAACGCCCGTTACATTTTTCAATGATTGGTTTTTGCAACTCTCTATTCTTTTTAAGTATTTCAAAGACTTTTTGCTCATCATTCCCCATTAGTGCTGTATAACCGACAATGTCGGTAAACATAATAGCGGCAAGTTGGCGGGATTGAGATATCAACACAGGCATACTATTTATTTTTTAGTTATTTCTAAACAGAGGTATTTAGCGTAGCGGACGCCCAGTTGCGTTTATACAAATGGGAGTAGCTCCTCAGGTTTGTTCAATATGATAAGTTCTCCAACGGTTTGACGGTCCCAAATAATTTCAATGAAATGTCGTATTTCCCCCGCTTTAATCTCATTCGAGCCAGTCTAGGTTTTACCATCCTAATGGATCATTCAGCCCCTGGCAGGTTTTTGAATACCAATATCGCTATTCAGACCGTCGACCGATTGCCCTGTAAGAGACCACTCTCTTAAATAATATTTTCTAAATTTGTTCGTAACAATACTGACTATGAACGATAAGTATAAGTTATTGAAAGAAAATCCCGGAATTTGTAAACGCCTGTTTGGTATAGAATTCGGTGATTTCGAAATTGTACTTGGAAAAGTTTAAATCGAGTTCGACGTTTTTTTGCGGGAAAACCCAATTTCCAACCGTGGACTCAACTCCGACTTCAATACTGCAAACCGATTATTGCTCACTTTGGAGTACTTGCGCCAGTACCCGACTTTCCTGAGCCTGGGTTTCTCGTATGGGATATCCGAAAGTTATGCCAATAAAATTTATCATGGAATCAGACCGATTTTAGCCAAGGTGGCAGGGTTGAAGAATCCGAGCAAGTTGAAATTCAAGGATGTCAGGAAAGTTCTGGTTGAGGTGACCGTACAGCCCATAGAGCGGCCGAAAGTCGAGCAGCAGAAATACTACAATCGCTATAAAAAAA
>JBDNFP010000219.1:0-5165 GCA_041689775.1 Spirosomataceae bacterium
AGTACAATTTCGAAATCACCGAATTCTATACCAAACAGGCGTTTACAAATTCCGGGATTTTCTTTCAATAACTTATACTTATCGTTCATAGTCAGTTTTTTACGAACAAATTTAGAAAATATTATTTAAGAGAGTGGTCTAATACTTCGCTGGCTGATTCGCCTTCGGCAGCGTCCGCAAAATAAACTGCCGAATATCCTCATTCGACGTCACGACGTCCTCATCCCGCAGGTACATCATGTGGCCGCTGCGGTAGCCTTTCCAATCCATGCGGTCTTTGAGTTTACCGCTGGGGTCGAGGTGCCATAGGTCGTACTTGGCGTTGAAATAGTCACATGCCCCGTCGTAGTAGCCCGACTGCACCAGCACGTTGAGGTAGGGATTCTGGGCCATGGCTTGCCGCAGGTTTTCGCCCGTTTTGTCTTCATTAGCTCCCTCCCGGCTCCACGGACGGGTTTGTCCGGCGATGAAGTATTTCAGGTCGGTTTTGTAGTTGAGTACCTCGCGCAGGTAGTAGTTGATGGCGGGCGTAAACGAATGCTGCCACGAGGTGTACTCAGGCGAGTAGTCGGGGCCCATGCCCGCGCCCATACGGTCAATGCCCAGGTAGCGCGAGTCCAACCGTCCGATGGTAAAGCCTTTATCCCGCAGAAGTTCTTTCCAGAAAAAAGAGGGAGGTACCATCAGGTTATGTTCCAGAATCACCTTTTCGGAGAGTCCCGAGTAGCGGGCCATGCGGGCGGCGATGCGTTGGCGCTCGGCGGGGGGCAGAAAGCCGCCTTTGGTAATGGCCGGAATCAGCTCGTTGATGGTAAACTGCTCCACCTCGGGTAGCATATCTACGAGGTCTTTTTGTTGGAGGTCGGTGGGTAGTACCTTATGAAACCAGGCCGTGGCGGCGTAGTAGGGCAGGAAGTTGGCGGCATCCACTACCGTACCGCGCGGAATACCGAGGCCGGTGGGCGACACCAGCACCACGCCGTTGGGGTACATCCAGCTGGCGTTTTGGAGTTCTAGTGCCAAGCCCGACACGCGGTTGGTACCGTAGCTTTCTCCGACGAGGTACTTGGGTGAACTCCACCGATTTTTGCGGGTCACGAAGGTATTGAGCCACTCGGCCAGGTACTTGATGTCGGCATTGACGCCGAAGAATTTGCTTTTGGCAATGGTATCCGACAGCATCCGCGAAAAACCCGTGTTGACGGGTTCCACGAATATGATATCGGCCACGTCCAGAATGGAGTTGGGGTTGTCCTGAATGCCGTAGGGTTGCACGGGGTAGCCCTCGCTGTCGATATTGACACGCTTGGGGCCGGTGTAGCCAATGTGCATCCAGCAAGAAGCCGCGCCGGGGCCACCGTTGAACGAAACTACCAGCGGCCTTGACGCCCGGTCGGTAACGTCGGTGCGCTCGTAGTAGACGTAGAATAGGCTAGCGATGGGCTGTCCGGCCTCGTCCCACACGGGCTGCGTACCGGCGGCGGCTTTGTAGGGTACCCGCTTGCCTTTGATCATTACCTGATCCTGGGTTACTACGTCGGCGTCGGGGATGGGTAGGCGGCTTTGGGCCTTTAAGGAAGGTCCTTCGACTACGCTCAGGATGACAAGGAAAAAAGAGAGCGATCCGACGATTCGGAGTAGCGGTCTGATGATTCGGAGGGAAGGAATACTCACCTTCCACAGGGAAATAGGTAGTAGTTTTTTCATTGTCTTTTTAACTAAAAAACAGAATCAGAAAAGTATTTTGGAAAGAGGTAGGCTAGTTTTCGTAACTTTTGGTTAAGATAAAGATTTGCCTTTAAATTACAAATAGTGGAGGGAAGCGATCCGATGACCACCTCCTTCCGCTATTATTTTTTAGATGACTAAGTTACCTTAATGCTCGCCTTTTTCTTCGTGCATCTGAATGGGTGCTTCGTAACTGGGGTGGTCCAGGATATCACCAAGCCAGTAGTCCGAAGAGACGATTGTTACTTCGTAATTTTCGCCAGATTTTGTTACGTCGCGTTGCCAGACGATAGCGTCCGCGTCGGTGAGGTTCTTTTTGCCTTCCAGCTCATCCGGGTAGAGCCGCTTGACGATGGAGTTGTTGGGCATGGCCTTTTGCAGGACTTTGAGAATTACTTCGCTAGTCACATCCTCCGTCCCGCTGAAAGTACCATCCGTGTCCTTCAAGGTAAACGTGATCCGCACCGCTTTGCCATCGGGAAATTTACCGTTGTAAGCCTTGCGGAGTAATTGGTTGATGCTGAACAGGCGTTGATGCAGGAAAATTTCGGGGTATTCTTCGAAAATTTTGTCCAACTGCATATCGCTGGCGATCTGCGATATCTGGCCTGTTTTGAGGTCGTCGCTCAGGTACAGCCCCATCAGATTTTCTGCCGCCTGATTGGGGCCTTCGTCTGTAATGGCCATCAGCGTCATTTCGGCTAGTTCCTTGTCCGGTAGTGCATCGGCGTCGGCGAAGCCAAATACATCCAGAATTTGAAGGTAATCCTCTTTCTTCCAGGTGTTTGGTACTTCCGATAGATACTCGTGGGCTATGTTTTCGACTTGCAAATTTATCTTGTCCATGGTTTTTTCAAAATGTGAAAAAGCAAGTACGCAAGTTTTGGCGGGTTTAAATAGCTATTAGTTGTCAGCAGGATTTTATTTTGCTACGCAGCAAAAGCTACCCTATTTCCTGGGGTAAAAATTTGATAAGAATCAGGTTTTCGGCAGAACTCAACGGATTACTTTTTTACCAAAACCACGTCCACGTGAGGCGGGTAAACAACGGCGTACCGGGTGTGAAGTGAATTTCCTCCACGGGGGCAGTCTCTTGGCGCAGACGGCTTTCGGTGGCGAACTGAGTTTCCTTCCAGCGGGTATTGAATAGGTTCTGGACGGAAAGCCCGAATTGCTGGTGGGGCAGCGTGTAATTTAGCTGCAAGTCCGTTACGAAATAGCCTTTGGCTACCAAGCTGTTGTCTTCGTTGGCGGGGCGGTCGCCGATGTAACGGTAGCGTAGCGAGCCGTTGAAACCTCGCTCGGCCTGACACGAGAGTCCGCCGACGGAAGTGAATACAGGAGCCAGCGGCACAAAGTTTTGGCCCGCTTCCTCGTCCACGAAGCGGGGGCGGGTAGCGTTCATGTCCAGATCAGCAAAAAGGTGGTCGGTCAACTGATACCGGAGCGATAGGTCCGTGCCTTCGCGGTGGGTCCGGCCACCGGGTTCTACCACGCCCTCATCGCCTACGTACACAAATTCTTGGGCCATGTGTAGCGTCCAAAGAGCGGTGCTGATCAGCAAACGGGGGAGGGGTTTCCAGATGGCCCCCAAGTCGCCGCCCCAAGCGGGTGGGAGGGCCTGCCGTACGCTCCGGATAGAGGCCCCGGCGGACACCACGCGGCTATCATTTGAGTGAAAGCCTTTGCCCGCTTTGGCGTAGAGCTGTAGGCGGGGCGAGAAAGTATAGTAGAGGTTCAACTTGGGAGAAACAATGGCGGTATTGGTCCGTGTTGCGGCAGTTGGCCTGCGCAACAGGTCTTCGTAGCTCTGCCGGAATACGTCGAGGCGAAGACCTGCGTTGACCGTCAATCGGCTGGATAGGTATAGCACTTCGTCGAGGTACAAGGAAGCGTTGAGTTCGTTGATATTGCCAAGTTGGTACCGTTCCAGGGTTTCGCTCCGGTTGCGGGTATGGGAGAGTTCGGTGGAGTCGGTCACATCCTGCCGATACTGAACACCTAGTGTGGTGGTGAGGTTCTTACCGCCGAGCTGATGGTAGCGGGTGATACTACCGTTGTACCCAAAGAGATTACGCTGTTCTTTTTGCCGGATTTGGTCGCCTTTGATGGTATCGTTGAGAAAGAAGGTAAAGTTGGAATACAATTCGAAGGCATTACGGCTATAATATACCTGCTGACGAATTTCGTCCTTGTGGCTCGTGATCGTAACCAGTTGCGCGTTGAGGTTGGTACGGCTGGTTTCGCCACCTTCTGTGGGGTCAACGGAGCCGAAAAAGCCCGTCAGTCCCGAGTCTACGGCGCGGTTCGGAATCTGACCCGAGTGGTTCCATTTGCTCCAAAACGTAGAAGCCGACAGCGTCAACGTGGTGGAAGGGGAGAGGTGGCCGTGGTACTTGTTGAGGAGATTAAATCGGTTGAAATACTGTGGATTCTCGAAGTAGCTGTTGGAATACTGGTATTCGGATGCCACGTAGGCGGACTGCCGCTGATTTTCGTCTTTTCCCGTGCTTTTCCCCAGTAAATTTACGCCACCTACCACACGATAGGTATCGTATTGGCCCACTTCCGCTTTTACGAAATTCCGATCGAGCGTGGTTTTGGTTTGGAAATTTACCCAACCCGCCGTGGCGAGGTTCCCTTGGTTGGTAGTATAGGGGCCTTTGCCAAAATTGAGCGACTGAATCATTTCGGGAATCACAAAGTGTAAATCAGCGTAGCCTTGCCCGTGGGCGTGTGATACCATATTGACGGGCATTCCATCCACACTCAGCCGGATGTCCGTGCCGTGGTCGAGGTCAAAGCCGCGCAAGAACAGCTGCTCGGCCTTGCCACCGCCCGCGTGCTGCCCGATGAAGAGCCCCGGCACCATGCGCAGGATTTCCTGCGAGTTGGTCACGGGCCTGAGCCGGATGTCCACGCTGCTGATGACCTGCTGGTCGTTGAGCCGCAGGGCCGATACCGTCACCGCGCCCAGGTCAATGGGGGCCGTTAGGAGTTTGGTTTGTAGAAAAGTCGTCTGATCGTCCTGTACTTTGGCCGTGAGGATCTGACTCTGGTAGCCCAGGCTTTTAAATTCCAGGAGGTAGGTAGCCGCTGGAAGGTTAGTGAATTGGTACTGGCCCAGTTCATTAGTAACGGCCCCTTTGTCTTGTCCCGAAAGCACAATCGTCACCCCTGTCAGTGGCTTGCCGGTGGTAGCATCCGAAACGCTCCCCGTGATTTTACCCAAGTGGGCCAGCGCTGCATGGGATACAAAGAGAAACGCAAATGGTAAAAGGCAGTTTTTGAGAATGGCACGTTTTGCAAAACAACGGAGTAGATTATTCCTCATAGCGTAGCTAGTTAAAAATAGTGTAGTAAGACGGGGATTAAGTAATATATGTCTTACACTAGTGGTTGAGAAACTTTAATACGTCTTGTTAGTTATAGCTAAA
>JBDNFP010000220.1:0-3829 GCA_041689775.1 Spirosomataceae bacterium
CACGATTCATTGGTGCAGTATTGTAGCAGTTTGTATTTGTCAAAGTCAAGATCCATGGCACAAAGTTACGAATCATAAATTATATACCCAGTACCGAACAATTCATATATAATATTTAATCATTTTAGTAATTAATATCCACTAATAACTACCGGCGACGATTCCACTCCACTGTCCGATAGCCAACTAGTTTATCGGCCCGGGCGGCCGGAGGTCGGTTATACACCAGAATATCGTAATCGTTTTCGGTAGCAGCGTAGTTTCCTTCAACGTATGCTTCATCCACCATTCCGTTCTCTGTTACAACGGTGTACTTATAGTTGACCACTCCTTGTTTGATCAGTATGATAGCCCGGTACGCATTCAAAGTCGGATCATATTTCATAAGGTTTGTTTCATTGCGTAGCCACAGGTGGTAACCGCCATCTACGTATATTTTGGCTCCCGGTTCTTCGGGCATTCGAAGCGTAAATACCACGGGAGTGTAGTCGGCTTCGTTACTACCTTGTCCTGATTCGCGTTGATCCACAATATACTGGCCGTTGAGGTCGTCCATTTGAATGTAGGCACCCCGGTTTCGTAGGTTATCCGGAGATAGAATAAGTCGGGTAAATTCGGAGGTTCGTTCCAAATCATAGATGCCGTATCCGCGAGCGGCCAGCGTCCGGCTATCAAAATAACGGTACTCGTTACCCCCGGGGAAAGTATTTTCGAGATTAAAAAATTGGTATTCGAGTACCGAATCAAAAGGCCGGACATTGGTTGGTTTGAAATTCCTTTTCGCATTGTCCCAACGAAAATTCTGGCGAATTACCACTTGGAGATCCGATTGGGGAGAAACTATCTGGTAGCCTTTATAGTCAAGACTGAAATCAATCTGCTGATCCGTCCGTTGTTCGCGAATACCCTGAGAAAAACGGGCTTCGGCCGTAATGCGTACCCTCGGCTCATAAATCATAAAGCGTCTGCTCAAAACAGGTTTACGGGTACGTTCGGAGTAAACCATCAGTACGTAGTTGCCGGATATTTTTACCCGGGGCACTTCCAGGCGGTAATGGTAGTAGGGTACCTTAGTACTAAATGCCTGCCGAAACTCCGCGATCGGGTAGTCGTTAAATTCGTAAGTATATTCTATATCGTTCAAAATAGAGCGGTTCCAGTCGGCGTTGCAATGAATCAGCTTGGCTCTGAACCCCCGGTAGTCAGCCGTGAGGTCATCAAATTCTAAAATCAGTGGGCGCTCGTCATCTAACTGGATCAACGGAGTAGAAATCAGACGGCGGGGATCTTCCGGGTTGTCGGATGCGGGGTAGAGTAAAACCGTTTTGATCGATTCATTGTAGAGGTAGTCTTCCAGCTGTACGTCGGCGGTTTGCCCGTGTACTACCAGGGAGCTAAGCAGGAAAAAGGATATGCGAAAAAAGTGAGGCATCGTTATCTGAGTGTTTACAGCAAAATAGTGTTTCTACCAATAACGACCAAATAGAATCAAACGGTGATTTTCCTAATGGTTTTAACAATAAGTAAAAAACAGACACCTTTAAAACAAAAAGCAAGAGGTAATATTTAGATTTCTACTCACGATAAATTAGTAGCGGATGCTTTGGTAATGCGTGAGTCTTTAAAGCAAATAGCGGCAGCCTGTTCGGACCGCCGCTAGTGTCACAGAAGAATATACTAAGATAACTCCTCCACTTCGAGCATGGCTACTTCCCATGCCTCCGTAGTACCGTTGATCTTCTTTTGTATTTTGGCGTACTCTGTGTTCAGTTTATCCAACAAATCTTTTTCTGCGTATGAGCTAGGGTCGGCTAGTTTTGCTTCCAGTTCCGCTTTCTTTGCTTCCAGTTCTGTGATGGTAGCTTCCAATTCTTCGATCTGTTTTTTTGCCTGTTTTAAGACTTTTTGGCTTTCGGCGTTAGAATTATCTTTCTTTTGTCCGTTTGTAGTAGCGGCCGGCTTTTGGGTAGTTTTCTGCGGTGGGGCGCTGCTTACGATTGCTTTATCACTCACGGCTGATTCTAATCCCCGTTCTTCGATCCATCGTTCATACTCATTGTAGGTACCTGGGTACTCCTTGATCTCATGATCTTCGATGTACCATATTTTATTAGCGATCGACTCCACAAAATAGCGGTCGTGACTCACTACGATGTAGCTTCCCTCGTATTGCTGCAAAGCCTGAATCAGGATATTAACCGATTGCATGTCGAGGTGGTTGGTAGGCTCGTCAAGCAGCAGGAAGTTTGCCTGCGATAGTAGTACTTTTGCTAAGGCTACCCGCGACTTTTCTCCTCCTGACAGTACTTTAATCTTTTTAAATACATCGTCACCACTAAACAGAAAACAGCCGAGTACCGTTCGAAGCTCAGTTTCGGTTTTGGTCGGATTGGCGTATTTTAGCTCCTCGATCAGATTATGAGTAAGGTTCAGTGATTCTAGTTGGTGCTGAGCGTAAAAGGTAAAGGCGACATTATGCCCCAGTCTACGTGCACCATCAATTTCTTCAGTACCCGCCACAATACGAAGTACCGTAGATTTACCACGACCGTTGGCCCCAATCAGGGCGATCTTGTCTCCCCGCTCCATGCTGATGTTAGTACCGTCCAGAATAACCTTCTCACCGTATGCTTTGGAGGCTTCTTCCAATTGGAACACGTGGCGGCCGGGCTGGGTAGTAAACTGAAATCGGAAGTGTACTTTGGCGTTTTCGTCAATAACTTCGTCGACGGTATCCATCCGGTTCAGAGCTTTTACGCGGCTTTGGACTTGCTTGGCCTTGGTTGCCTTAGCCTTAAAGCGTTCAATGAAGCGTTCAGTCTGCCGAATCTTGGCCTGCTGATTTTCGTAGGCTCCGCGCTGTATTTCGTTTCTGAGGTTTTTTTCTTCGATATAGTAGGAATAGTTTCCGGAGTATAAATTTAGCTTTCCGCTGGATACTTCCACGATGGTATCAACGACGTTATCCAGGAACTCCCGGTCGTGCGATACGACGATTACGGCTCCTTCGTAACTCTGAACGTATTTTTCTACCCACTGAATAGAAGGTAAGTCCAGGTGGTTGGTAGGCTCGTCAAGCATCAGAAGAGCGGGCTTTTGTAGTAGTAGTTTGGCCAGCATTACGCGCATTCGCCAACCTCCTGAAAACAATCGAAGGGGCTCTTCCAGATCGGCGGTTGAGAAACCTAATCCTTCCAGAATGGCTTCGGCTTTGGACTGAATGGTGTAGCCGTCCAACGCTTCAAACTCCTCTTGTACCCGAGCTAATTTATTAATCAGGTCATCGGTATAGTTAACCTCCATCTCGTGCAGAATCTTATCGAGCTGCGCCTGCAATTCGTTTTGGCGCTCAAAGGCCTGCATTGCCACCGATAAGATCGAGGCGTCGCTTTGGTACGAAAGTAAATCCTGGTTGAGGAATCCAATGGTGCAATCACCTGACTTGGAGAGACTTCCTTCGTCGGGTTGGAATTCGCCATTGATCATCCGGAGTAAGGTAGACTTACCCGTTCCGTTGAGTCCGATAAGCCCAATTTTCTGTTTAGGCTTAATATGTAGCGAGGCGCTGTCGTAAAGCGCGCGGTCGCCGAGGTAGTAGCTAAGGTTTGTTATCGCAATCATGCCGCAAAGGTACGGCGAAAGTGCGAAAATCAGCGAATAGCGTCAGGAGATTTACCAAGATGAGTATTCGGGTACTGGGCATTTAATCTATGGTAAACATTAAGGGCTTCATTAACAGGAGGTCCTCCAAGGGGTAGATTTGGTTCACGAGCCCCTGTTTCATAGCCGGGGATACCTTTTTGTACTTGGTTTGAAACCGTTTGGCATC
>JBDNFP010000221.1:0-8457 GCA_041689775.1 Spirosomataceae bacterium
GATAAATAAATTTTGGATTGTTGAACGACCAAAATCCGCGTAATAGAGACTAAATTTGTCGATGTGAGGTCGGACCGCCGATGCGGTGCATTTTGATGTGCTTTTTGTTCTGGTAAAACAAATTTACATCATAATCCCCTCGCTTTTAAATACTTAAACTATTTGTCCAGTAGTATTACCTTTTCATTACTACTTCCCAGCGAAGTTCTTTCAATATGCATACTTTCATTGGCACAAACCTTACTCAAATGCAACCACCTAAATCAGAGGAAAACACTTTCCCGAAAGCCCGACTTACCAACGGGATACTTGATGCTGAACTATATTTACCAAATACAGACAAGGGGTACTACCGCGGTGTGCGCTTTGACTGGTCTGGTGTCATACCTCATCTGGACTATAAAGGCCACAACTTTTTTGGAAAGTGGAATCCTGCTCCCCATGACCCTTACTACCACGATGCTATTATGGGGCCGGTAGAGGAGTTTAGCGAGATCGGTTTTGACAATGCTCTTGCGGAAGAACTCTTTTTGAAGATTGGCGTAGGTGCCTTACTAAAACCCGACGACGAACCGTGCTCTTTTCTCCGCTACTATCAGATAAGTAATCCCGGTAGATGGAGAGTAACGGAGCATCCTGATTACGTTGAGTTTATCCATGAACTATCCGACGCCGCTGGGTACTCGTATGAATACTGCAAGACTATCCTACTAGTAAGCGGCCAACCCGAGATGGTTATCAATCATTCCTTGAAGAATACAGGTACCAAAGCTATCGAAACGAGTGTATACAACCATAATTTTTTCGTGATTGATCAGGAGCCTACCAATCAAAATATTCTTACCACCTTTCCCTTCGAAATCCAGGCCGAAGGGCTGGGTTTCGGTACGATAGCCCACGCACAAGACCGTTCTATTGTTTACGACCGTCCGCTAAAAGAAGGTGAAAACGCGTTTTGTGGGGATATAAGAGGCTTCGGTGCTACTCCCAAAGACTATAATATCCTGATTCAAAACTTAAAAAGCGGGGCAGAAGTACGTATTACCGGCGATCAGCCCATCGAAAAACTCATCTACTGGTCGTGCCCTACTTCATCCTGTCCGGAGCCCTACACAAAGCTATCCGTTCAGCCCGGAGACGTAAAAACTTGGCGAATTTCCTATGAGTTCAGCGTTCAGGACCACTCCTAGTGATCTGATAGAGTGCGGGAAAGAATATTTTTTCTGTTTACTAAATGATGAGAGTCAGGGGTAGTTCCGCTTTTAGAATAAAACCCCACTTTCGCTATGAGTAATTTCCTCAATCGTCGCCGTTTTCTCAGACAAGGTAGTGCAGCCGCGCTTGGCCTTACGCTCCTACCCGGCTTTACCCGTAAGGTTGCCGCCAGCGACCGGCTCCGCGTAGCCCATATCGGTTTGGGCGGCATGGGCACCAACCACATGCGATGGTTTGCGGCCCTGCCGGAAGTAGAGGTAGCCGCGCTTTGTGATCTGGATGAAACTCATTTGGCCACCGCTAAAAAGAATCTGTTGGAACTGAACCCTAGCTCCAAAGTGGAAACCTTCAGCGATTTCCGTCGGATTCTTGAACGAAAAGACATCGACGCAATCACCTGCGCAACCCCCGACCACTGGCACGCACAGGTAGCCATTTTAGCCTTTGAGGCCGGTAAGGATGTGTACGGTGAAAAACCGCTTTCGTACAACGTACGGGAGGGACAGCAAATGTTAAAATCATTAAAACGTCACGACCGGATATTCCAGCTCGGCACCCAGATTCACGCCGGCGATAACTATCACCGGGTGGTGGAGCTCATTCAGTCTGGGGCCATTGGGAAAGTACATACCGTTCGGCTATGGAAAACCGGGGAGCCTCCCTTATTAGGACCTGCCAACTATCAAGCCCCTCCTTCTACCTTAAACTGGGACTATTGGCTGGGGCCAGCCCCGTATTCGGCATACTCACCCGAACGCTGCCATTTTACGTACCGCTATTTTCTTGATTATTCCGGCGGAATATTCCAGGATTTCTGGTGTCACATTGCCGATGTAGTATGGTGGTCTATCAACCCCCAGAATCTTACTTCTGTTAAAGCACGGGGCGAAAAATCAGACGGTGTTGGCGATACTCCCAAAAGAATTGAAGTAGACTACCAATTTGATAACCTAAAGATTCACTGGACGTCTACCCCACCCAACGTACCCGGCGCGGCTGGAAGACATATCGGAGCTTACTTTGAAGGAGAAAAAGGAACGATACTATGTGATTACAGCAGTCGGGAAATAACCATCAACGGTGTTGTGATGAATGATATCGAATCAGTACCTATCTCGATTATACGCTCACCAGGGCATCAGCAAAACTTCGTGGATGCCGTCAAGAACCGCACCCAACCTGAATCTAATCTAGACTATGCACGACACATGACGATGCCTATGCATCTCGGGCTAATTTCCTGGCGGCTCGGGCGGGAATTACATTGGAATGCCCGCAAGGAGGAATTCAGGCACGATCGGGAAGCTAACCATCTGCTTTCGAGAAAGTACCGGAAAGGCTGGGATTGGGTGTAAATGTCGGCGGATGTTTTCCCTTCAACTATTTTTAAGAGGAGGCTATATGTCTGAACATTGTAATTTGAATGATTGTATGTACACCCGGAGTACTTTCTATTGTGAAACTACCTTTGCTTAGTTGGACGAGTCGGCGGCTTAAGTAAAGTCCAAGTCCTAACCCTTTTTGCTCAACTACTTTTCTTATAAATTGGTGGAAGGGCTTAATTTGTCCAAGCTCTGCTTCGCTAAAGCCTTGCCCATGGTCAGTAATCCTGATCACATAGTTATCCTCCTCTTTATAGCCTTCTAACTTTATTTGGGGAACACCAACAGCATAACGAACGGCGTTATCTAATAATTCTACCAGTATTTTTTTTAAATAAAATTCATTTACTACTATTCCCGCTGCTTGTATGTCTACTAGTAACTCTGGCTGGCTTTCTAGAAAATAAGCTTTTATCTCAGCCCAAATGGACTTGACAAACTCACCATCAAACATCGTAACGCCAGATGTTAACTCTGATTTTACGACATTTGACTCATTCATGGCTACTAGTTCATTATAAATCGTGGTACTATCCAAGTTCCTTTTGAAGTGGTTCGATGATGTATAGATAAGTCCAAGAAGTTCTTTGACTTCCTGCTGATCTAACGAGCCATAATCTTCTCTCAAAAATCCTGTAAAACCCATTATTGTGTTCAATGATGTGTTAAATTCATGAACAGTCGTTTTTGTTTGTTTCTTGTAAATATCTTGTATTCTGTTTTGAATTATGTGGTCAATTTCAACCCGTCTCTTTAACCTTGCCTCTACTGTTCCCATCAGCTCATCTAAGGTAAAAGGTTTCGTCAGATAATCATCGGCCCCAAGTATCATTCCTCGCCGCATGTCTGAAAGTTCACCCTTAGCGGTTAAAAAGATAAAGGGAGTCATCGAAAAATCTTTTTTTCTGCGAAGGATCTCTACTACCTCGAAACCATCGATTCCTTGCATCATAACATCACACAAAATAAGATCCGGCTTAAATAAAATAGCCTCACTTATTCCATCATTACCATTTGCCGCGGCCCTTACCTCAAAACCCGTCAAGGAAAGCAGATAGGTCAGGTTTTCCCGGATAACCTTTTCATCTTCTATTACTAATATTTTCTCTCTCATTGCATTCTATACATTTTCTATTGAAGAGCCGCCTGTGAAGCTATGAAAATTTGTGGTCCTCCCGAAGAAGAGTTTATAAGGAAATCTATCATTTTCTCGCTGTATAACCAGAAGATTCACCAAATTGTTGTCCATAAGCTTTTGCGCGCTTTTAATACCCCGAAAATCTCGCTCACTATGCTTACCAATTCGTCCCGATGAACTGATCCTATTAATCTACTTGTTTTGATGAGTAAAGAAGTAAGGTCTTCTGGGCTAGTAAATGATTGTGTAGGAGCTGCCGCGTGAGGCGAGGATCTATATTGTAAAAGTCTTTTCAAAAAGTCCAATTGCATTATAACCTTGTCTAAGTACTTATCTCGCACCTCAGGTGACTCAGGTAGTATGACTGCCCAAGAGTAAATCACATGAATCATAAATAGCCTCATAAGCTCTTGCCACTTTTCGGATATCGGTGTGGTACCTAACGAACCTTATCGTCCGGATCCGGAGCTCACGGGATTGCCTCCTTCTGTGGACTCTTACGGTTTCAGCAAAGTCTTCCACTACTATCCGGTTTAACGAGGCAATCATCGACCCCAAATAGAAATACTTACGGATCACACCCTTATCGTATTTCTCAGCAAATAAAATAAGAGGTTTCTCTAGTAAGGTAGGCTGCATTCTGACCCATTAAATGACTCGCTCGCAAAAGATATCGTCGCCAGCGATATCACACACAACCACATCACACGGATGCGTAATCTGCGACATTCTTGACCTTTGATCTACGGATAGCGAATTAATAGAAAGCGCTGCTTCCCGAAGCAGCGAACTAAACTCCTCCCATTGAGACAGTTGATTACTAATCAATAAAACTCTCGCTCGTAGCATTCTTCTTTTTTTACATCAGCATGGTGGGCTTCACTTCTTGCACATGAGGTATGGTCACTCGTATTTCCGTTCCTTCACCAAGGATCGACCGAACATCAATGCTTCCCTCGTGTAAATCTACAAATTGCTTCACAATGGTTAAACCTAACCCTGTACCCTGAATATCCGACGAGTTCGTAGCTCTGTAAAACGACTCGAACAAGCGCGGAATCTCAGCAGCCTCAATTCCTATTCCTCGATCTTTAACACGTACTACTGTCTCATTCTCTTTAAATTCTAGTTTCAAGTCAACGCTTGAGTCAGAGAACTTCAGCGCATTTGAGACCAGATTAATCACAATATGACCCATTAGTTTTTTATCAAAAACCACGAGGCCTGCATTTCCCGCGTATTCGAAGGTCACTTCCCGTTCCTTGGATTGAACAGAAAAATGCGCCCGAATAATTTCTTCACAAAGCGCACATAAATCATTATAAGCCGGCTTGAAGGGTACCTTCCCATTTTCAAGCCCTTCAATAGTCAGGATATCCGTCATCAAATCACGGAACTTCATGATTTCATTTTCGATCATCATCAGATACTTCACCAAGGGCCCTTGGTGATCCTGATTCAGACGAGCGGTAAGGATTTTGACTATTTCTATGCTGGTTTGTATAGAAGTAAGCGAAGTCCGAAACTGATGAGAGGCCGTGGCCACAAACTGTGATTTTTGACGGTTTAACTCCTTCTCCTGTTCTAGCGCGCGAAGGAGACTCAACTCCTTCTCTTTTCGCTTGGTAATATCGGTGATTATCCCCATCTGCCTGACGACCTTCCCTACTTCGTTCATACTATTAAAAGTATGGACATGTACCCAACGCTTTTCGCGGTCTTTGGGAGTAAGTAAAAACTCTTCATCGATTACCTCCCCGTCTGCATAACGAGCGAGGCTATCCTTGACTAACTTCGTATGCGTTTCTGAGACGTCCTCCAAAATTGAAAGAGGTTTCTCATACTGAAAATTCGGAAAATCTACCATCAATTTAGTGTAGGCAGAATTTACGTACAATAAGCGGAAGGGTTTTCGGGAATGCGTCCAAAAGACCTCGTCTACATTTTCGGTTAACTCTCGTAGCATACTTTCGCTAGTAGCAAACTTTCTTTGCGCAGTTATTCTTTCCGTAATATCACGGCCTTCCAGAATTAATAAATATACCTGCCCGTTATGGTCTAGCAGTGGCGTGATTGAGAAATCAATCGTGATCACCTGATCTCTGTCTTTGCCAATTACCTCTACGTTGTACCGTATTGCCTTGCCCTTGGCTGCCTGCTGTACAGCTACTTTCAACTCTTCTCGTGCTTTTTCACTACGCATCCAACAGAGAGTGTTCCAGAAAAATTCACCCACAATCGCTTCTAGGCTATCAATTCCAGCGAAATTAAGTGCGATTGCATTGGCCTCTATTACGGTTCCGTCCGGTTCTAATAGACCTATAAAATGAAGTGACGATTGAAATATAGCTCTAAATCTATCTTCACTTTTATGAAGCGCTTGTTCCGCTTTCTTTTGGGTCGATATATCCTGCATGGTACCTACTATACTCGTCAACTCACCACCTGTTACTACGCCTCGCGCGTATACACTTACCCATCGGTAGTCGTCGCCGTGCAGCACTCTGATTTCGTACCTAAGGTTATCCCCCTTTCGATCAACCAGAGTTTTTAGCATTTCTTGATTGAGAGACATATCCTCCGGGTAGAGAAATTCGGCAATCTGGAGACCCACGCATTGCTTAGGATCAAGCCCCGTAATTTCTCGCCATGCGCTACTTAAAAAAATCCACTTCCCATTCCTTGTGCACTGAAACACTACCTCGCCCACGTTATTGAGCATTGACTCCAGCTGACTGTAACTTTCTGCCAAACTTCGCGTCGAGGCTACCTCCTCCGTAACATCCCAGATAACGCCAAGGAGTCTTTCCGGCTTCCGGGCGTTATCCAATACGATCCTTCCTCTGCTTCGGATATGCCGAATCTCACCGTGACGGAAAATCCGAAATGAGGAGTCCAATATCTTTCCCTCGGTGGCTGCTTGACTAAAAAAATTAATTTGATCCTGAATATCGTCTGGATGAACGATACGCTCCCATGCTTGAAATGTACCCTCGAAATTCTCTTCATCAACCCCACAAATTTCAAACAGCTCCGAGTCCCAAGCAATCCGATTGCTTTTCATATCCCAGTCCCAAACACCTTGCTTTGCCACTGACTTGACCAATTGATAGCGCTCCCCGAGCAATTCCAATTCGCGGGCTTTTTTTTGATGACCCGTAATATCACGAGCCGTCGCCATCAGCAGGTACTTTTCAAAAGAAGTAATTTTCCATTCTACCGTACGTCGTTTATTGTCATTTCCTTTCCAGTCAGTGATCAGGTACGCTGGCTCTGCGCTTATCTTTATCCTTTCCCAGGCACTCCGCATTTGGTCGGCATCATTGGGATCTAAAAAATCCCAGATGTATTCCCCGGTCAACTCTCTTTCTTCCAGGTCAATCTGCCAGTTTTTGTTGAGCACCAAAAATCTACCGTTGAAGTTCAAAATTGCGTGCAGATCAACCGTCTCGAAGAAAAGTCCTTCGTAGCTCCTTTTCCCTGACAACGAAACAACTTCGGTTTTTTTACGCTCTATTTGGTTGTGCAACCGCCCGATCGAACCTTTGATTGATTTTCGGAGTAGTTCAGCCGTCAACTGTGAAAGAGGGAGGTAGTCCTGAATACCTAACAAAGGCCAGCTATCAGCCAAGTAGCTGCTGAGGACAGGCGTAATAAGAACAATCGGTTTCTCTTCCGATAAAATGTACAGTCTGTCCTTTAAAACATCGTACTCTTCCTGAATTTTTTCTATACTCTGAAAAAGAAGAAGTACATCGGCCTCTGGCCGAGCCTGCTCATACAACAGGGCCCAACTCTGTATCTCTACATCAAAGTCAGGCTCTAATTTGCCAAGAAGGCTATTCAATACCTCTGCTTCTTGCAGATCCCCCGCAAAAAGCATTATTCTGGGAGAGGACATGTGTGTATGTAATTATCAGAAATAATTAGTGGACTCTACTTTTAGATGCGTAAGTATGGATAAGCTAGTGATTCAACCTTTCTTGTTCTACTAGTTCATCAAGAAAAAAAATAACAGGCCAAATTAACCTATTATACGTCAAATTTTCAACTCAAGCACGACTGTTGGTTTTCGATTACGTTAAGTAGCTTTTTTGTTTCGCAAATCTTACGCTTCGATACCTTCACTTCCTTCCCGCAAGACATCGTAATAATCCGGCCATCATCCGACCGTTTGACGATACGGGCAAGGTTTACAACGAATGATCTGTGTACGCGAAAAAAATCAGTATTCAAGCCCTTCGTGACAGTTTTTAAGCATTTAGACATCAAGTATATTTTATCAGGATACGTGTAGATAACCGTATAACTTCCTGCCGCTTCCAAGTGAGTTATGTTGTCTATCATTATCACAATAGGCTTCCCCATCACAAATATAGTAATCTCATTTCCGGTGATAGGAATCGTTAAAGAAAGATTCTCAAGCAGTGAGTTGATTGGGATAGTCATAAAGCTACGTATATTGTAAAAATGTAGGTGACTAGACTACCCACTACATGTAAAGATGGATACTAGATGAAAGGTATCATTGCGTCTATTGTACCGGTAACTACTTGTTTTTTAAAGCCACTAACTTTTTTCTCTTGAATTCAAGTAATAAACGCAACGGTCGTTTAAAAAAGCCCGGCAGCCCTGATTTGGGCCATGGCCCAAATCAGGGCTGCCGGGCGGCGTCAGAAAACTTCATACTTTTGGGTCGCCAAACTCAAAATAAGCATGAGC
>JBDNFP010000222.1:0-13106 GCA_041689775.1 Spirosomataceae bacterium
AAAGTAGTTATTTTAGTACTGATTCAGGTTCAACCGACCACAAAGGTTACTAAATACGAGACTTTTTTCTAAACTTTTACCATATTTTATATAACTATAAGAGTATTGATTTTTATAAGAAAACCCTGCTGATTTATACTATTGCAACAAGTCTATTATACATACGTCCTCTGGAAACTGTATGAAATGTATATTATCGCTTCCCATGGGGCCATTTAATAATCGTCATCAGAATAGTGGTTGTTCAGAACAAAATCCGAAGGCCTAGGCAAATATCACGTATCAGACTTCGCCATTTCTTTCATTTTCCAGGATAAAGCAATAAACAAAAGTTGTACCGGTAAGCGAACGTACGCCGCTGTCTTGCTACCTATGGCTGGAGCATCTATCAATACATCCATGATGTGAAGAGGTAAAAATGCCAGCATCAGAAGTAAAATTCCCCAAGCACCCGTAGTACGGAATTGGGGAATAAAATAAGCTGCCCCAAAAACGATTTCAAAAATACCCGATACATAAACAATTGGTCTGGCGTAGGGCAAAAAGTCAGGTACAAAAGGTAGGTAAAAATCGGGCTTTAAAAAATGATTCACGCCTCCATAAATAATAAAGGAAGCGAATAGAAAACCTAAAATCTGAAATAGTTTTTTCATTTGATTAGAAAGTTGTAGTGAGGTGAAGTGCTTCTGCTTGGCGTTTTGGGAAATCGGTAGGTACAATATCTTGGCTACTGTCGGGCAGGAAAACTCGACAACACAGCAACCTAAATAGCATGATCAGTGGGAATATCCACACCTTTCCACACTTTCTTCGCGGTCCAGTCGGCGGCCGGATTGGCCCAGAATGCATTAGTGGCAGGTAGCCCCCTAAGGACAGGAGCACCGTTGCGCAGAGGTGTAGACTTCCCGTAGAAATGTATCCCTCACCTAGCGAAGGTTGATGTCCGTGCAGGCCGATCGTTAGCCAACCCTTGGCGTCAAAAGTTTCTGGGCTCTCGGTAGTACGTTGTATCACCGCCGTCAGGGCCGGGCGTACATGAGCGGGATTGATTTCTTTGGGGAGTTTACCGAGGTAGGCGATATTAGCCAGGTTCTGAAAGGCCCCGGCCCGGTAGCAGATAGATCGACCAATAACCGGAAAGGTACCCTCCGGCAAGATGAGTCGTTCCTGAATGGCCGCGAAACGAACCGCCCGTTTCGTCACGTTTTCGAGCATGTCTTTATATACTTTCTCTTTCGGGGTAATCGTTTCCAAAATATCCACCAGAAAAGGCTGTATGACGTATCTATTGTAGTAGTCCCAATGGAAATTGGGACCGTCTCCGTACATCCCGTCGCCGAGGTACCACTGCTCATGTTGACGCAGGGCGTAGTCGAGCCGCATTTTATCGTACTCGTAGCCAAACCTCGCAAAAAAAGCTTCGACCATAGCACTAAAAAGCAGCCAGTTATTAAAGTGGAGGCGTATTTCCCGACTGCTTCTGAATGCCATGGCGACGTTATTTTTTACTTTTTCCGACAGCCCCTCCCAAACCTTGGGAGCCCGGATCAGGCCGTGCGCCAAAAACGCGGCATCCACCACGGGTTGGGCACCTTTGTCGAAATTCATAAAATCTTTGGCGTTGGGATTCGTAGAATTATCGAGGGCTTTCAGGGTAAGGGAGAAGTACTTGGTACGCATCGTCTCCTCCGATTTATCCGAAAACTCCGTGAGGTTCAACCAAGGACCAATGCCGGCAAGTAAGCGACCAAAGGCTTCGAGATGCGTGTACTCGGGGCGATCTTTGGTTTTGCCTTCCACTGGCATATTCGCTTTGAGCGTATCGTTAGCCAGATTGGCAAGTACCGGATTCGCGATTTTTCCCAGGTAGGCCAGCCACACGTTACGGTCAGACGGCGGCGCGGGCGTAAAGCTCGCCAAAGTACCAGCGCCGGTGACGCCCAGCATTTTTAGAAACAGACGACGAATCATGGTTTTATACATTTCTTGAAGAGAGGTAATTGGGTAGTATCCTATTTATCTTTCTTGTACAGACAGGTGGGATAAAAATTCACCCAGCTACCATACCCTATCCAAGTTTTGATAGTCTTTTTCAAAACGTCACTTTAGGTCAGACTTGCCAATCATCAACTATTCAACACGCTTTTGCTTGTAGTGATCGTCCCATTCTTTCACTTTGGGCGGATGCAGTTTCCCTAAACTCTTCCCTACCAGAATGGCAACCGTGGCATCACTCGTTACGTTCACCACCGTACGCAGCATATCCAAAGGCCGGTCGATGGCAAAAATCAAAGCTATTCCGGCGGGATTTACCCCAATAGATTCCAGTACGATCACGAGCATCAGGATACCTGCGCCCGGAACGGCAGCTGAACCAATAGAAGCGAGTAGCGCTGTGAGTACAATAGTTAGCTGCTCACCAATCGTGACGTCATCCCCAAAAGCTTGGGATATAAATACCGCCGCTACGGCTTGGTATAGGCTGGTGCCGTCCATGTTGATGGTAGCTCCAACCGGACAAACAAACGACACTACATCTTTGTCAACACCAATGTGCTCCTCTACCCGCTCCATGGTAACCGGCAACGTGGCAGCACTGGAACTGGTAGAAAAAGCCAGTAATTGGGCCGGAGCCATTCCTCGGAAAAAGTCACCGTAGGAAATACCAGTAAAAATCTTGATAATGGTAGGGTAAAAGGCAAATATTAATAATGCCAACCCAAACACCACCGTAAGCGCATAGGCCCCCAAGGCCTTAAATACATCGGGTGAAGGAGACTCCACTACCAAAGCAGCCAACAAAGCGAATACCCCGAAAGGAGCCGCCAACATAATCAGGTCAATCATTTTAAGAATTACTTCATTTACGCCATCAAAAAAGCGTTTGACCGGTTCTGATTTCTCGGGCTCGATCAGGATCAGACCGATGCCGAAGAATACAATGAAAAAAATGACCTGTAACATGTTTCCGTTGGAAGAAGCCGCTGCGATAAGGTTATCGGGCACCACATCCACGAGAGAGCTCAGTGGACCTCGGCCCTTATTTTCTCCCGCCTGGCTCACGTTCTGATCGGCACTAGCTCCAAAGCTTGCCATCAGCTCCGTACGGGTCGACTCTTCGATAAAACTACCCGGATTGACTAGGTTAACGATTAAAAGTCCCAACGAAATGGCTACTACGGTGCTCAGAATGTACAAACCTAAGGTGCGGGTACCGAGGCGCGAAAGCTGCCGGATATCGTCCAGATCAGATACTCCTTTGATGAGGGAGGCCACGATCAACGGAATGGCAATAAGCTTTAATAAATTGATGAAGATCGTACCCCAGGGCTTGATCCAGTCTACCACAAAATCTCTACCCCACGGTACTTCTGCAAATACATATCCGGCGAGAATACCCGCCACCATTCCGATCAGAATTTGCCAATGTAGAGCTAATCTTTTCATACAATAATGAGATAGAAAATTTGTGATTGTAAAGACTTACAGATTGTATTGATTTCTAAACATACTAAAAAAAAAGCACACTGAGGTTGGTGAACGAAGGCACTTGGCGGAAGTATGCATTAAAATAGCCACCTCCTACCCTCCGAAAATCAATTTTCTGCCAAGTATAAACCCTGACTAATTTGGCATTAAAAATTAACCCAACCCCGTTACAAAATCATGAGCCTTGGGAATTACCTCAACGCCTAGTTTGATCATAATTGGGGTATAAGGTGCGATGACTAACAATATGGCCATGAACACCACCCGGGTGGTTTCGCCGAAGTGTCTCGAACGCAGCTAAAAAGGCACTATTCCAAATAGAGAAGTACGAATAAACCCTTTTTCCGTTTGTTTTTTCTATTTGCCTTTTATCCGATAAAGCGGGTTATTTATCCGGATACCCGTTGGATCAGGTGGTATTCTTTCGCAACTTTAAGTCGTTTCTTTTGAAAACCAGATACATCATTTATCCCACGACAGTTTCAACCACTAAGTAATCCTGCTATGAACATACTCGAAACTCACCACATTATAAAAGACTACGCTGATCACCGCGCATTGGATGATGTGAGTGTGAACATTCCGAAGGGTAGTATTTTTGGACTTTTGGGGCCCAACGGGGCCGGAAAGACTTCCTTGATCCGGATAATTAACCAAATTACGGGACCGGACAAAGGAACTATTTTGTTTGACGGCGTTCCGCTCAACGAAAATCATATTCGTCGTATCGGGTACTTACCCGAAGAGCGCGGATTGTACAAAAAAATGAAGGTAGGCGAGCAACTCTTGTACCTTGCTCAGCTAAAAGGCCTCTCAAAAAGGGATGCTATGGACAAGTTGAAGGTATGGTTTACTAAGTTTGACATCAAAACTTGGTGGGACAAAAACGTAGCCGACCTGTCGAAGGGTATGCAACAGAAAGTCCAGTTCGTATCTACGGTGCTTCACCAGCCCGACCTGATTATCCTAGACGAACCTTTTTCGGGTTTTGACCCCATTAACGCTAATCTAATTCGAGATGAGATTCTGGAATTACGCAAAAAGGGCAGTACCATCATTTTCTCGACCCACCGAATGGAAACCGTCGAGGAGTTGTGTGATCATATCGCACTGATTCACAAATCTAAAAAAGTACTTGACGGCCCAAAATCGCAGATCAAGGAGCAGTTTAAAACCAATACTTTCTTTGTGGAGTACCGCGGTGCCCTCAATGGACTGGAAAATCACTTTCAGGTTAGTAATACCCGTCAACTCGAATCGGGACTAACCAAGTCTGACATTAAGCTTCCCGTGGGCCATACGGCTAACCAGCTTTTACAAGAGCTGTTGCCCCATATTGAGATCTACTCATTCGGCGAAAATGTACCTACCATGAGTGATATTTTCATGAAGGCCGTGAACGAAGTACCCGAGAGTTGATCATTAGTTTCTACTTAACTATCCATGACCCCCTGATTTATGAAAAATATACTACTTATTTTAAGACGTGAGTACCTGGTAAGAGTAAAAAAGAAGTCATTTATTATCATGACTTTCCTGGCCCCTCTGCTGCTGGTTGGCTTTTATGCAGCCGTCATCTGGATCGCCATTGGCTCTACCGAAATGAAAACCGTTCAGGTTTTAGATAAAAGCGGTCTTTTTGCTACGCAGTTTAAAGATACTGATGAGTTGAAATTTAAATTCATTACGAACTCGCTGGATTCGGCCAAGGCACAATTCAAAAGTGGCGAAGACAACGCCTTAGTCTACATTCCTGAGAATGTACTGGAAGATTCAGAGGGGGTACTCATTTATGCTCCTAAGAATGTAAGCCTCGACCTAAAAAGCAATATCGAAAAGACCATTGAGCGGCAGATTGAAGATATTAAACTAACCGAAGCCGGTATTACCCGTAAGGTACTCGAAGACTCCCGCGTTGACGTAAAATCTCAAACCATAAGCCTCAGTGACGGAGGTGAAAAAAGTAGCAGCTCGGGAGCTGCAACTGCCATCGGAGGTATTTGCGGTTTTCTGATTTACATCTCTGTATTTGTGTACGGCACCATGGTCATGAGGGGCGTCACCGAAGAAAAAACCAGCCGGATCGTGGAGGTTATTATTTCCTCGGTTAAGCCTTATCAACTTATGTTGGGCAAAATTATTGGGGTAGCCATGGTGGGTCTTACCCAATTTGTTTTGTGGATATTACTAACGGTAATTCTGGCGTCTGGTGCGGGCTACATCTTCAAGGATCAGTTGGGGAATGACCCTCAAAAAATGCAGGCCCAAATGGAGCAGGTGCAAAAGGGAATGCCGGGTGGAGCCATGAATCCGGCCGTCAATGCCGCCTCGGGCAACGATCCCGCCAACGCGGTTGCCGATATTTTGGCTGCCGTTGGTAGTCTCAATCTCCCCTACATTATTGGCTGTTTCTTGTTCTACTACCTAGGTGGCTATCTACTGTATAGTGCCCTGTTCGGAGCGGTAGGTGCGGCCGTCGACAACGAGGCCGATACCCAACAATTTATGTTGCCGATCACCTTACCCATTGTGTTCTCGTTTGTTTTTGCCCAAATGGCCCTCCGCGATCCCGATGGTAGTCTGGCTTTCTGGACTTCCATCATACCCTTCACCTCCCCAATCGTGATGATGGTCCGAATTCCGTTCGGGGTTCCGGCCTGGGAACTAGCCCTGTCGATGGTGCTGCTGGTGCTGGGCTTTATCGGTACTACCTGGCTGGCCGCCCGAATTTACCGAATTGGTATTTTGATGTACGGCAAAAAAGTAAACTACAAAGAACTCGCCAAGTGGATTTTTTACAAAGGATGATAACTGTTACCCAACTTAATCACGCTGGATTGTAGCTAGCAGAACCCGCAGAATACGACCGATCCTCCGGCGTTGTCATCTGACAATTCCCGGAGGATTTTTCCTGCTAAATTACCCGCTCTGTTTTTCTCAGCATCGCCCTCCCAAAAGCTTTAACACTTTTTAAGACGCCCAAAAACTTGCCGTTGGGGTTATTTTACTAATTTTGACAGCGTGATTATAATTCTGATCTAACCGATACACGTACTGCCAATAATTTACAATCCATCATATACCAAATAAAAACCAACAAATGACCCGTTTCAACCGCTTCAACAACCTCATCGGTTGGATTGTATTTGCGATTGCTTTCCTTACCTACGCACTTACCGTCGAACGCACGGCCAGTTTCTGGGACTGCGGAGAGTTCATCGCCTGTGCCTTCAAGCTGCAAGTACCTCACCCTCCCGGCGCTCCTTTCTTTCTTCTAATCGGACGCCTTTTTTCGATGCTTGCCCTTGGTGACGTCACCCAGGTGGCCTATTGGGTCAATATGCTATCGGTACTGAGTAGCGCCTTTACTATCCTCTTTTTGTTCTGGACCATCACATTGCTTGGTTTGAAACTGATCAACAAATCAGAAGAAAACCTTACAACCGGCGATATGATCCTGCTAACCGGCGCCGGCATCGTGGGCGCGTTGGCCTACACCTGGTCTGACTCTTTCTGGTTTTCAGCCGTGGAGGCCGAGGTGTACGGTATGTCCTCGTTCTTCACAGCCATCATAATCTGGGCGGTATTCAAGTGGGAGCGTATTGAAGATCCCGCCGCCGAAAATCGCTGGTTGATCTTCATTGCCTACCTGGTCGGTCTATCCATTGGCGTCCACTTGCTTAACCTCGTCACTATTCCGGGTCTGGCGTTGGTATACTACTACAAAAAGTACGACAAGATCACTCTGTGGGGTGGTATTCTGGCGTTTCTGGCCGGTGGAGTCATACTGGTCATTATTAACTCCGGTATTATTCCCGGTCTACCTAGTGTAGCCGGAAAATTTGAGATATTCTTCGTGAATACCCTGGGGCTACCCTTTGCCAGTGGGGTAGTATTCTTTATCATTATTTTCCTCGGAAGCCTGGTATACGGTATTCGTTACTCCGAAGTCAAACAAAAAACAACCCTCAACACCGCTCTGCTTTCGTTAGCTTTCATTTTGGTAGGGTACTCGTGTTACCTTCTGGTATTGGTTCGGGCCAACTATAACCCACCCATCAACGAAAACAATCCTGATAGTATCCTGAGCTTCGTTTCCTACCTCAAACGAGAGCAATACGGTAGCCGTCCCTTGCTGTATGGTCCAACCTTCATTTCTCGTCCAATCAGCCAGAAACGTGGTGAGCCCATGTACCGCAAGCAGAATGGCAAGTATGTGATCTACGATTACCGCCCCGAGTACGAATACGAGAAAAGCGCCAACATGCTGCTTCCGCGTATGTATAGTACGCAGAGTAACCACCCGCAGCTTTACCGTCAGATGACCGGCCTGGCCGAAGGCCAGAAACCAACCATGGGTGATAACCTCAGCTACATGTTCTCCTACCAGATCGGGCATATGTACTGGCGGTACTTTATGTGGAACTTTGTGGGTCGCGAAAGTGGCGAAGAAGGAGCAGGTAACCTGTTGCCTTTTGATACTAAGGACTCGTTTCCTTCTTCTGTAACGGCCAACAAGGCGCACGATAATTTTTACATGCTACCCTTTATACTAGGTCTGATCGGAATCGTGATTCAGTACTTCCGTCGTAAACGTGACTTATTGGTACTAGGACTACTGTTCTTTCTGACGGGAGTTGCCCTCGTGGTTTACCTCAATTCCCCACCCACCGAACCCCGCGAACGGGATTATATCTACGTGGGTTCGTTTTATATTTTCTGTATCTGGATTGGGTTTGGTGTCATTGCTCTTGCGGACGGACTAGCCAGTGTGATTAAAAATGCTACCGCCCGAGCTAGTGTTGCCACGGCTCTTGGCTTGGTAGTACCCGCCTTGATGGGCTTCAAAGGCTGGGATAACCACGACCGCAGCAACCGCTACCACTCGGTTGATTTTGCCAAAAACCTGTTAAACTCCTGTGCTCCCAATGCCATTCTGTTTACGGGTGGTGATAACGATACATTCCCTCTGTGGTACGTTCAGGAAGTAGAAGGTTTCCGCACCGACGTTCGGGTCTGTAACCTGAGTTTATTGGGTACCGACTGGTATATTGATCAGATGAAACGGAAGACCTACGAATCGGCAGCACTACCTATATCACTGACCCACGAGAACTATATTTTCGGAAAAAACGACATCGTTCCTTTCTACGAAATTCCAGGGGTAAAGAATGGTATCAACCTCAAAGAGTACATGGGGCTGGTAAAAACCGAAAACCGGGCCATTCAGGTGCCACTTACCAGTGGCGATATGACCTCCATATTACCTTCTTCAATATTGTTCCTACCCGTCAATGTTGATAGTGTTCGTAAATTGAATATCCTGAAACCTGATGTCGCGCCTTTTCTGCGCGACTCCATCAGCTGGACCATCGGTAAGAACGATCTCTACAAGTCTGATCTGATTATGCTGGACATCATCGCCAGCAATAATTGGAAGCGTCCAATATATTTCTCATCAACGCTGGCGGGATCAAACTATCTCAACCTCAAACAATACATGCAGCTGGAAGGCTACGCGTATCGTCTGTTGCCGGTATTTGTACCGAGCGCTACGGATGGCTACGTGAACTCAGATATCATGTACGACAACCTGATGAATAAGATGGCGTGGCGGGAGCTGGATAATGCAAGCTCCTACTATGACAACACGTATCTTGGCTCCCCTATCTTTACCGCTAGAATTGCTTTCCTACGCCTCGTAGGTCAGCTTATGTCAGAAAACAAAAACGATATGGCCAAGAAAGCCCTTGACCGGATACTAACCGTAATGCCCGACAAAAGCATTCCGTACGATCAGCTGTCGGCTAACTATATTCGTCCGCTCTTCCAGTTGGGAGAAGATAAAAAAGCCATGGAAATTGCCGAGACCATGATCAAGCGTTCGGACGAAAGTCTAAGCTTTGCCAAACAAAACGGGACCGGAAACGGTCGTGATAATAACATTGATCTATACATCCTTCAAACCATTGTCAGCGCCTGCCGCGAATCAGGTAAGGAAGAAGCAGCCAAGAAATTTGAAGCGGTTTTCCAAAAGCATATCGCAGGTTTTAACGTGATGCAGCAGTGAGGTTAATCATAAGTGAATGATAGAAAAACACTCTATCGTTCACTTATGATTTTGAGATAGTTAAGTAATTCAATGAATAATAAAAAGCCCTTCCGGTAGATTTGCCGGAAGGGCTTTTTATTATTCTATAATTGAATAGGTTAGTTCAAAAATGGAGAAATAATCATTGACGATCCATTCTATCATTCACTCATTCCGACATTAGTTTCAATGAAAAAAATCTTTCATTTGATCGAAGAAACCTTTTTCGTTTTTACCAGGCTTCGGTTGGAAATTAGCCGAGGTCCGAAAGGACTCTAACGTAGCTCTTTCTTCGGTGGATAACTGTTGCGGGGTCCAGACATTGACGTGTACCAACTGGTCTCCTCGGCCGTATCCGTTAAGATCTTTAATTCCCTTGCCTTTCAAGCGGAGAATTTTACCAGCCTGGGTTCCAGGCTCAATAGTGATACGAGCTTTACCATCGATAGTCGGTATTTCAACGGAAGTACCCAAAGCCACATCCACAAAGCTGAGATGCATATCGAACACTACGTTATTACCGTCACGCTTCAATTGGTCGTCTTCTTCCTCTTCAATGACGATGAGCAGATCACCGGCTACACCGCCCCGTTGAGGTACATTACCTTTCCCTGACATGGAGAGTTGCATACCATCACCTACTCCACCCGGAATATTGAGGGTAATCAGATCGTCTTGCATCAGGCGTCCTTCTCCGGCGCAGGCATCACAACGGTCAGATATGATCTTACCGTCGCCGTTACAGGTAGGACAAGTACTGCTTGATACCATTTGGCCCAACATCGTGTTAACCACTTTCCTTACCTGACCGTTTCCGCTACAGGTAGAACAGGTATTCAGAGAGGTTCCATTCTTCGCTCCGTTGCCGCCGCAGGTAGAGCAACTCACGTGACGTTTTACTTTAATTTTCTTCTCAACGCCGTTGGCCAGTTCATTCAAATCAAGTTTAAGCTTGATTCTAAGATCCGAGCCACGACGCATACGACGACCACCACCGGCGCGGCCACCACCACCAAACATGTCACCAAAAGGACTGCTTTCGCCAAAAATATCGCCAAATTGTGAGAAGATATCTTCCATAGAGAAGCCACCACCAAAACCACCAGCTCCGGCACCGGCTCCGCCATTTCCAACTCCCGCATGCCCAAACTGATCATACCGACGACGCTTTTCTTCGTCGCTCAATATAGAATATGCTTCGGCTGCTTCTTTAAACTTATCTTCCGAAGTAGGATCGTCCGGGTTTTTGTCGGGGTGAAACTTAATGGCTAGTTTACGGTACGCCTTCTTGATCTCGTCGGCCGCCGATTTTCGATCAACTCCCAATACTTCGTAATAATCTCTTTTTTGTGCCATATTTAAGGGTATATACAGTCTTTCTGTTCTCAATTATTTTTAAACTCCTACAACAACCTTTGCGTAACGAATTACCTTATCATTCAATAGATAACCTTTCTCCACCTCGTCTACGATCTTTCCTTTCATTTCCTCACTTTCGGCCGGGAATTGGGCAATTGACTCGTGCAATTCGGCATCAAATGTTGTCCCCTTCGACTCCATAGGCTTTAAACCCTTGGATTCCAGCGCCTTGTATAATTTGTGATAAATAAGGGATACTCCTTCTTTCAGAGGTTCTACTTCGGTAGTTACATCAAAAGACTGCATGGCGCGTTCAAAGTCGTCCACGATTGGTAAAATCGTCCTCAGCATTTCTGCATTAGCCGTGCCTAATAGTTCGAGCCTTTCCTTAGCCGTGCGGCGACGAAAGTTTTCAAAATCAGCGTACAGTCGGATATATTTATCTTTCAGCTCTCCTACCTCTAATTGTAATTTTTCTTCGGTGCTCATTTCTGGCACGTCAGGGGTTGGTGCTCCTTGTTCCATATCCAGGTTGTCAGAATGCTCGGTAGGCTCCTGCGTCAATTCTTCCTGTGATTCAGTATTTTCTGTCATAAGTCAGTAGTATGCAATAATTAACAGTTGGTATTTTAATAATAAATAATGATAGAAAAACTATAACTAATTAATTATCAATCAAATAAACTATATCAAGTAGTATAAAATGGTATTTAATAGTTTACCCATAAAATAAACTTGCCAGATGAAGATTTCTGACATATTGACACACCACTTCGATAGAAATCATGCGCTTACTCCAAAATAGTACTATATCGTTGCAACATCAACCTTCAACCGAGGTATATTGTTGGTAGTGAATAAAACAATAACATTCCCTCTACCCATAGTTTATTGGATAAAACCGATATTTGCTTCTATGACAACCGAAGATATCATTCGCCAAAAGCGATCTTTAGCTATTAAAAACAGAGCTTCCGAACTGGGATTTGATTTTTGTGGAGTTTCACGCGCGGAATTCCTTGAAAACGAAGCGCCGCGACTCGACGAATGGCTCAGCCGAAACTACCAGGGACAAATGGCCTGGATGGCCAACCACTTTGACATGCGACTTGACCCCCGCAAACTCATGGAAGGGGCAAAATCGGTGATATCGGTACTTCTCAACTACTACCCCGAAGAACGCATGCCCGAAGGCCCCGACGACTATAAGCTTTCAAAATATGCGTACGGGAAAGATTACCACTTTGTGTTAAAGGATAAACTGAAAGACCTGCTGGCTTTCATCCAAACCGAAATCGGGGAAGTTCAGGGTCGCGCCTTTGTGGATTCCGCACCCGTAATGGATAAGGTTTGGGCCGCAAAAAGTGGACTCGGATGGGTTGGCAAACACTCCAACCTACTGAATCGGGACATGGGGAGCTTTTTCTTTATCGGCGAACTTATACTTGACCTCGACCTGGCACCCGACGGCCCCATCACCGACTACTGCGGCACCTGCACCCGCTGCGTGGATGCCTGCCCTACCGATGCCATCACCGAACCCTACGTGGTAGATGGCAGTAAGTGCATCAGCTACTTTACCATCGAGTTGAAAGAATCTATTCCCAATGACGTAAAGGGAAAGTTCAAAAACTGGGTATTCGGCTGCGACATCTGCCAGGATGTATGCCCTTGGAATCGCTTCTCCCGGCCCCACAAAACCCCGGAGTTTAACCTGCCTCCCGAACTAAAATCATTCACCAAAAATGACTGGGAGGAAATAACTGAGGAAGTATTCAAAGAAGTATTCCGCCGTTCCCCCTTGAAGCGGACGAAGTTGGATGGATTGAAACGGAACCTGGGTTTTTTGCGGGAAGAGTGAGGTGCTTGAAAGATCTAAATGGAGAATTGATATTCCTTCAATTTACCACTTAATAACTTTTTGATAGAACCTTTGGTGTAAAACAATTTTATTAGGAAATTGAGAGATGTTGATGCTATTCTTCCTGTAAAAAAGGAACAGCTCGATACTAAAACTCCATTTAAAGCAGGGCAAACGCATGAGAATTCTGTCAATTGAAAGAATGTTTATCTTTGCAGTACATGACAAAGATAAACGAGTATTTTCTAACTATATCAGACTGGCGAGAGCAGCATAAAGTACAACACAAATTATCGGATATTTTAT
>JBDNFP010000223.1:0-18631 GCA_041689775.1 Spirosomataceae bacterium
GTGGGTCAGGTCGGCAAAATGGTCAGCCAGATTCGTGCAGGTGTAGTTGACTTGGCTCGAAAGAAGGTACTGGCAGTAAAGTTCGCGCGTTGTTTTCATCCCATAAGTTAATAAAATTTCAGTTTTGCGAAAGTCCTATCTTTGTTAACGTCGGTCGTAGCGGGAGGGTAAGGTAGTAGATATCTGGTTGACACCGGTAAGCAGAATTGTAATTTCCCTCGTGGATGGTTAAGTTTACTAACCTCCTCGTGGTAAAAAGAGGCATCCGGTTTTTAATACTCAACAAATTGTTTTTATGCGAAACCCAAGACTAATCTATTGACTTTTAAAAAAGTCTGGGTTTAGTGATAAGTAGCTAACAGCTATTAGTTTGTAGCGGTTAGCTTTTTTTAAGTATTTGACATATAAAATATTAACTACGAATTTAGCCAAATTAATAGTGCAAACTAATTCTGCGTTAGAACTTAAAGCCTATTTGGTAAGCAAAATCTTGCTAAAATTGTAGACATAAATTATTTAACTGTGCTCTTTGACCTTGATACTATGAGAATTTACATACACACCTACCTCGATACGAAATTGCGTAATTTACTACTTGCTGGTCTATCAGAAGAGTATTCGGTGGTATTCCGGGAAGAGGACGATTCAGATGAGGTCGCCTTTACTAAATGCCAGAAAGCTCAATTAATACTAGGTAACGTACCAGCAGAGTGGGCCGTGGATACCCAAGAGTTGGTATTCTGGCAGTTAGATTCGGCTGGCTTTGACAAATATAAAGGAACTCAATTGGATGCAAAGGTGGCCAACATGGGTGACTGGTTTGCCCGTCCCTGCGCTGAAACCATCGTGGGAGGCATCATGGCCATGTATCGGGGCATTGACACGCTCACCCTGCTTAAACAAAAAAGCGAATGGGTAGGGCACGCCTTACGCCCAAGTCTACGTCTTCTGGATCGGCAGAACGTGGTAATTTTGGGTAGCGGTACCATTGGTTCGGCGACCCGTGAAATTTTGTCAGGATTTCGGTGCGACGTAAAAACACTGGCCCGCACCTCGCCCGAGGCAGAACTACACAGTCGGGAAGATTTACTTGCCGAGTTAGCTAATACGGATGTGGTCATCAATACCCTACCCGGTACGGCCGATCGCTACGTGGATGAGGAATTTATTCTGGCCATGAAGCCCGGTAGTGTATATGCTAACGTTGGACGCGGCAACACGACCGATGAAGAGGCCTTGATGGAATCGTTACATTCCGGGCACCTGAGTGGAGCAGTATTGGATGTTACCGACCTGGAACCTTTACCAGCGGATAATCCGCTTTGGAAGATGCCAAATGTCATCCTGACACAGCATACCGGTGGTGGACAAGCCAAGGAAGACGTTGGGAAAGTACAACTGTTTTTGAGGAACGTCCAAAACTTAAAAGCGGAGCATCCGATTGAAAGTGAAGTTGACCTGAAAAGAGGATATTAATCAGTACCAATACAAAAAATTTACCCTTCTAAAAATGGAGGTTCTTCCGGGACCTTCTTGTGTCTTTTATTATTTATGGAATCTACCCTCACGCATACCGCTGACCGAATTAAGGAGGCTTTTACGAGCCGTTTTGAGCAAGAACCTCGCTTGTTTCGCTCACCAGGTCGGATAAACCTGATCGGAGAACATACGGATTATAACGCAGGCTTTGTATTACCGGCGAGTGTGGACAAGGCGGTCTATTTTGCCATTACGCCAAGGGAAGATAATCAGGTATTACTTCACGCGGTGGACTTGAAAGATACTTACGCCTGTACCTTGGACGACCTGTCCCGGCCACCCGCAGAATGGCCCATTTACCAGCTATCGGTGCTGGATCAGTTGCATAAATCAGGAATCAAGATCTCCGGCTTTCATGCCTCCTTTGGTGGTGATATTCCGGTAGGAGCGGGTATGTCGTCCTCGGCGGCGTTGGAATGCTGCCTCCTATTCGCTCTGAACGAAGTATTTGAGTTAGGCCTTGATCGACTGACGATTGTAAAAATGGCCCAGAAAGCCGAAAACGAATACGTAGGGGTCAAGTGCGGGATCATGGATCAGTTTGCTTCGGTATTTGGCAAGCCCGAATCGGTGATCCGGCTTGATTGCCGGTCGTTAGCCTATGAGTACTTTCCCTTTCCGATGGATGAGTACGTATTGATTTTGTGCGATACCAGGGTAAAGCACTCTTTGGCCGACTCCGCCTATAACAAACGTCGGGAGGAGTGCGAGGAAGGCGTGAAGGTACTTAAAAAGCATTACCCTGAAATCAAGAGCCTCCGCGATGCCTCCCCGGCGTTGGTACGAAAGCATGCCGCAGAAATGGGCACGGTAGTGTACTGCCGCTGTAAATACATGACCGAGGAAATTGCACGTGTTCAAAAAGCTTGCGAATTACTATTGGCCGGTGATCTGGAAGGATTCGGTAGAGAAATGTACGCTACCCACGATGGCCTGCAACATGAGTACGAAGTAAGCTGCCCGGAACTGGATTTTCTGGTAGCCGAAACCCGTTCGAATGATTATGTAGTCGGTGCTCGTATGATGGGTGGTGGCTTCGGTGGTTGCACCATTAATTTGGTGAAAAGAGAAGGAGTGGAGGATTTTGAAACTCAAATGAAGGAAGCCTACATGCAGGAGTTTGGAATAAAACTACCTTGTTTTCGCGTGACTATTACAGAAGGTACTACCGAAGTTGAGTAGTAAAAAAGGAGAATAGCCTTACAATATCCAAAGCGATACTGTTCCTCTACCTAACCTTGCAAGCAGACTTATGGATAAGAAAATCTGGTTCCGAAAAGTTAAGAATCCTAGCTTTTCACTATTTCCCCTCGTAGTAGCCACTGTACTGAGCGGCTTTCTCCTGAATTGTCAATCGAAAACAGACGACACCCAAACTATGCAACCTACCATTACCAAAGAAGTATTTGGTACCTTACCTTCGGGCCAGCAAGCCGACCTATTTACCCTAACCAATGGGAATGGGATGGTAGTTAAAATTACCAATTACGGAGGTATTGTCACGCATTGGATGACCCCGGACAAAAACGGAGCAATGGCCGATGTGGCTCTGGGTTTTGATTCATTATCAGCGTATGTAAACGGCAATCCCTTCTTTGGGGCACTCGTCGGGCGTTACGGCAATCGTATCGGCAAAGGAAGTTTTACCCTCGATGGAGAAACGTATTCTTTGGTAAAAAATAACGGTCCCAACCACTTACACGGTGGTACGGTAGGCTTTGATAAAGTACTCTGGGCTGCTGAGGAAATAAAAGGGGATTCTACCGTCGGGCTAAAACTAACTTATACTAGTCAGGATATGGAAGAAGGCTTTCCGGGAAAGCTGGACGTGACCGTAACTTATACGCTTTCTAACGATGGAGAGTTGAAAATCGACTATGATGCTACGACCGATAAACCGACCATTGTAAACCTGACCAACCACAGCTACTTTAACCTGACCGGCTTGAAACGGGATGTGCTTTCTCACGAAATGGAGATTAGTGCAGATTCTTTGGTGGAAGTTGACGAAACGTTGATCCCTACCGGTAAGTTGATTCCAGTTAAAGGAACCCCCTTTGATTTTACCTCCCCCAAAGTAATTGGTGCTAAAATCGACGACGAAAGCGACGATCAGATTAAAAAGGGCGGTGGTTATGACCACTGTTGGGCAATCAACGGATCAGACAACAGCTTGAAACAAATTGCTATCGTACATGAACCGGAAAGCGGCCGCGTGATGGAGGTATCTACTACCGAGCCGGGTGTGCAATTTTACACCGGCAATTTCCTAAATGGCAAGGCATCCGGGAAAGGTGTTACCTACACCAAACGAATGGGCTTCTGTCTCGAAACAGAGCATTATCCTGACTCGCCGAATCAGCCGCAGTTTCCTTCGGTAGTACTACGCCCCGGCGAAACCTACCATACCACTACCTCGTACAAGATGTCGGTTAGGAAATAGTTAGATAGTTCGTGATCAGCTTTGGGCGATCGGCATCAAGAGTACTTTGTATGCCTACAACCCAAAGCTGATTTAGTTTTAAATGAGACTGTTCAAGTAGAGTTCTTCGACTTTGGTACGGGCCCAAGGTGTTTTTCGTAAAAACTTCAAGCTGGATTTTATACTGGGATCTTGCGTGAAACAACGAATCCTGATTATTTCCCCTAGTTCCTCCCATCCGTAGGTAGCCACCAGATGAATAAGCATTGCTTCTAGCGTAACGCCGTGCAAAGGGTTGTTTGGTTGTGTATCTGACATACTACAAAAGTATTGAAAATTAGGATAGCCACGCCCAAAGGCGGCAAATAGCCGAGCCTATTTTTATTCTATCTCCGCTATTTTTTGCTTTCCGGCTTTCTTGATTTTTACCACTACTGTTTTGTAAACCGGCGTATTGCTGCGCTCTGCCACTGCCCCAATTGGTACTAATACATTGGCTTCCGGGAAATAGGTAGCAATGCAACGTTGGGGTATGTCGTAGGCTACGAGCACAAAAGTATGAGCAACCCGCTCCACACCACCGTGCTCATTGTATAGGTCCACAACCTGACCCGATGACATCCCTGCTTTCAGGATATCCTGAATATTCATGAATACCACCCGGCGTTCGTTATGGATGCCCCGATAGCGATCTTCCAGGCCATAAATAGTGGTATTAAACTGGTCGTGACTTCGGATGGTCATCATCAGGTATTCATCCAGGCCGGGGATGGGCGCGGAGGCTTCCGCTACATTAAACATGGCCTTCCCGGTCGTGGTATTAAACGTTCCTTCCCGAGCGCCATTGGGAAGGTAGAAACCTCCGGGACGACGAACTTTGTGATTATAGTTTTCACAACCGGGAATGACCCGAGCAATATCATCCCGGATATGGTCGTAGTGGTACATATAAAGCTCCCAGTTTATCTTGGTGCGGTTAGAAAGGGTTTTGTTGGCAATTTTACAGATGATCCGGGTTTCGCTGAGGAGTTGATCTGAGACTGGTTCCAGAATGCCCCGAGAAGCCTGAATAATACCCATGGAGTTCTCACAGGTAACAAACTGCTCCACCTGATCATTGACGTCCATATCACTTCGGCCGAGGGTAGGTAATATCAGGGCCTCTTCCCCGTGTACCAGGTGGCTCCGGTTTAGTTTGGTAGAAATCTGCACGGTGAGCTTGCATTGGCGGAGTCCTAGTGCGGTGTAGTTGGTATCGGGCGTAGCCGAAAGAAAGTTACCCCCCAAGGCCATAAATACTTTAACTTTTCCTTCGTGCATAGCGCGGATGGAATGTACCACATCGTAGCCATTTTTCTCCGGTACCTCAAAACCATACACCTCCCTAATGTTTTTTCGCAGAGTAGGCGGCACTTTTTCCCAAACGCCCATGGTACGGTCGCCCTGCACGTTACTGTGCCCTCTTACTGGGCAAGTTCCTGCGCCGGGCTTGCCGATACTACCTTTGAGAAGTAATAGGTTCACGACTTCCTTGATGGTATCCACGGAGTTGGCGTGTTGGGTGAGCCCCATGGCCCAGCAAATAATGATCTTCTTTTTATGAAGGATCATATTCGCTACCTCCTTAATCTTACTCAATGGTACCCCACTAAGCTGGGCAAGCGTAGTAACATCCTGTTTTCTGAGGTGGTCCAGATAATCAGAGTACCCAAAGGTTTTATCGGCTATAAACGTAGTATCGAGAACCGAGCCCGGTACCTTATCTTCCTCCTCTACAAGTAGGTAGGCAACAGCTTTTAATAAGGCCATATCGCCGTTCATTCGAATCTGGACGAACAAGTCGGCCAACTCGTTGTCAATATTAAGTATCCCCTTTATAGTTTGTGGGTTATTGAAGCCCAGCAACCCTGCCTCCGGCATTGGATTTACGGCAATAATCTTTGCCCCGTTCCGCTTACCTTTTTGCAAGGCAGTCATCATACGGGGGTGATTGGTGCCGGGGTTTTGTCCCATGATCATGATGACTTCGGCCTCGTAAAAGTCTTCCAGTTTCACACTTCCTTTACCAATGCCCAGCGACTCGGTTAGGGCCACGCCACTGGATTCGTGGCACATATTGGAGCAGTCGGGTAGATTGTTGGTGCCAAACTCCCGGACAAAAAGCTGATATACGTAGGCCGCTTCGTTGCTCGCCCGACCGGAGGTATAAAACGTTGCTTCATCCGGGGAATCGAGCGCATTCAGGTGATCGCTGATCTTATGGAAAGCAAAATCCCAGGTCACTGGCTTGTAGTGGGTACCCCCTTTAGCGAGGTACATCGGTTCGGCCAAGCGCCCTTTTTTGCCAATCTCCATATCGGTAAGCAAGGAGAGATCATAGACAGAGTTTTGGGCAAAGAAGTCGCCCCAAATTGCTTTGTCCGTAGCCTCTTCGGCGATAGCTTTTGCTCCGTTTTCGCAGTACTCCGCAATGGGCGATCGCTTTTCGTCAGGATCGGGCCATGCGCAGCTTGGGCAGTCGAAGCCTCCCTTCTGGTTCATTTTCAGTAGGGCGTGGTTGCCGCGCACGATCCCTGTTTCTTCCAGAATCATTTTAAGGCTGATGGCCACGGCGGCAACCCCGGCGGCCACGGTTTTTGGTTTATCCAAGCGAAGGCCGGTAAGTTTTTCGGGGGTTAGGGCAGAGGATATTTTCTGTTGTGTCATAGGTAGCTGTCAGCTTTTAGCTTGTAGCGGAACGCCGCCCGGCCGTTAGCTTCTTTTAAGTGTTGATAAAGAGTCATTTATCTTATATTTGAGCTAAATTTTCCATGCAAGTTATTTTTCTGAACTACTTGGCCGAAACCATAGGATGGTCGTAGATATAACCACCGGACTCAGGCCTTTACTAGTCGTTCGATACCTGAATATACGTTAAAACGCTCGTTTCGCAAGAAGCCAACGAGGACAATATTCATTTCAACGGCTAGCTGAACGGCGAGGCTGGAAGGAGCTCCTACGGCTGCCACAAAAGTTATTCCGGCGAGGGAAGCTTTCTGAATAAGCTCAAAACTAGCCCGGCCGCTGAGTAGGAGAATTTTGTCATGGAGGGGTGGTAGGTCTTGTTGTAAGGTAGCGCCGATGAGTTTATCGAGGGCATTATGTCGCCCTACGTCTTCTCTTATCAGCACTAAATCAGCTTGTTGGGTAAATAGAGCCGAAGCATGCAGACCACCCGTGGTTTCAAAATCGGCCTGTTGGGTCCGAAGAAGTCCGGGTAGCGAGTAGAGTAAGTTGGGGCTTACTTTCCAATACTGGGAAGGAGATGGCGCAGAATGTTCAACCCGAACGGCATTAATGGAGGCTTTACCGCAAATACCACAACTGGATGTGGTGTAAACGTGACGCTCAAACTGAGCTGGGTCGAAGGAAACATCTTCGTGGAGAATAACCACAACCCGGTTGGGGGATTCCTGAATGACGCCGATACTATCGTTGTATTGCCGGATTATGCCTTCGCCCAACAAAAAACCAATCGCCAGCTCTTCGTCGTGGCCTGGGGTCCTCATCGTAACGGACAAACTCATCTCCCGGAGTCCCATTCCGTATCGAAGTGCTATTTCCAATGGTTCTTCCACCGAAAGTAGGTCCATCTGGGTAGAACTGCTTTTGGCGGTAAAACGAGTAATGGATATCGGTTGAGTGGAAGTCGTCATGGAACTCTTTTAGCGTTGAAAAACTCTCAATGCTTCAATATATAAGTCTTCCCTGACATTGGCAACGTTCTGAATCGCGCAGCGGGCACCTATTTTTTCTTGGCACCCCGCTTGATAGGCCTTCCGTACTTCGCCATTTTTTCTTTGGCAATGTTTCTCCTTACGTTTACCTTTTGATTCTTTTCTGATTTTTCGTGGAAAGCTGGACCTGATTCTTCCCGTTTGGGTGGTTTTATCAGAATGTTCTTCATGGAAAGATTTGGCATCTCGTCCGGAGTAAGAACTTCGGATATCTCCAATCCATCGGGCAGGGGCAGCATGGGTATTTGGTAGTTCATCAACCCCTCGATACTTTCCTGGAATTCCTTCTCTTGCTCCGTAATAAAACTGATGGCGATTCCATGCTTATCGGCACGACCGGTACGACCTATGCGGTGAATATAATTCTCGGGTTCGTCGGGTACATCGAAATTGAATACGTGCGAAACCTCGGTGAGGTCAAGTCCACGGGCTACGATATCAGTCGCAATCAATACCAAATATTCTCCATCCTGAAACTTTTTCACCGTGTTAAATCGGTTGTTCTGCGCTTTGTTGGAGTGAATAACCCCCACCTGCTCGGGAAAGCGAGCCTCCATTTCCTGATGAATCTGATCGGCTAATTTTTTGGTACTAACAAAGACCAGTACTTTGGTCATGGCAAGGTCCTTGGTAATCAGCCATTTCAAGAGGTTGACTTTGGTGTAAAAGTTAGGTACTTCGTAGCCTAACTGTTCAATATTGGCCAAAGGTTGTCCCGCCGGGGCTGCTTCCACCCGAATCGGGGCGTTGAAGTAGGTAGCCATCAAAGACTCCACCTCGTCGGTCATCGTCGCCGAAAATAGTAGATTTTGTCTTTTTTGGGGCAGAAGATCCAATACCATATTCAGCTGAGAGCGGAAACCTAGGTTGAGCATTTCGTCTACTTCGTCGATAACCAACTTCTTGATAGCTTTGGTCTTTAACGCTTTTTTAAGGGCCAGATCAATAAGCCTGCCGGGGGTCGCTACCACGATATCGGCCCCCGCCATGAGCTCAGCCGTTTGAACTTTGATGTTGCCACCTCCGTACACACCCACCGCCTTTATGCTCATGTAAGCACTAAGCTTCTCAATGGTTTCTACCACCTGTACTACCAATTCGCGGGTAGGTACGAGTATTAATTGTTGGGGACTCTTATCTTTTGAAAATGTATATTGTCTGAGGCAGGGGAGCAGGTAGGCAAGCGTTTTTCCGGTGCCTGTCTGGGCGATACCACAAACATCTTGTCCGGACATCATCACCGAAAATACTTTTTCCTGAATGGTAGTTGGTTGCGTAAAACCCATGTCCGAAAGAGCATTCCGGAGGGGAGTTGTTAAATTTAGTTCTTCAAAAGTCATGGTATTCCTGATTATAAACCGCAAAGGTACTGCTTATACGGCACTTAACCCGAACTTGTAACGGGGGAGTTGTTTTTAAGCTCCAAATTATCAGGAAGTACGAGCTAAAAATAGGGAACAAGAAAAAGAGATTTTTCTTGTTCGAGGAGTCAATGTAGAATACGCGGGCCACCAATTCCTAATAGAAATGACGACCCGCAAAATGCTTATTTGAGAACAGTGGCTTCCAGTTTTTCCTCCACTACCTTACCATCTTTCATGGAAACAAAGTAGGAGTTTTCGGTTTCGCTCATGGATAGCACCTTAAATACTTTCCCGTTTTTGAAAATGATACCTGACTTATCATCCATGGCGTAGCCCGGCTTGAAAATGCCTTTTTCGATGTTGGCAAAGTATAACGGCCTACGGTACTCTTCGCTATGGTAATGGGGGCAATGGCTGAACGGTAAAAAGCCCAAACCTTCCACGACGCTCAACTCACTGGGGCGAGAATCGGTAGTGCCATTATCAAACCAGCAGAGTGACCCCGCGCTTCCACCCGCCAGAATAATACCTTTGGCCAGTGCCTTTTGAAGTACCTTGTCGATACCCTGCGCTTTCCAGATGGCGATCATATTGAGGGTATTTCCTCCGCCTACCACATGGCATCTACGTTCAGAAGTACCTCCTCAAAAGACGTTTTCTGATTGTAAGAGCTAATCCATACTTTTTGAACGGAGGGCTCAACTGATAAGTCATGTACTAGTTCGTACCAACGAATAATGCCCGGCTCGCCGTCGCCGGAGGCCGTGGGTAGATAGCAGATTTTTGGCCGCACTTTGCCGGTTAATTTGATGATTTCCTGAATAAACTGCTTGGAAGGGGCCTCGCCGTAGGGGAAAATGTACTGATCTTGGGCGGCCGCACTGCTGGCAGCGAAGGCCAGACAAATGCCCATAAGTACTACTAGTTTCATTGAATTGGTTGTTTTGAAAATTTTGAGAGCCAAGATAGTGCAAAACAAACAGCGCGGAGAGATATGGCCGTAAAAATTCTATTGGTAGTAAATTAAATAGATCGCGCGGAGGCTTTTTACCGGCCTTGTAGCATTGGCAAGCGTGAATAGTTCTGTTATTTTGTGTTGAAATTGACTACTAATTCTATGCAGGTACCGACCTCAGTTTACGAACTACGAAAAGAGCTTCATCAGCATCCCGAGCTTTCTGGTTCGGAAGTGAATACCGCTAGCCGCATTCATTCTTTTGTCATGAAGCATCATCCTACTGAGATTATCACTGGTCTGGGTGGAAATGGTATGGCGGTAGTATATCGTTTTGCGGAGGAAGGACCGACGGTGGTTATCCGATGTGAACTGGATGCCCTACCTATTGAAGAAGTGAACGACTTTTCGTACCGCTCCGGACATCCTGGGGTTTCGCACAAATGCGGGCACGATGGACACATGGCAACGGTAGCTGGTTTGGTTAAAGAACCAATCGTTTCAAAAAGGAAAGGTGGTTCTTTTATTCCAACCTGCCGAAGAAAACGGTCAGGGAGCACGAGCCGTTTTGCAGGATAAGCGGTTTCGGGAGTTGAACCCTGATTATGTATTTGCACTGCACAACCTACCCGGCGAAGCGATGCACATCCTTGTGTTGCGTGACGGGGTCTTTACAGCCACCGTGCAAAGTGTGGCTATCCGGCTCGAAGGGGAACTAGCCCACGCTTCCGAGCCAGAAAATGGTATTAATCCAGCCGTAGCCGAGCTTATTCAGGCATTTGACAAGATGAATCGGCCTCTTACGACTAATTTGGATTTTGCTATACTTACGCCCGTTTGTATTGAAATGGGCGAACGAGCTTACGGGATAGCCGCCGGCTCAGCGACCGTGCACTATACCCTCCGAACCTGGACGGAAGAGACTATGCAGAATTTAAAAACCCAGGTACTTGCCCTGACTGCCCAAGTGTGCAGTCAGCAGCGGCTTGCTTACAGTACTGAATGGTTTGACTATTTTCCGGCTACGGTCAATGATCCTGAATGTGATCAGCTGATCAGACAAGTCGCCACAAAACAAGGATTAACTTTGGTTGAAAGAGCTATTCCCTTAAAATTCGGCGAAGACTTTGGTTGGTTTTCCCGGTACTATAAAACGGCTCTTTTTGGGTTAGGGGCGGGCCTCAATACTCCGGCCTTGCATCATCACGACTACGATTTTCCGGATGAATTGTTAGAAACGGGGATCAGGATGTTTTCGGGATGTATTAATGAGCTACTGGGGTAGGGAATACGAGAGCTTAGTCAAAATAATGCCTCATTACCACCTAAACTCATATTTTTTCCAAAAGCCTGAGTTGGTTAACTTTCATCTCTTCCAATAGTCGGTAGTTCATTTCTGAAATTTTAATCTTCTGTTTGATGAGATAGTTGAGTAGTTTTTGGGTAGCATCTGCATCTTTATTCTTGATCACCAACGTAATAATCTTTTGGTTTTGGGCGCTGTTTCGGTCACTGATTTGGGTAAGCAGCGCAGCACTTAATTCGGGTTTGATCGTACTATTTTGAAGTTTATTGAGCACGGCGACCTGGGTGTAGTACGAAAGTGAATCATAGTTCTTGATCAGAAAACCTTGCAGCATTTGGGTGTCAAATAGTTTTTCGGGAATTTTCTCAATTGTGTTCTTGAGGAGATACCCTTTCCCATTCTTGACCAAAGCTAGTACCTCCGTCAAGTTTCCAGCAAACTGCGCTTCGGATAAATTATTGATCAGATAGTAATGCGCCGAGGCAGAATTGTATCCAATAATCTTTTCGATGAGGCGCTTATCAAGTCGCGACTTGGTATGATTCCTGATCGAGTCTACCACGGCTCCGTTGGCAACGTGCCACAGGGTATGACAGGTAAACAAGGCACCCTCGATTACTTCCCCCTTGATTGCTTCCACGGTAGCACCGGAGTACGCGTCCACGTTATTATCCCGGGTCTTGGTTACGAGTTTATCGGCCGACATCCCTGTAAATACGAGGTCGTGGTTGGTCAGGATACTTTGCAGTTTGGCGTAGTCGGCTAAGGTAAAGGGTTTGTGATCAAGCTTGGTAAGAGGATTGTAGGGCTGGGTTTGGTAGTTGATAAATTCACCGATCAGATTCCAGTTAAATATAACATTGACGTTGTAACAAATGCCTTCTTCGCACACCGGGGCAACGATATCGGCCGAGTACCGTTCCAGCTTATCTCCCCAGTACACCTCGTTCATCCCAAATTCGCCCCCGTTTTTTAGCTCTATGGTGAAGACTGTTTTGTCCCAACTAGTCAAAAAGGATGAAAGAACTACTATGCTAACCAGAACAACTACGAAGCGTTTCATTTCACTACCTCCATCAACGTTCCTCCTAGGTTATAATCCTGATCTTTTGGGAGTTTTGAATTACCAATTCCTTTGATCATCAAGGCTTCCAGTTTTGGGAAATAGTTCTGATAGATACCCCTTGGGTTAGTTTTTTCTTCTTTACATACGGCCGCTGCCATACCCAATACTTCCCCCATCATACCCATGGTGCGCATTAGTCGTGTAGTACCAAGTGCTACATGCGACACACTAATGTTGCGACCGGCCATCATGAGGTTGCTGATATTTTTGGAATACAAGCACCGAAAGGGGATGGGGTAGGGGTAAATCTTGATGTGCTTGGCGATCGACTTGAAAGCCGCACCCGGAAATAGCTTCGAATTCTCCGGATCGGGGTAATGCAGATCGATGGTCCAGGAGGTGGGGGCCGTACCGTCGGGATATACCCGCTGGTCGGTTAGGTCTTGCTCGATGAGCACGTAATCTCCTTTTAGTCTTCTTGATTCCCGCTTCCCGGCCACGTAGGCTACCCATTTCAGGTACTCGTTGGCAAATTTTGTTTTGGTAGCGGCGTGGTTTTTTAGGTAGGACCAGTTAGAGTAAACAGCCAGCAAACCGTAATCCCTGATTTGCTCAAAGTCGAGGGTCATGTCCAGCCCCATACCCGTTTCCCATTCCCAATCGCCCTTGGTGATTTTCTCTGCCTTGGCTTCGTCCCAGGGTAAGCCCCATTGGATGTCGGGGAAAGCCACGGGTTGCCCCTTTCTTTCGGAAAACCATTGCACTGATGCCCCCATCGTGAGGTTATCGGCTACTTCGGGAGCTGTTTTTTCTCCGTATACCTCTCTACTTTCGCGTCCGGTCATAAACTCCGCTCCCGCCAGAAACCCGATGGTGCCGTCGCCCGTACAGTCAGCAAAGAGCGGGGATTCGAAATATACCTTTTCGCCTGTCTCTATATTGGTAGCATATACCTTTTCAATCTTGCCGTCTTTGGTTTCAACCGAATTAGCGTGGTAGTTAAGGTAAAGCGTGATGTTGGGTTCGCTCAATACCGCGGCTAGTTTCTTTTCATCCTCGTAGTACTCTTTGGGTTGGGCGTTGCCGCCCTCCGAAGGACCTATTTCATTGACCAGATTGCCCAGGGCGGGGTAGGGTTCCAGGTTAATCCTTCCGCCGAGGTGTACCCGCACTTCTGAGCTATTGTTGCCGCCGAGTACCGGGCGGTTTTGCACCAAGGCCACTTTTACACCCAGACGAGCCGCCGAAATGGCCGAGCAAGTGCCCGCCATACCGCCACCGATGACCACAAAATCATATTTTCCGGCGTTTTTTGGATTCTTGTCAAAACCAAAGTAGTCGTTTCGGTAGTCAGCCAGTTTCTGTTTGTCCTCGATGGGCTTGAAGTTGGGGTCGTCAGTGAAAACGATGGCGTCGCAGCGGCCGTTAAAGCCCGTGAGGTCTTTGAGGGCAATGGTATTATCCTTTTGCCCGATGTTCACCGTTCCGCCGTATGACCACGTCCAGTCGCGGTTATCTTTTCCGAAAACTTTATCTAGAGGCTTTCCGTTCACCAGGAGCTGAAACTGTCCGGCGGCGGCCTTGTCTGACCATTGGGCGGACCAGTTTCGCGTTCACACGTAGACTTTGTAGGTGCCCATGGCCGGGAAAACAACCGCAGTACTGGCATCTTCCACGATCCTGCCCATGCCGTGGGCCATCAGAAAGGAAGAGCCCATAACATCCATAAACTGCTGATCAACGGACCAACCTCCTTTGTTCTGGAAATTTTCGGCTTCTACAAAAATGGTTCGCGGCTTTTTGGCGAAGCTATACTGGCATACAAAAAGTAGAAGAATGAGCGGGTATTTCATAGTAGTATCGGGCTGCTTATTAGAATTCGTAAGTTATTTTGGTAATTTGATTTCTTGACGACATTTTTAAAAGACTAGCGACAATTTAGGGAAAGTATCTGAGAGTCTTTGGACTATTTTTCGTTCCCTAAACTAATTGCCAATGGCTTGCAAAACGCCGGGAGGTACGGCGTCTATATTATATTATAGGTTGTTTTCAATTACCTATTTTTTCTACTGCTGTTTTTGCCGATTGAGCGGCAGTATGAACTGACACCTAATCTCAGGGTTTTCTTATAAAAATTAATACTTTTATAATTATATAAAATATGGTAAAAGTTTATAAAAAAGTCTCGTATTTAGTAACCTTTGTGGTCGGTTGAACCTGAATCAGTACTAAAATAACTACTTTCCTATCTCCTTTGTGATGCAAAATACCCAATTCTGGTCGAAATAAGTTTTTATAAGAAAGCCCTGCACCTAATCTTCACCATCGGTATACTCCCCACCTGCAAGATATATTTTATTGGCTACGGATTCGCTGAGCTTTTTTACTTTTTTCCAATCGGCATAGTCAGTCATATAACCAGCTTTGATGAATGGCTCATTATTTCAATTTTGGGTAATATTTTTTATATAACTTTTAGTTACTTGGTTTGAGTAAATTCCATCCAGCTCGCTAAGTATAAAGTCTCTTAAATCATCTCCTAATCGTGAAATAAAATCTAATGCTGGTTTTCCAACCACAAACAAACCAACTATATTAGATTTGTTGCAATATTATAAATCAGTTAGTTAAATAGAAATTCCAGAGGCCAGCACAGACTTCCAGAGTATCGTCATATTTCTCAAAGTCTCGCATTCTTAATCGATCCGACTATACTATGCTTTATACCAACACGTTGACTAGATAATTGCCGATTGATCAGTTTTTGATGATCAGTTAAAGGCTGTTTTTTCGGGCTTTGGTAGGAAGATATACGTGTCGACATTTGTAGTCTTTATCAAACCCCTGGTACCCTGAATACAAGCGGATATTGAAATCTTCAAACCAATCTTTATTAGTAGGAAAATCCTCTTTTAGCATTGTGTAATCATGTATCTTTCCAACGAAGCAGTAGCTCAAAAAGAGAATCTTTTTATTATTCTCTAAACCATTTAAACCCGTTATAACGGTTGTCTTTACAGTGTGGCTTTTTTTTACCGCAGCGGCGGACCGTCGGAGTAATTATCTTTTTGTGAATCTTCGTCAGAAGGTCGCTCAATGCGCTGCTCAGTACCATCAATGATCAACATGTCATATTTACGAAAATATTCTTCAAATTCAGCCACGCTATCAAATGATCGAGCGGGGGCATAGTTCTTAGTGTATAGCATTTATTTTAAGATATTTACGCCTAAATCTTGACGGTTCGCCGCTGCGATTGCGTTTTGCATTGGATGAATCCATTCCGGTTATAAAGCCAAGTAGATCATAAGTAAGTCGGTACGGGACGCCTCGCACTTTTAAGACTAAATAGAGTAAAAAGAAGCAAATATTCAGCAGATTTTATAACAGACTCTTTTGGACTATCAGCTTTTCTTTCGACAAGTGTTTTACCAAATCTTTCGTAATATGAATCCTCGAAAATTAATAGTAACTTTCTGAAACGTTTTTCATCGTATCCAGTTGCAGAACGCCACTTTCTTTCGGTTGTTAAACTTGCAGTTGAAATATTCATAGTGTTAAAAATACGATTTTATTTTCATTGCAACAAGTCTATTGATTCTTATTCTGCCGCCATAAACTGATGAAGCTTCTAAAATCTCAAAATCTACTCCTAGTTGTTGAAGTAAATATCCAGCAGAAAGTCCACCAGCTCCGGCTCCAATAATTATAACTTTTCCAGAAAATTTAGTACCGATGCCTTCGCCTTTCTCACAAGAGGTTAAGGAAGTTTGAAATGGAAAATCTACCCCAAGAATTTCGCATATCTTTATAAATTCTTTTCTTGTTATTTAATTTTGTGTTTAATTGGCCGCAACATGAGAGTCAACCAATCTACCGTGTTATCAGCAGATTATCTACCCGTTCAATGCTTGGAGGAGGAGTGTGAATCCTGAAATTTTCGGGATTATAAAAGTTCTCCCACTTCTCCCAACCGGAGCCATTGGTTAGTTTTTTCCGTAACGCGATCAGGCTCTTTTTTAACTCCTCGCTTTTTTGTTTCACGGATGCCGGGTCACTGAGTTCATTGACGAGGCTATTATTCAGCACCAGTGCTGATTTTAGGAGTAACAGGTTCAGATTAAAAATCTCGGTTGGGTAGGCAATCTGGTCAGTAAACGACATTCTTTTATTTCCTTCGATTGTGGGTGCAAGTTCATGGACAAGTTTCAGGGCTTGCTCGGATGCCTTGATGGAAGTCTCCACGGCTTCGAGAGATTCCAGCTTAGGGTTTTTCTTTTCGATAGTATTCAATATTTGAACGGTCTTATTCATCGTGTTTCGGAATCCCCCCAGTGGCACATTGGCTTGGTAGGTAAGTTTGAGTACTTCCACGGTTTTTGCTGAGGCATTTTTACCAAAATAGCGGGTGGTCCAGTCCGTATAAAACTGCTCAGGATCAAACCCGATCGGGTCCCAGGCGCAGGCGGCACTGGCCGAGATATTGAGCAGGAAGTCTTTGAAGGTTTGGCCATTCACCAGAATATTACTGGTGGCTTTACTATTTACCGCCACCAACGCACCTGCTTTGATGCGGCCTGGGTAGGGCGATTGGGTGACATTATTGTACCACACGCCCGCATGAATATAAATGCCGAAGTTGTAGCCTTTGAAATCAGCTGGAAACTCATGGAAATTGGCAAAGCCGTGATCGGCCCACAGCATTTGGATTTCTTTACGAGGGGCAAACTCCCCACTTTCCCACAAGGGCCGCCCTTCCGACCACAGATCACAAAAGAGTACTGCGCCGGGCCGGTGTTCCTGAATCAATTGGTACAGACCTTCAAACATTTTGTTCATGAGTTCGCCCGGTTTTACCCCAGCAGCGGCCTCTTCTTCGCATTTATAGGCCCAGTCGTAAATTGGGTGCCTGGGGCGTTGCAGAAACAGATCAGCTTTTCCAATGGGTGTTTTGGTGAGGTAGTACTCGTAAATCTCCATCCATTTGTCGTGGTACTGCGTTAGGCAGACTTCGTCCATTTCCAGATGCCTAAACTCCCAGCCCAAATACATCGGTACTTGCACCATCATCCCTTTACTATGGGCGTAGTCAATGACCTGCTCTACCAATTCCAGGTCCGAATGAAAGTCGGTGAGTTGAATATAGTAGTCACGGAGGTAGTACTCAGGGCGACCGAGTAAATCGTGAATATCAATGTAGTTATACCCGTGCCGCATGAGGGTATTGATCATCTCTTTCCAAAGGTCAAGCTCCACAATGAGCTTTCTCCCCTTGAAATTAGCCAGCAGGTCGTTATCGTTATCAAAGTACCCCCGGTACTGAAAAACCGGTGCTTTGGCTTGGTAGGATAAAGCCGGGATTGTGATTTTCTCTTGCGTTTTGGTAGTATACCCAATCCAGTAGGCGTTCGGATCAGTACCCAATACCGTTTTGGAAAACTCATATACTCCGTAGAAAGTACCCCGGTTGTCGGCACCCATGATGAGGTGCGTTTTGGAATTAATGCTTTTCAGGAGGTAGGTTTCAGGAGCAAGATCGCCGCTCAAAATATTGCCCGAAGCACTCGTGAGGTACTCACTCAGGTAGGTATGGGTGGCTTTGGTCCCTACATAAATCACGTGCCGGTACTTCTTTACATCGAAATTGGAGGAGTATGCACTCAGGTCTACTCGTTCCTTGCTCACTGACTCGATATCATACTTTAAATCGAGGGAAGCGTTTTGCTCAATGGAAGTGGCCTTGTCGCCATATACAATGAGAATAGTTGCTGTTGCATAATGGTTCAATAGAACGAAGAGGAGTAGGGATAGTGGTGTTTGCCGCATTATATTGGGGGACTATTTCTAGGTCAGAATTTAATTCAAAAGGTTACTAGGTCTTTAAACTACTAGTTTTTTTGCCGTAGATTGGCGGTTGTAGTTGTCAGAAAGGCACTGTTGTAGGATTTCTGATGATGGAATCGGAGACCATCACACAGTATGTTCTGAACTATGTTAGGACTTTCGCTTATACAGCATGGACAGTAGGATTCATCAGTTGTTGAACCAAGTAGTCGGTGAATAAACCTTGCCTGACCTGATAGATCGTGGTCTTCATTTGCTTGGCTTTGACTTTGAGAGAAACCCACGCATGGTAACAGCAGGCCAGGTGGTTGCGCTGCGAGCGGGCCTTGCGGCACTGGCATTTTTCCGAACCCGTCAAC
>JBDNFP010000224.1:0-17140 GCA_041689775.1 Spirosomataceae bacterium
AACGCAGTAAAGAACATTTTAAATGAAGGATTAAAAATATATCGTCAGGAACTGGCGATTACAAAGGTGGAGAGGAAATCAGACTTTGGTAACAAAGCACACTCTATGAAACCCGAAGCCCATCCCATCGCCTCTGGCGTAGGTGGGTAGTTCACTGATACCTGAGCCACTCTACCCTGATCATGGGGTTGTAGACTTTATAGAGTTGGGGCCACTCCCACCGGAACCAAGTACCTCCGTTCGACCGGGTCCAACCACGGGGTTCTTTTGGCTCGTCGGCCATTCCAAGTATTTGCCCAAAGCACTGTTTCGTACGGATGCTACCGTCTTTCATTTTCGCGCGGTCAGTATAATTGCCTTCTTCCCTCAGCCACTCCATGGACACGAAGAAGCCATCTTTGGGCAAAGAAATATTATAAGGGCCTACCCTCGCTTCTTTCCAGCGTTTCCACCATTTAGGCCGAATAACCACACTCTCATCGAGCAAATCCTTACCCGGTTTGCCGTTGTTATTCTCGTATATCCTTACCCGAAACGGAGAACGCTGTTTTCCTCCCCAAGGTACGTAGTAGTATACTTTGTGTAAAATAGCCCGCCTTTGATCAGAGTTTGGAATGAACAAGGCCATTTCTGAAAAAGACGTAGAATCACAATGCATAAACCTGCCCTGAGGGCGTTTCCTGCGGGTTCCTGCTTGTTCCAGAGTGGGGCGTCTGGTACCTCCGGAGGAAATATTCTCCACCACTAAGGGGTTTTCTGCCATCCGGATCACCATGGTATCAAGCTGAGACCTCACAATTTGAGTGGTTTGAAATCCTGGCGCGGCAAAACGTAGCGTATCACTGGTTTCCGGGAAATAAAAAATGCCATTTTGGTCGCTCCTGACGGCTATGCGACGGTCAATATTCGTGATAATCACGTAGGCAATTGGTTTGTCGGTTAGGATATTCAGTACTTTCCCATGCATCGACTGACCCCAACCCGTGTACGAGGTACCTAGTAAGAGAAACAAACAAGCAATACGCATTCCTACCGTTGGTTGAGTTCCTGAATAGCCAGCCAACTCATCAGACCGGGACCAATTTCGAGCGCACTTTCGTCAATATCGAAAGTGGGGGTATGTACTCCTGATATAATGCCCTTTGCTTCGTTGCGCGTACCCAGCCGATAAAAGCAGGAGTCAACCACCTGAGAATAGAAAGCAAAATCCTCGCCCGCCATCCATAGGTCAAGATCAATTACATTTTCGGCGCCCATGTATTCTACGGCGGCGGCTTTGGTACGTCGGGTCAGTTCAGGGTGGTTTTTCAGGAACGGGTAGCCCTTCACGACTTCAAATTCACAGCTTCCCCCCATGGCGTCGGCAATTCCTTCGGCCATTTTTACCATGCGTCGCAGACCATCGGCCCGCCATTCTTCGTCCATGCAACGCCAGGTACCCTGAATTTTTACTTCATTGGGGATCACATTCGTCACCCCGTCGGCGATAAACCGCCCGAATGACAACACAGAAGGATTGGCAGGTTGACGATTCCGGCTGATGATTTGCTGCAAGGCCACGATAATATGGGAAGCGATCAACACCGGGTCAATTAATTGATCGGGGGCAGCGCCGTGCCCCCCTTTTCCTTTTACTGTAAGGAACAACTCATCGGTGCTAGCCATGTACATACCTTCCCGAAAACCAATCTTACCCACGGGTACGTTAGGGGCTACGTGCTGTCCCAGCATTCCAGCCGGACGGGGATTTTCGAGTACTCCCTCCTTAATCATCAGCGAAGCGCCACCGGGTGCTTTTTCTTCCGCCGGCTGAAACACCAATTTGATGGCACCTTCAAACTCCTCGCGGAGCTCGGTTAATATCCGAGCCGTTCCCAACAACGAGGAAATATGTACATCGTGCCCGCAGGCATGCATAACGCCGGGTACCTGCGACTTATAGGGTACCTCATTGGCTTCATGAATGGGTAATGCGTCCATATCCGCCCGGAGGCCGACCACCCGGCTATCCGGATTTTTCCCCTTGATCATCGCCACTACCCCGGTTCCGGCCACACCCTCCTGCGGTTCCAGCCCAAGACCTTTGAGGTAATCGGCCACGAAACGGGCAGTTTTATGCTCGTGAAATGATAGTTCCGGGTTTTTGTGCAGGTGGTTACGGTTGGCCGTTACGTCCGCCACGTGGTCCTTACTAAGTCTTTTTATTTTTTGAAGAATATCCATAGTTACTATCTGAAAGGTGACCGTATTAGGGCCACCTGGTAAAACTAAAAGTCCAAAAATACAAAATTCCCGCAGGGTTATTCCCTAATCCGCAGCACAACCTTCCCGGCGCTAAGGTTAGCTTCCATGTACCGATGCGCATTGGCCACATCTTCCCAGGCAAACACCTTATCCACAACGGGCCGTAAGGTATTACTGACCAGGAGATCGTAGGCGAAAGCGATAAAATCCTGGGTAAGTTTGATCTGATAGTCGCGCGTCCGGGAACGCAACGTCGTGCCTAGTACCTGAAGGCGTTTAAAAACAATGGGGCCTATGTTGGCCGAAACGTTTCCTCCGGCCATCACGGCCAGCATCACCAATCGCCCATCGGGCCGTAAAGCTTGGATATTTTGGCTGAAATAATCTCCCCCAACCGGATCAACAATCACATCAACCCCCGTCCCGTTCGTCAGCCCTATCAACTCATCCAGAAAAGGGCCTTTCTTGTAATCAATCGCGTATTGTGCCCCGAGGTCGAGGCAGAGCTGATGCTTTCCGGGTGAAGCCGTTACGAATATTTCGGCTCCCATCTGTCGGGCAATTTGAATGGCGGCGGTCCCGACGCCACTGGCACCAGCATGCAGCAGTACCTTCTCACCCGCCTGCAGTTTGCCTATCCAGGAAAGTGCCTGAAACGCCGTCAGAAATACTTCGGGAACCGCGGCGGCTTTCGTGAAATTCCAGCCCGGGGGCATGGGCATCGCCATATCCTCATGAATGACGGCAAACTCGGCGTAGCCTCCGCCCGGCAGCAAACCAAAAACCTGATCTCCTTTTCGCCAGCGCGTTACTTTATTACCGGCAGACACTACCACCCCCGCTATTTCGAGGCCAAGGATTGGGCTCGAAATAGCGGGAGGTGGATAATGGCCCTCCCGCTGCAAAATATCAGCCCGGTTGAGGGCGGTAGCGTGTACTCTTACCAAAACTTCGTGGGACTGCGGCACCGGATTTGGGTACTCACCCAGATATAATTGATCAGCCGCGCCAAACTCTTTTAGTTGAATCGCTTTCATGGTAGGTCGTTGTGTTTTGGGAGCGGTAGTAAAAAAAGCACCAGGGTCTGATCATGACTGATCAAACCCTGGTACCATAAACTTTGTTTTCTATTAAGAAACTCCTTTCAGAACATCTTGCTCCACAAAAGGCTGCTTATAAATCCGTTTGCCCGTCGCTTTGAAGATAGCGTTGGCTACCGCTCCTCCCGTCGGGGGTAAAGCCGGCTCTCCAAGTCCGGTTGGATCTATGCCATTGTCCACAAAATGTACTTCCACGTCCGGAATATTCTTCATCCGGATCAGGCGGTAGTTATTGTAGTTACTTTGCTCGGGTACCCCATCCTTAAAGGTAAGATTACCGTACATCGCGTGGCCAATTCCGTCGAGGATCCCCCCCATGGTTTGCTGTTGCGCACCACTTTGATTAATCACCACTCCACAATCCACTCCGGCATATACTTTGGTTATTTCTGGTTTCCCATTCTTCATGGTGACCTCACCAATTTGGGCCACGTACGAGCGGTGCGAGAAGTAGAGACTAAAACCTTGCGCTTTGGATTTATCTTTCCCCCAGCCCGCTTTCTCCGCAACCAGCTCAGTAACCACCCGCATCCGATCAATATCGTATAGAATATCACCCACGGGAGTTTTCTTCGCTTTTTCCAGTAGTTCTAGCCGGAACGCAATCGGATCTTTACCGGCCGCGTAGGCTACTTCGTCCAGGAACGCCTGCTCCGCATACGCCAGAAAGTTAGTGATCGGTGCCCGCCACGGACCCGTGGTGATGGGTGATTTGTGCTCAGCCGAATCAATCAACAGATTGTCTACCGCACCCGCCGGGAAGTTATTCTCCCGGGTAGGATTGCCCGCGTTGATACCCGCACCACGTAATTTGTAGCCAATCATGGTACCTTTCTCATCCAAAGCAGCTTCAAATCGATACTTCACCGCCGGGCGGTAATCGCCACCCGTCATGTCGTCTTCTCTTGACCAAATTAACTTCACCGGTGCTTTGGCCAAAGCCGAAACTTTCACGGCTTCCATCACAAAGTCGGTAGCCAAACGGCGTCCAAAGCCACCACCCATCCGGGTCAACTCTACGGTCACCTTCTCTTGGGGAAGTTTGAGGTATTTGGCAGCATCTCCCCGCGCACGCTCGGGCGTCTGAGTAGGACCAATTAACTCTGCTCCGTCCGCGGTTACGTTGGCGAAGAAGTTCATGGGCTCCATGGGATTGTGCGGTAAGAACGGGCACTGATACTCGCTCGTTACCACCTTGGCCGCCTTTTTGAAAGCGGCCTCAACATCCCCATCCTTCCGGCGAACCGACACGGTTGGGGCATTGAGTAGCTCATCAAAGATACGATCGTGGTCGGAGGTGCTTTCTAGCTCAAACTCTTGCTCGTACGCTATTTTCAAGGCCTTACGTGCTTTCATTACCTGCCAGGTAGACTTCCCGAGAACCGCCACGTTGTTTTCAAACGTGATCACATCCACGATACCGGGCATTGCTTTGGCCGCGGTTGCATCCACCGATTTAAGCTTCATTCCGAAAGCATCCGGACGCTTAATCATGGCGTATAACATACCTTCGCGGTAAAAATCGAGACCAAATAATGGTTTTCCGGTAATGATCGGCTCGTTATCCACGTTCTTGATAAACGTACCGATCAGCTTGAAATCTTTGGGGTCTTTCAAGGCTACATCCGTAGGGGTTGGCATCTTGGAGGCGTCCACCGCCAAATCGGCGTAGGTGGCCTTTTTGCTCGTACCCTTGTGCAGTACCACGCCGCTGGCGGTGGTACATTCGTTGGGTGAAACACCCCAACGCTTGGCGGCCGTGTTGATAAATAATTGACGGGCCGTGGCTCCAGCCTGACGAAGGCGAGTCCAGGAATGGGGTATTGACCCGCTTCCTCCCGCTACCTGACGCTGGAATTTATCGGTATTCAAGGGTGCCTGCACTACTTTGACCTGTTTCCAGTCAACGTCAAGTTCTTCGGCCACCACAATAGGAAATGCAGTTTTGATGCCCTGCCCCACTTCGGGGTTGGGTGAAAATATGGTAATTATTCCTTCGGGAGATATAGAAAGGTAGCTATTGAATTCAATGGAATTAGCGACTGCCTCCGCCGTGGGATCGAGGATCTTCGGCTTGGCTTCGGCGTTGGTCCAGTTGAAGGCCAACAGTAAGCCACCACCAGCTGCAGAAGCCAGCTTCATAAAATCCCGTCGATTGGTATTTGGTAAAGTTGACATGGCTATTTGGTTTTAGTTGAGGCTACTTTAACGGCTTCACGAATACGGTGGTAGGTACCACAACGGCATAGGTTACCGTTCATTGCAGCTTCTATTTCTTCTGAATTAGGCTTAGGATTTTTTTTCAGGAAGGCCGCCGCGGTCATGATCTGACCCGTCTGGCAATAGCCGCACTGCGGGACGTCTACTTCATCCCACGCCTGTTGCACCGGGTGGTTCCCGTCGGCGGATAGGCCTTCGATGGTCGTTACTTTAGAATTGCCAACGGCCGATACAGGAAGTACGCACGAGCGCGTTGCCTGATCGTTGAGGTGTACCGTACATGCGCCACACTGGGCAATGCCACAACCATACTTTGTTCCAACCAACCCCAGGTTATCGCGCAATACCCACAGTAAAGGCGTATCCGGCTCCACGTCAGCCTGGTAGGTTTGGCCATTGATATTTAACTTGTATTGGGCCATGATAGATTAGGATATTTAGTTCTGCGCTAAATTAACATATACACAGGAATAATGCTTCTTTTTTCATTCCTGATTTCCCGGACATTTGTAGCGTGAGGGGCATCATTATGAAATTAATCGACTAATTACCACGCTTTTCCCGGCGCTGACGGCGGCGCTCCTGCCGCTCTTCCCGGTTCTTCTTCCCAAAAGGAAGTATATTTACTATTTTATCAATTAACTCGCGGCCAAAGCCTCCCTCCGGTTCATCGGCCAGAAAGGGCGCGCAATCCAATCGATTTCGCAAACGATCCGACAATGGCTCGAATGATTTACTTTTTGAAAGGTATCCGTTTTTCACGAGTCGGGAGGTAAACTCCCCCCAGATGGGTAGAGCCGTGCGGGCCCCTTGTCCCAATTCGAGGCTTCGGAAACGCACCAGCGGGCTTTCTCCCCCAACCCACACGCCGGTTACGAGGCCCGGCACGATACCGATAAACCAGCCATCGGTTTGATTTTGGGTAGTGCCCGTTTTTCCGGCCATGTCCAAGGACAGCCCAAAAGATGACCGCAGGCGTTGCCCGCTCCCCTCGTTCACCACGGCCTTCATCATGTGAAGCATAATGGCCGCATTATCGATGGATAACGCATACTTATGTTTTTTGGATTTATTCTCACGCAACACGCGCCCGGCACCGTCTACTATCCTGGTCACGTATACTGGTTCACTGATTCGCCCTCCGTTGGCGAATGCCGTGTAGGCCGTCACCATTTCCAGCAACGACAGATTAGCCGTACCCAGCGCCAACGAAGGCACGGGGGGCAGTTCGCTGTGGATGCCCAGATCACTCGCCATCCGGACCGTAGCCGGTACCCCGACTTTTAGAATCAACTGGGCCGAAATCGTATTGACCGATTTGGACAAAGCTCCTTCCATTGAGTACCTGCCCCCGTACTGACTATCGGCATTTTGGGGCGCCCAGTTCTCGTACTCGGCGTAGGTAGTCCGTTTGTTTTCCAGATAATCACAGGGCTTTAAACCTTTCTGTAAAGCCGCCGCGTATACAATGGGCTTAAACGTTGACCCAACTTGCCGCTGAGACAGTACGTGGTCGTATTTAAAAAGACCGTGGTTGATACCCCCCACCCAAGCACGGACAAAACCGGTTTCGGGTTCAATCGAAACGAGGCCAGTGTTAAGAAATTTCTGGTAGTAGGCCAAAGAATCCATCGGACTCATCGTACGCCGCACCACCCCGTTCCAACTAAATAAGGTCATGGGCACGTTTTTATCAAAGGCCTCTTTAATCTCGGCCTCCGATGCTCCTTGTTCCTTCATGATTTTGTAGCGGGTGGAGTATCGCTGCGCGGTCTTCAACACGGAAGCATCATTGCCCCAGGGTAGTCGCCCCCGCCAATGAGCATCAAATTGCTTTTGCAGCGCCGCCATGCGCACGTACACCGCCCGCTCCGCCTGCCGCTGTACGTTGGCGTCCAGCGTAGTGTATATTTTTAGTCCGTCGGTGTACAAGTTGTACGGTTCTCCGTCCGGTCGATCTTGGGTAGCACACCATTCGGCAAGCTCAACCCGGAGCTGTTCCCGAAAATACGGCGCCAGGTTTTCCTCGTCGGTCTGTTTTACTTTTTTCTCTTTTCTTAGTACCAACGCCAGGTTTTTTAGCGAATCTGCCTCCTGAGGTGAAACATACCCGTAGCGAGCCATCTGACTCAACACCAGATTCCTTCGACTCTTGGAACGTTCGGGCCGCGACCGCGGATTGTAGGTCGTGGTGGCTTTCAGCATCCCTACCAGTACCGCTGCTTCCTCGGCTTTCAATTGGCTGGCCGGAACATTGAAAAAATAGCGGGCTGCCCGCTCTACCCCGAAGATGGTGCCGCCAAAGGAAACCGTGTTGAGGTATAGTTCCAGAACCTCACTCTTGGAGTATACGTCTTCCAGCCGCCGGGCAATAATCATCTCCCGAAGTTTGTTAACGGGCATTTCCAAAAAAAGACGGTTTTTACGGGGATACAGGTTTTTGACCAACTGCTGGGTGATGGTACTTCCCCCGCCCGAACTTTCGTTTTGCAGCATCAGTGTTTTTACCAGTACCCGAGCCAAACTACGGTAGTCAATGCCGCCGTGTTGGTAAAAACGCGCGTCTTCGGTGGCTACCAATGCCTTAATGACGGTAGTATCGATATCTTCGTACGAAATATTGGTGCGATCGTAGAGGAAGTAGCGCCCCAACAACACGCTATCGGCAGAGTATACTTCGGAGGCAGTATCGTTCCGCTTGTTTTTCAGCTCCTTCCGGGACGGCATATCACCGAATATCCCCAGTAGGATCATGACGTAAAACAAAAGCCCGATGGAAACCATCAGACCGAAGAAGGCGACCATCAGAGAGACAATAAGTCGCATGGTACCCGCCCGGCCTGCCCGTTTCCATTTTAACCAATAAAGAATCTTGCTACACTTTTCGGACACGTTTTTACGGAAGTTACTGCTTTGGTTTTTCAAGAAGAGTCAGAAGTGATGTGTTTTATTACTTCTAAAAACACATGCCTGGTAATTTTTATTGTGGATCGCCCCCCAGCCAGGTCATCTTTTCGGTTGGAATATCCTGCTCAATTGCCTTGGTAACCCGCGCTACCATACTTTCCACCGACTCATCGGGCAAGAAATGCATGGGGGGTTTGAACTGAACGGTAATGGTCGTGTTCCGTTTTTTGAAACGCAGGCCTTTTTTATCGAAGGCCCGGCGAAAGCCATTGATCACGATGGGTACCACAATGGGGTTGTGCTCTTTGATGAGGTAGGCCGTGCCTTTACGAACGTGAGCGTACGGTTTGGTGGTGCCCTGCGGAAAACTTACCACCCAGCCGTGGTTTAGCCCCATCCCGATTTTATCCTGCGCGGAATCATCCAGGTTTCGCTTTACATTCTCCCCCTCGGCCCGCCACGAACGTTCCACATGGATAGCTCCCCCAACACTGAATATGCGGGGCAAAATTCCCCCTGTCATCGTTTCGGCGGCGGCCACGTAATAGGTACGTACCCGCGGAGCAAGGAGAAAAAAAGGCGGGGAGATGGTATCTTTGTAGCCCCACTTTACGGCGCAAAATATCTGGTAAAAGGCAATAACATCCGCAAAGTAGGTTTGGTGATTCGACAGAAAAAGCACCCCGCTGTCGGGTAGGTTATGCAGATGTTCGGTGCCCTTGATTTTGATTTTATTTACGGCCGTAAAACGATAGTAGGTAATCCAGCCGATAATCATAATCATCAGACGTTTAATAATCAACAGATTACCAAACGGATCTTTTTCAAATAAACCCAGAAAATCAAGTTTTGCCAATACTCGTGGCAATACGCTAAATGTGGTTTTTAGGGGTGTCATTTTTTAGGGTTCACTTTTATCAAATAACTTCGTGGCCTGATGCACCACAAGTATACAATGTTTTCCATCAAAAGTCTTAGCCTATCCCCTTTCTCCTCCATTGTTAATGATTGTTAAGGCCTTCTTTGCTACTTAAACCTACCCCCATCTAGTGGCTCTAAACTATTGAATGCCGATTTATGGAGCATCCAGCTATTAGCTTTTTGTGGCGTTAGCTATGCATTTGGCATAAGTAATGAATAACAACTAATTCTACCCAGCTACCTAAATTTTCATCTACCCTGATCTTTCAACTACAACAGTCACTACCATGAACATCCGTCGCTCACTTCTGCTTTCCTTTATTTTTGTATTATTTGGTGCTTCCATCGCCTCAGCGCAGTGGTCCGTTGGAGTCCGGGGAGGAGCCTACTCCGGTACCGTCACAAAACCTGAACTTTTCACCGCCATTACACCCGATTTTCGCTGGTCACCCGGACTCAATCTGGCCGTTTTTGCCGAACGTGAACTCTCCAACAACGTAGCCATCCGCACCGAACTGGCGTTTCAACAAAAAGGATTTCAGATGCGGGAAGGTACCAACCTCAACGTGGGCAAGTTCCCCGTTCGACTGGGCATATCTTCGGCCTACCGGGTTAGCTACCTGGAAGCACCAGTACTCTTGAAACTGGCCGCCGGTAACGAATTAGCCAAAGTGTACGCCATCGTGGGGCCATCGGTTGGCTACGCGGTAGATGCCCAACTGATCACTCGTCCGCAGGCTATCATCGATTTCCGCCCCATCCGCACCGACGTATCCATGAATGCCATTGGCTACCAACGCTTCGAGTTGAGTGGTATTGCCGGAGCGGGTATAAGCCTGAAAGCCGGCGCTGGCGAAATCATGATCGAGGGCCGCTACCAACACGGCATCAGTCGCCTGCTCAATGTACCCGTGGTGCAGGCCAACGTGAGAAACCAAGGGGTTAGCGTGTCGTTGGGATATACGTTACCTTTTTAAAACGGTAACGTCACAAGAAGGATCGTCCGCTTGGTTACGATCCTTTTTGCTATTTTTGGCTGAATTTTATTTCCAGTCACCCAATTCAATGCTTGTATGCGCTTCCCCCTACTACTAATTATACTTAGTGCTACCGTTCTCGGATCGGTCGCTCAATCAAAAAAACCGGCCACTGCTCCAACTACCTACTTCCCCGACCGGCAGGAGTGGCAACGTCGCAAACCGGCTGAGGTCGGGATGAACGCCGCAAAAATCAACGAACTCATTACTTTTGCCCGCGAAAATGAAACCAAAGGTCCCCGGGACATGGAAGTCTCGCAGGCCCAAAGCTTTGGTAAAGAGCCTTTCGGCGAGGGTACCGGCCCCTTCGAAACCCGCGGAGAGCCGAGCGGGATCATTGTGCGTAAAGGCTATATCGTAGCCGAATGGGGAGAGCCTTCCCGCCCGGACATGACCCACAGCGTCACCAAGAGTTTTCTGTCGACGGTGGTGGGACTGGCCGTGGATCGAAAACTCATCGGGAGTACCAACGACACCGTGGCGGCCTACGTGCCCCCCATTGAATTGTACACTCCTTCCCAAATTAACCGCCCGGCGGAGCTTTTCGGCACCCCGGAACTAATCCGACCGTTTGATACCCCGCACAACCGCACCCTCACCTGGGAAGTAATGCTTCGTCAAACCAGCGATTGGGAAGGTACTCTGTGGGGCAAGCCCGAATGGGCCGACCGTCCTTCGGCTAATTCTACCGAATGGCGCACCCGCCCCCGTAACACCCCGGGCAGTGTCTACGAATACAATGATGTACGCGTAAACGCCCTCGCCTTGGCCGCCACGAGTGTGTGGCGCCGGCCTTTGCCGCAGGTTCTGAAAGAGTACATCATGGATCCCATTGGAGCCTCCAACACCTGGCGGTGGACGGGCTACCGCAACTCCTGGATTGTGTTGGACGGACAACCCGTGCAGTCGGTGAGCGGGGGCGGGCACTGGGGCGGAGGTATGTTTATCAATGCCTACGATATGGCGCGGTTTGGGCTGCTGACCCAGCACAAAGGCAAGTGGAATGGCCAGCGGTTGATTTCCGAACAGTGGATCAAACAGGCCACGACGCCCACGACGGCCCAGCCCACCTACGGCTACATGAATTTCTTCGTCAACCCCGATCATCAATTTCTACCCAACGCGCCTACCACGGCTTTTGTTCACATTGGCAACGGAACCAATATGGTGTACGTGGACGCCGAGCACGACGTGGTAATGGTAGTACGCTGGCTCGACAATAAAGCCATGGATGGGGTCGTGAAGAAGCTATTGGACAGCATAGAGTAGTGGCACGCTTATCTGGAATAAATTCTTTACTTTGTTGTGGTGAGTAGCTGTTAGCCACTAGCACACAGCCGTTAGCTCTGTATAATCCTGAACAACCGAAGTGCATGTAATTTACTCTACGTACTAATTATGCATGATTCCTTACTTATCAACACACAACTAGTTGACCGTTACTTTACACGAACCCCTCGCATTAAAACTATGAAAATTGAAAAAATAAGAATGAAACTACCTAAGCTGATAACCTACGTTTTTCTGGCCGTAGGAATTTTTTCCTTTTATGGTTGCACCCGAAACCCGGTAACCGGCAAAAAGGAGCTGATCTTTATGTCCAAGGAAGGGGAACTCGCCCTTGGTGAGCAGTCGCACCCCTCCGTCGTTGCTTCCATGGGACTTTATGACGACAAAAACTTACAGTCCTTCATCAACGAGAAGGGTAAAGCCATGGCCGCAATTTCGCACCGACCCGAGCTTCCCTACCAGTTTTTTATCGTGGATTCTCCGGTTGTCAATGCCTTTGCCATTCCCGGCTACGTGTACTTTACCCGGGGTATTATGGCTCATTTTAATAACGAAGCCGAGTTTGCCGGCGTATTGGGCCACGAAATTGGCCACATTACGGCCCGTCACTCCGCCCGTCAGCAAACAAGTCAATATCTTGGCATGGGAGGACTGATTATTGGGGCCATTGCCGCGCCAGAATTAGCCGAAACCCTGCAACAAGGCATTGGAATGTTCCTGCTCGGCTACAGCCGCGCCCACGAAACGGAATCGGACAAGATCGGGGTGGGGTATTCGAGTAAAATTGGCTACGATGCCCGCGAAATGGCCGACTTCTTTGGCACCCTCAAAAAACTCAGTGATGAAAGTGGTCGCTCCATCCCAACCTTTCAGTCTACCCACCCTGATCCGGGCGAACGCCAACAAAATGTAAACGCCCTGGCGATTGAATGGCAAAAGAAAAACCCGGGTTCTTACGTAGTTAATCGTGATCAGTACCTCCGCCGGATTGACGGAATGATCTACGGAGATGATCCTAAGCAGGGTTTTGTCGAAAATTTGGTATTCTACCACCCCGAGCTTAAACTCCAGTTCCCCATCCCGCGCGATTGGCAGTACGAGAACACCCCCACGCAGTTTCAGATGGCCCCCAAAGACGGGAAAGCGGTTATGCTATTTACATTGGCTCAGGGTACTACCCTCGACGAAGCCGCCCAGGGTGTTGTGAAGCAATTTAACCTGCAAACGCTGCAAAGTCAGAAAACAACCATCAACGGCAACCCCGCCTTGGTGATGGTGTCGAAGCAAGCACCTCAGCAGCAGCAGCAGGGCCAACAGGCACCCGCGCAAACTCCCGAAAATACCATGCAGGTAGCCACTTGGCTCATTCAGTACGGTGGCACGATTTACGCCATCAACGGACTCACCTACGAGGCTACCTTCAATACTTACGCGTCCAATTTCCGGGGTGTAGCCGAGGGATTCCGAAGCCTGACCGACCGTGATAAACTCAACCGCCAACCCGATCGTATTCAGGTCAAAAGCGTACAGAAAGACGGCACCCTCCAAAGTGCATTACAAGACTACCGCATGTCAGCCGCGCAGATGAAGGAACTTTCTATCCTGAACGGCATGGAACTCAACGCCCCGGTCACAAGAGGAATGTTGATCAAGACGTTGGGGAAGTAGATTTTTTAAGCTATTGGCTGTTAGCTTTTTCTGGGACTGATTATCAAATAACTATGCAAAATATTAGTAAGCATTAATTTACGTTGTAAATTAATGCTTACTAACTACAAATCAATCACTTAAAATACAATTAGCTAGCTACCGCGCAGCGAACAACCTAACAGCTATTTGAACATCTTCGCCTTACCACTATCGAGAAAGCGGGCGAAATTGGCGGGGTTCAGATCGTAGTTGATGGGCTCCACCAGGAGCTTTCCATCGCCGTCGACCAGGCAATAATGGGGCTGCGCGTTGTTATTGTACTTCGTAATTTGCAGGTCGGCGTTTTGCGCCCCGATCGTTTTCTTTACCCGGTCATCGTAGTCCGAGGTGTACCAATCACTTTCGGGTAGTTCGGTTTTGTCATCGACGTACAACGCTACTACCACGTAGTCTTCTTTGAGGCGTTTTAATACCGCCGGATCAGACCACACGCGGGCCTCCATTTCGCGGCAATTGACGCAGCCGTGGCCCGTAAAATCAACAAAAACGGGCTTATTCACTTTCTTGGAATAGGCCACTGCCTGCTCGTAGTCAAAAAAGCCTTCCAATCCGTGGGGAAGATTAAATAGGTCGGCGTACTTGGGTGTCTCGCTCAACGAAGACCGTCCCCCCCCGCCTAGTGCCGCTTTATTGAGATCAAAATCATGGGTGGACTGCGGAGGCAGATACCCCGCCAACGCTTTCAGGGGTGCTCCCCACATTCCGGGGATCATGTACACCACAAAGGTGAAGGTCGCGATAGCCAGTAAAATCCGGGGAACGCCCACCGTTTCGACGGGTGAATCGTGGGAGGTTCTGAGTTTTCCCAACAGATAAAACCCTAATAAAGAGAATATCACAATCCAGAAGGCCAGGAATATCTCGCGGTCTAGTATGTGCCAGTGGTATACCTGATCGGCAATGCTGAGGAATTTAAGCGCCAAGGCTAGTTCCAGAAAGCCCAGTACCACCTTCACGGTGTTTAACCACCCACCCGACTTCGGTAAGCTTTTGAGCCACTGCGGAAACAAAGCAAATAGCGTAAACGGAATGGCAAAAGCGGAAGAAAACGCCACCATACCGATGATCGGCTTCACTACTTCCCCCCCCGCCGAAGCTACCAATAAACTACCCACGATGGGACCCGTGCACGAAAAAGAAACCAGCACCAGCGTAAAGGCCATAAAGAAAATACCCAGCAAGTCGCCCCGATCGGCGCGGGAGTCGATGCGGTTGATGAAGGAACTCGGCAGTACGATTTCAAATAGCCCTAGGAAGGAAAGGCCAAAAATAAAGAAGGTTGCAAAGAACAACACGTTGGGCAGCCAATGCGTACTCACAAAATTCGCGAAAGCCGGACCGTTGATCCGGGAGACGACCGTTCCGATGAGGGTATAGATCAGGATGATAGAAAATCCGTAGAGCAATGCTTTTGACTTTCCTCCCTTTTGCTTGGTAAAGAAGCTCACCGTCATGGGGATAATCGGAAACACACAGGGAGTTAACAGCGCCACGAGCCCCGACAGAAAAGCCGCCAAGGCAAATCCCCAGAGGGAGTTAGTGCTTTGGGCACCCGTCGGAGTCAAAGTCAGTTCCGGGTCCGCCGGGGAAACAATTGTTTCCGCAACGCCTTCGGCTTGTGTACTACCCAATACTGAATCGGCCGTAGCCAGTACTTCAACGGATTCGGTCGCGGTTGGTATAGTTCCTACCTCACCGGGAGCCCCACTCGTCGTAGCAACCGCCACCGCTGCACCTACTTTCAGGCCCATAAACGTAAAGCTGTTATTACCCAGCACGCACAAACCCGATACTTCGGAGCAAGTCTGATACTCGGCCTCCGCTTTGATCACGGGGTTTTCTTTCAGAATCCGTACCGTCTGCCGGAACTCCGCCTTCCCCATGAAGTAGGTAATATCCCCCTGCCATATTTCGTCAAATTTTTTCTTTGGTTTAATGGGCTTCAATTTCCCGACCTTTTCGAACGAAGCATCGGGAGTGAGCGCAATATCGGTAAGAATTGGCCCCAAATCGGGATCAAAATCAGAAGAGTACAGGTACCAAGTCGGATCGATGGTGGCTTTAAAAATCAAGTCCACCGTTTCTCCTACCTTGACCTCCGTTTTAGAAAATGTGTGCGTCCAGGTGGCGTGACGTTGTATCTGTGCAAAAGAGAGGTGGCTGATCAGTAAGAATAAGGCCAAGTACCCTGAGGTAATTCGATTCATGCGATTAGTAGTTATTTCAAACGTAAAAGTACAATCCTTCGACTCATGGAATGATATACTAGTAGGATATGAAACAAAAACGGGAGAAAAAAATTCGCTACCCTCCCGGAAGAAGATAGCGAGCGCTAACATTAATTGGTGTTGAGTCGGGTGAATTAGGGGTAGTACACCCTCCTCAATCCTCCCTTAGTAGGGAGGAAGCTCTTCTATCCATACCTTCCAATCACACTCTTTTTCGCCTCCTCCCCTCCTCTTTTCCTCCTTGCCTCCTTTCAACCTTCCTCCCATCCTCTCTCCTTCATCAATAACTAAACAAAACCGGATTGAGAGGCCCATCGGGGGTAGTACCTACTTCTTTACTCGAGAGCCAAGTAGTCCAATCTGCCTCCTGATAGGTATTCCTGGGTTGAACAATCTCCTGATCTTTATCCATGTAGATCACCGTCATCACCTTTCGGGCGGTCTCGGAGCGATTAGCCCCCGCCCGGTGAAACAACCACCCGGCGTGAAAACTTACTTCTCCCAGATCAAACGGGGTTTCGTTGAGGTCAAACTGCGTCAGCTGCGTGGCCATGTAGGCTTCACTCTCGTCGCTGATTTCCAGGTCCCGGCCAATCGCAACCGATTGACTTTTTTCGGCAAAAGCCAAAGGACCCATTTCCATCGGGGTTGCCTGCAAGGGTATCCACGCCGTGATCGTCTTGGGGGAAGACAGCGGCCAATAAAACTGATCGGCGTGCCAGGGCGTAATGCCGCCCGAAGGCTCCTTGTACAACGCCTGATCGTGGTAGAGCCTCACTCCCTGTACCCGCATGAGATCGGTGGCTACGTTGGCGAGGCGCTTCGAGAACACAAACTCCTTCACTTCTTCATTCTCCCGCCACAGGTTCATGATTTGCAGGAAAGCCCGCTCGTAGGTAGTCCGCTCCTCCATGGGCTTGGTGAGGGTATTGAGCTGAATCACCGAATCAGAAATCAAACCCCCGTAGTACGCAATCACCTCCGGCCTAAGTACTTGTTTTAGTTTCACGTAGCCGTGTTCCTCGTAAAAGGCCACCGCCCCGGCGGGTAATGTATAGGGCGCGTTCAATTCATTTGCCAGCGCTGATTTTGTCAATGTCGTTGTCATGTCAGTAGTGTTTAGTACTAGTTGTTGGCTAACCCGGCGAAGAATTGACGATTACTTTTGTCTGAATTCTCCACGAAGATAGGTACCCTACCCTAGTAAGCCCCAATAACCGACACTTTTACTCGAAAGGCTGCGGTAAAAACTACGTATTTGTTAAAGTATGCGTGCATGGTTCCGCAGGAGGAGGGGAGGTTTTCTAAGTCTACTTAATTTATGAACGTTAAGTTCCAAGGAGGTATTAGCTTGTTAGCAGTCTTTTATTTATCTGATTATCAGTGAACTACCCACCCACGCCTGAGGCGATGGGATGGGCTTCGGGTTTCATAGAGTGTGCTTTGTTACCAAAGTCTGATTTCCTCTCCACCTTTGTAATCG
>JBDNFP010000225.1:0-13928 GCA_041689775.1 Spirosomataceae bacterium
AGGCGGAAGGTGGCCTTCTTGCCCGTCTTGTGGCCCAATACGAGTGCCGCACGCTGATCGTCACTCAGGCTGATGTATCGTTTCTTTCCTTGCATAGACGCAAGATAAAAATTATATCCATATTTACGGCCGACTACTTATTTACTAAAAACCCACTAGCTGATAATCAAAATAGCCAACAGCTTTCTACCTAATACTTAAATAAATATGCCGCCTGATCCTTGATTTGCTAAGGTATTAACAAAGAAATAGTTAGAGAAACGCAGGTTTAAAATCATTGTTCATTGCCGAACAAAAGTGTCCGAAAATGGACAATAGAAAGAGTTTATTTCTGGTATTTATTATTGATTTTCAGTGGGTTGTGATTTTGGTAGTTAGCTGGCACAGGGATTGGGTAGAGTACAGCAACGGACGAATTAATATTTGATAATTATATATGGCAACTGAAACTAAACCATCACCATTCGGAACTATGCCTAATGCATCGTTAGGACAATCGGGGATGGACCGCTCCAAAAAGAAAAAGTTCTGGAACCCCCGGCGCATCGGGTATACTATTGTGGGAGTGTTGATACTAGCATTGCTGTCATATCAGCTTTTCTGGGCCGACAAACGCTCTAAATTAAACGTAGAACAGGATAAAGTTACGATTTTAACCGTAAGTCAGGGCGAGTTTGATGAGTTTATTGTGGTGACGGGTGTCGTGCAACCGCTCAAAACGATCCAGCTAGATGCGATCGTGGGGGGCTACGTAACCCAGAAAATGGCGGAAGGCGGTAATATGGTCAAAGAAGGGGAGGTGCTCCTGAAACTCGAAAACCAGAGCCTGAAACTGAACTTTCTACAATCAGAAACTGAAGCCAGTCGACTGGTAAACGACTTGCAGAACACCCGGCAGCGTTTGCGGGTCGAGCGTTTTAACCTCCAAAAAACCCTGAGCGAGTTGGATTTTCAGATCGCCCAAGCCAAAGATGCACACGATCGTAACGTTCAGTTATTTCGTGACCGGGTTATACCCGAAGCCGACTACCTCAGAACCAAACGCGATTTTGAGCGACTAACCCAGCAGCGGCAGATTGAGATAGAGTCGCAGAAATACCAGGAAGAAAATGCCAAAATGCAGATTTCTCAACTGGAAGGTACCTTGGCAAATACCCAGAAAAACGTGGCCCTGTGGCGGCAAACGCTGGATAACCTAGTGGTAAAGGCACCCGTGCGTGGGTTACTATCTTCGATGAACGTGGAGGTGGGCTCCAACATCAATCAAGGACAAAATATCGGGCAGATTGACGACCTCGACGGCTTCAAAATGCGCGTCGGTATCGACGAGCACTACATTTCCCGGATTTTTGTGGGACTAGCCGGCAACATGGATTTCGACGGTAAGCCGTACGGTCTCGAAATCGTCAAAATTTATCCCGAAGTACGCAGTGGCCGTTTCGAAGTGGATATGCGCTTTACCAACGGTGCCCCCGAGCGCATCAAACGTGGACAATCAGCACCTATCCGCTTGCAACTTGGCCAACCTTCCAAAGCGACATTACTACCCGTGGGAGGATTCTTCTCCGACACTGGCGGTAACTGGGTATACGTAGTAGGTAAAGATGGAAATCGTGCGGTGAAGAAGAATATTACCCTAGGCCGTAAAAATCCCGAATATTATGAGGTACTAGAAGGCCTCCAACCCGGCGAAAAAGTAATAACGAGTTCTTATGAGAACTTTGGGGATAATGAGGTTTTGGAGTTTTGATTTTGGGGTTATTAGGTTACCAGGCGTTAGGTCAATTGTCATTGTCTAAAATAAACTAATAACTATCTAACAGCTTTCAAGAAATTGTTTGTCATTTTACGAATTTCAGTTAGATCATCGTAGAGCTGATTGAAGTCGGTCAGAGAAATATAATCCAAGTCTTTTGACAGAATGAGCTGGTATTCTAATTCGGCAGAAGAACCCATAGCAATGGTCAAAAACCTAGCAAAATCTGGATTTAAGTTTGTGCCACAACCTTCGGCAATAGTGGTCGGGATGGAACTAGAAGAACGTCGCATTTGGGCCGTAAGTCCATAGATTTCCTCTTTCGGGAAGGGTTTAATGATCCGATAGATTTCTAAGGTTAAGGCATGACTGCGATGCCAGATTTGTGAGCCTCGAAATTTGAGTATTTTTAGGTTGTTGGGCCAAATTTAGTTGAACTGCTAGTATCTATTTATATAACGAAATAATAATTTAGTATCGATCATTTCTCCTGTTTATCACGACCAATAATAACCCTTCTTGACTAAAAGCCGAAGTCTAGATTAACTAGTAGGGTTGTATAGGAATAAAAATGCCTAACAACCTAACACCTAACAACCTAATACCTATTAATATGCTTAAAATAACCAACCTTCAAAAAATGTTCTCTACCGAAGAGGTAGAAACTACGGCTTTAAACGGCATCGACATAGAGATAAAAGACGGTGAGTTTGTCGCTATAATGGGGCCATCGGGTTGTGGTAAATCGACGCTCCTCAATATCTTGGGGCTTTTGGACAACCCAAGCGAAGGCTCCTATGATTTCTATGGTACCGAGGTAGCCGATATGTCGGAGCGGCAACGGGCGCAGATCCGGAAGGGGAACATCGGATTCGTGTTTCAGAGCTTCAACCTGATCGACGAACTGACGGTATTTGAAAACGTCGAACTTCCCCTGTTATACCTCAAAACCCCCACCGATGAGCGCAAGCAGCGCGTGGAGGCATCCTTGGAGCGTATGAGCATGATGCACCGCCGTAACCACTTTCCGCAGCAGCTCTCTGGCGGACAGCAGCAGCGTACGGCCATTGCCCGCGCCGTGGTAGCTACGCCCAAGATCATTCTGGCGGATGAGCCGACGGGTAACCTCGACTCGAAAAACGGCGAGGAAGTGATGAACCTCCTCAAGCAACTTAACGAAGCCGGTACCACGATCATCATGGTGACGCACTCACCCTACGACGCGGGCTTTGCGCACCGGACGGTGAATTTATTTGACGGAAAAGTAGTGACGGAGAAAGTACATATTTAGAGCAGGAGAAAGGAATTGAAGGAGAGAAGGAAAGGTATTCGGGTTAGAATAGAGAATCTTTATTGTGCAACACAATAGCTCTCTGCTTCCTTTCCTCCTTCTTCCATTCCATTTAAATCAAAATTTTCCTTTAAATACTAGCATTACAGCCTTCTCTATCGGTTGTAGCTCCATTAACTCAGGTCTGAATCTTGAACCCGGCAAGCAGTTTCGACCAGGGGCAATCAGAAGGGCGCTTTCACGGTTCGAGTAAATACTACGGTTAAAGGACCGATAAGCATTAGCGAACAGCCGGAAGTAGGTCCGAGTGCAGGACAACGGGTAGTTCAATCCGGAGATATGCAAACGGTGAGTTTTTCGAGAGGTTAGGAGACTTTGGTGAATAGTGCTTCCGATAAACCAGCGAAGCTCGACCAGAGTATCGCAGAAAGTGGAAATCTCGGTATGGGGTACGAAGGGAACAGATAAGCAATAGAAACAAATGATACGGAATTATTTCAAAATCGCCTGGCGGAATTTAGTCCGAGAAAAATCCTTCGCATCAATCAATGTGATCGGTCTCGCTGTGGGCATGGCTTCTAGTTTGCTAATCTTGGAATATGTTAGTTTCGAGCGAAGCTACGATTCATTTCACGAAGGGGCATCGGACATTTACCGGGTTCAATACGATCAAGCAAAACAAGATGGTACCGTTGTCGCAAAAGCTACTGCTCCTGCATCCGTTGGGCAGGCGATGGCAATCACGTTTCCAGAAATTTCTTCCGTCGCTCGCTTCCATTTGACCAATGCCTTGTTGAGTTATGAAACTAAGGAGCGAAAAAGCGTATTCCGGGAGGACAACATATTAATGACCGATCCATCCTTCTTGACTTTTTTTTCTTTCCCCTTACTTAAAGGCAACGCGGAATCAGCGCTCATCGATCCTAAATCAATTGTTATCACCCAAGCGCTCTCCCAGAAATATTTTGGCCAAGAAGACCCAATCGGCAAGACCTTGAAGATGACCGGAGGCTACGGTACCTGGATCGGTAACGGCTACGAAGATGTTAGCTACTTTACGGTAACTGGTGTTTTGGCTTCAATTCCGGTCAATTCACACCTGAAAATAAGTGCACTAGTTTCTTTTAAGTTTCTTTCACGCGGTGAAGCCGAATTATCAAATTGGGGGGATAGTTTTTATACCTATTTAAGGATCAAACCAAGTACATCGGTTGAGTTGCTGGAAAGCAAATTGCCAGAATTTGTGGCCAAAAATCTGGGTGAAATAAGCAAGAATGCCTTGCAATTACAACCGCTGAGAAGTTTGCATTTGGATTCCAATCTCGTAGGCGAAATTGACACAACTGGCAGCCGACGAATGGTATCTGTATTACTAGTAATCGCCCTGTTTATTTCATTGATTGCCTGGATAAACTATCTCAACCTCACTACGGCAAGAGCTACCGATCGAGCCAAAGAAATAGGAGTCAGAAAAATCACCGGCGCTTCCCGGCGCGATCTGTTTCGCCAGTTCCTGATAGAAGCTTTTCTGTTAAATGGGTTGAGCCTAATATTCGCAATTGCCTTGGTACAATTAGTACAGCCCATTTTTAACGAATTGACTAGTCAGGAATTATCCCTCCTCATGTTAAACGATCAAACATGGTTGCTGGCTTGTTTTGGATTATTTTTTGGCGCTGTGTTTCTGACAAGCTTATATCCCATTATCGCTAATTCTTCGTCTCAGCCTGCGGCAGTATTACGTAGTCGTAGGCTACATTCTGGGGAGGGGATAGGCCTTCGAAAAGGACTGGTCGTCTTTCAATTTGTGCTCTCGGTGATTATGATTGTTGGTTCGTTGGTTGTGTACCAGCAACTATTATTTATGCAAGAATACGACACTGGACTCAATTTGAACAGACAGTTAATACTGGATGGTCCAGTTAACACTGACTCGACCTATGTTACCAAATTAGGACAGTTCAAGGCTGCTGCGCTGCGCCTTCCTTCGGTGCAACAAGTGACAGTAACTAACCTGATTCCCGGTAATCCAATCAAAGGCTATTCAGAGGCTGGGTATGTCAAACGAATCGACCAACCCGCCGAGGAAGCTGTCGGTAGATATTATTTCTCGCAAGTTGATTATGATTTTCAGCAAGCATTCGATGCTCAATTAATTGCAGGGCGCTGGTTTTCTAAAGAATTTGAAATGGATGCTACTCCTCAAAATTCTGTTGTTGTCAATGAAACCGCCGCTCGCTTACTGGGCTTTAGTAATTCCACAGATGCAGTCGGTCAGCCTATAAACTACCGTGTTCAGAGTACACCCACTATCATTGGGGTGATGAAAGACTACCACCACCTTTCACTTCGCAACACGATAGACCCAATTATTTTCGAATTGAAAGCAGCCCCCGATGGCTACTACGCGATCAACCTCAAACAGGCTAATGTACCAGAAACGGTGGAGGTTGTCCGAGGCCTCTGGGAAAGTACCTTTCCTGAGAGTCCATTTTCCGCTTTTCTTCTTGAAAATTACTTCAATCGGCAGTATCAATCCGACCAAAGCTTTGCCCGAATTACGAGTATTTTTACACTACTAGCCATTGGTGTAGCATCACTAGGACTATTCGGACTTGTGTTGCTAACGACAACCCAACGACAGAGTGAAATTGGTATCCGTAAAGTCATGGGGGCATCGGTCGTCAGCATCGTAATATTGCTTTCCAAGGACCTTATCAAGTTGGTGCTGATCGCCATCGTTATCGCCGCCCCCATTGCTTGGTACGCCATGAATCAGTGGCTTACGGATTTTGCCTACAAAATTGACATTAGTTGGGGGGTATTTGCTTTGGCGGGAGGGTTGGCCGTGGGCATCGCTTTGATTACAATGAGTCTCCAGAGTATAAAGGCAGCATTGATGAACCCGGTAAAGTCGCTGCGGAGCGAGTGAAAACGGAGCGATACTGACACATAATTGTGGGACAAGACAAATGATCCTCTAAAAGTATATCACCAGAAATAGATATTCATATGATTCGGAATTACTTAAAAATAGCTGTCCGCAGTCTCTGGCGCAATCGACTTTACAGTTTGATTAATTTAGTTGGATTGGGGGTGGGTATGGCGGCTTCGATCCTCGTACTGTTGTGGGTACAGAATGAATTGAGTTTCGATAGTTACCACGATAAAGCAGATCGTACCTATCGCGTTACCAACACCCTTACTGAACAGGAAGAACCCTGGGTATGGGCTAGCTCTCCGCTGAAACTCGGTGCGACGGCCCGGAATGAGGTACCTGGTATCGAACGCATCGCCAACTTCAAAACACCCTGGCAAGCACTGGTTTTTCGGGTAGGGGATGAGTTGATTCGCGAGAAAAAGGTAGCCTATGTTGATTCAAACTGGTTTGCGGCTTTTGACTACCAATTTGTGGTGGGTAATGCTGACAAGGCACTGGCTGACCCTTCCATCATAATCCTTACCCAAACCAAGGCGCACCAGTGGTTTGGGAGTCCGGAGGCCGCACTGGGCAAAATTGTGCGTATAGATTCGGTGGCCATGGTCGTGCAGTCCGTCGTACGGGATAATCCCAGTAATTCTAGTTTTCGCTACGATGTTTTGCTACCCATTCCTGCATCCGTACGAAACCCCGACGACCGTAAAAACGAGGAGAATTGGAATAATTTCAATTACCAGTTATTCCTCCAATTGAACCCAGGCGTAGACCCCGAAAAAATTGGGCCTCAATTAACGCAACTATACCATACCTACAAAAAAGATTCCAGCATCACGGCAAGTTTGATTCCCCTGCGGGATATTCACTTCGATACTACCTTCCAGTCGGATAGTTTGCCCAAAGGGAACCGCCAAACCGTTACTACGCTCGGCTTTGTTGGATTACTCATTCTGATCATTGCGAGTATCAACTACGTCAATCTGTCCACGGCGCTGGCTAGTCGTCGGGCAAAGGAAGTAGGAATGAAAAAGATCATCGGGGCAAGCCGAGGACGTTTGTTTACGCAATTTTTTGGCGAATCCGCCTTCATTATTTTGTTGGCTTTGGTATTGGCGTTAGGACTAATAAGCCTCTGTCTACCCGAGTTGAACGACTTTACCGGTACCGTTTTCGTGCTTGAAGTGGGAAATGCGTCCCTCTGGCTGTTGCTTTTTCTCAGCTCGGGGATAACCTTGCTACTATCGGGAATCTATCCTTCTTTACTGCTGTCTTCCATTGAGCCTGTCAAAGTTCTGAAAGGTAGCAGCATGTTAGCTTCAACGAATGCGGGCTTTCGGCAGAGCCTAGTCGTGGTGCAATTTGCCATTTCACTCATCTTGATTGTGAGTACGTTGGTTATTTTCCGGCAACTCCGCTATGCCCAGAACATGGACAGCGGCTATCAGCGAAAACATATATTTTCATTCCAGGTACCTTTCACGAGGGATGTCAGAAAAGCGGGTGCTCGCGATTTTATCAAACAGAATTTACGGCAGACGAGTGAAGTAGCCGGGGTTACCTCCACCAATGAGTCGATCGTTGATTTAGAAAGTTTTCACAGCGGCAGTCTCAAATGGGAAGGTAAACCAGAAAATTTTACCCCTACCGTAGCGCAGTTTTCGGTCGAGCCAGAAACACAGGCGGTATTGGGCCTCAAACTTGCGGAAGGACGGTGGTTTCAGCGCGGTATAAAACTCGACTCGGCCAACGTGATTCTGAACGAAACTGCCGTCAGGAAACTTGGCTTGAAAAAGCCCGTGGTGGGCCAGTGGTTCGAGTTTCAGGGGGCGCGTGGACAAATTATTGGGGTAGCAAAAGATTTTCATTTTCGGAATCTGCACCAGCTCATCGAACCCATGGTACTGTTCAGTAGCGCTAGTTGGCAATCCACTATTTATGTTAAAACCCAACCCGGAACAACCCGGCAGGCGGTAGCCAAAGCCGAAAAGCTTTGGGGCGAGTACTTTCCGGAAACGCCCTTTCAGTACACATTTCTGGATGAAAGCTTTGACCATCTCTACCAGTCAGAACGCAAAGCAGGTCAGTTGTTTAACGTGTTTTCCGGCATCGCCATTCTCATTTCCTGCCTTGGGCTCTTTGGCCTAGCCACCTTCACCGCCGAGCAGCGTACCAAGGAAATCGGCGTTCGTAAAGTATTGGGTGCGAGCGTTGGCAGTATCGTCGCGTTGCTTTCTAGGGATTTCCTGAAACTGGTCTTAATCGCCATAGTGATCGCCAGCCCCATCGCCCGGTACGCCATGAACGCGTGGCTGGCGGACTTTGCTTACAAAATTGATATGAGTTGGTGGGTATTTGCTTTGGCGGGCGGTCTGGCTATGATGGTCGCTTTGGTTACCGTCAGTTTTCAGAGTGTAAGGGCGGCGTTGATGAATCCGGTAAAGAGTTTGCGGTCTGAATAAATTTATGGGAGAAAAGGGTAAAAGGAGGAAGGTATATAGCTACGAATGACGCTCTCCCATTTGCTTTTCTCCACTCTCCATCAATCCTTTTTTTAAAAAGCCATGATCAAAAACTACCTCAAAATCGCCTGGCGGAACCTGCGAAAGCACTCCTTCTACTCCTTTCTGAACATCTTCGGACTGTCGCTGGGTCTGGCGAGTTGCCTGCTCATAACCCTTTATGTGCTCGAAGAACTCAGCTACGACCGTTTTTTTGATAAGGCCGACCGCATCTACCGGATCGATGCCGATGTGAAGTTTGGTGGGCCGGAAATGAAACTGGCCGTGTCTTCTGACCCCATGGGGTATACGCTCAAAAGAGATTATCCCCAAATTGAGGCCGTGACGCGCCTGCGCGACAATGGCAACTACCTGGTACGGCGAAACGAGAAGGCCGAAAACCTGACCGAAGCCAACGTGGCTTTTGCGGACTCTACCTTCTTCCAGGTGTTTTCCATCCCCCTACTGGCGGGCGATGCCAAAACGGCCCTTACCGAACCCAACACCCTGGTACTTTCGGAGCGGGATGCCATCAAGTACTTTGGCAAGGAAGACCCCATCGGCAAAACGCTGCTGCTCGACAACGAGCATACCTACCGCGTCACGGGGGTTATGCAGACCATTCCGGCCAACTCCCACCTGAGCGAACTGAATATGTTGCTGGCCATGGCGTCTCGGGAAGAAAGCCGCCGCAACAGCTGGGGAAGCCACAATTTCAATACCTATTTGCTATTCAAGGAAGCTGTGGATGTCCGGCAGTTTGAAAAAAACTTTGATACCATACTCGACAAGTACGTAGGCCCCTGGGTGAAGGGCGTGATGGGGGCGACGATGGATGATCTGGAAAAATCCGGCAATTACCTGCGCTATTCCCTGCTGCCGATGACCGACATCCACCTGCACTCCGACCGCGTGGCCGAGCTTGGGGTGAACGGGAACATGCAGTACGTGTACATCTTTTCGGTGGTGGCGTTGTTTCTGCTGCTGATTGCCTGTGTCAATTTCATGAACCTGGCTACGGCCCGCTCGGCCAACCGCGCCCGGGAGGTGGGGGTACGCAAGGCCCTAGGCTCGGAGCGGTCGTCGCTGATGGCGCAATTCCTGACCGAATCCCTGCTCCTGAGCTATATAGCCCTCGGTCTGTCTCTGCTGCTGGCGTTTCTGGCGCTTCCGTTGTTCAATCAACTGGCCGGGAAGGAAATCACCTTTCCGATTTCTGAGGGTTTATTCTGGGCTATCCTACTGGGTACCGGGGGAGTCGTGGGGCTGCTGGCGGGGAGCTACCCGGCTTTTTTTCTATCGGGCTTTCAGGCCATCAAAGTTCTCAAAGGGCGGCTGGCCGTCGAGGGTAAAGGGGGGTACCTTCGCAATTCCCTCGTGGTGTTTCAGTTTGTGATATCGGTCATGCTCATCATCGGTACGCTGGTCATTTATCGGCAGCTGGGGTATATACAATCCAAAGCCCTGGGGTACGATAAGGAGCAAGTGCTGATTATCGACAATGCCTACGCGCTGGGTACCCAAACGAAGGCTTTTAAACAGCAGATGCTATCCTTGCCCAATGTCGAAAGTGGCACGGTGTCCTCCTACATGCCTACCCCCTCGTCCCGAAGCGATGATACGTTTTTTCCCGAAGGGCAATCCCTGAAAGAAAAGGGACTCAATATGCAAAAATGGGAGGTAGACGAAGACTACGCCCAAACGCTGGGCCTGAAAGTGACCAAGGGACGCTTTTTCAGCAAAGAATTCCCCTCCGATTCGCTGGCGATGGTACTCAACGAGGAGGCCGCGCGTATGTTCGGCTTTTCAGATCCCATCGGCAAGCGTATCGTGACTTTGGACGGCCCACAGGCCAATAATGAGATCGTCTATACCGTGGTGGGTGTGGTGAAAAACTTTCATTACGAATCCCTCCGAAAAAACATCGGTGCTCTTAGTATGACGCTGGAGAATAGTCCGGGCATGTTTGCCTTTCGGCTGAAAACGGACGATGTACTCACGAGCGTGAAAAAGGCCGAAGCGACTTGGAAGCAAATGGCCCCCGGTCAACCCTTTGAGTACCGCTTCATGAACAAGGATTTTGACGCTACCTACCGGGCCGAAACACGCGTGGGAAGTATCTTTATCACCTTTGCCCTGCTTTCGATTCTGATTGGGTGCCTGGGGCTGTTTGGCTTAGCCGCGTTTACCGCTGAGCGACGTACCAAGGAAATCGGGGTACGCAAGGTGTTGGGGGCTTCCGTGGGGAATATCGCGGCCATGCTTTCCAAAGACTTTCTCAAACTGGTGCTCATTGCCATCGTGATTGCCTCGCCGCTCGCTTGGTACGGCATGAATGCCTGGCTCGGTGAGTTTGCCTACAAGATTGACATGCAGTGGTGGATGTTTGCGCTGGCGGGGGTACTGGCTATTGTCATTGCGCTGCTGACGGTGAGTTTTCAGAGTATCAAAGCCGCCCTGATGAATCCGGTGAAGAGTTTACGGTCTGAATAAATTTACGGGAGAAAAGGGTAAAAGGAGGAAAGGGATGAAAGGAGGAAGGATTAGAGAAATGGGGAACTCCCTACCTATTTCTTTTCATTCTTACACCAGTAATCACTTACAGAAATTACAATTAGAATAAAATTCAAGCAAGAAATGGAGCAAGGATAAAAGCAGGAAGGGATAAAAGAAACGTATGACGAATTCCCTTTCTCCATTCCTCCCTTTCTCCATTAATCCTTTTAAAAAAAAGCCATGATCAATAACTACTTCAAAATAGCCTTCCGTCAGCTCTGGCGTAACCGACTGTTTACGCTATTGAATATCGGCGGACTTTCCATTGGGCTGGCGTCGTGTTGGATGATTTTCCAGCTCGTAAACTTTGAGCTTAACTTCAACACCGATCATCCACAGGCCGATCGTATCTATAAGGTAGTTTCCCACTTCATATTTGAAGGGGAGGAGTCCGGCAATGCAGGTACTCCCAAGCCTTTGGCCGCCGCACTCCGTGGGGAGGTAGGTGGTATAGGGCTAGCTGTGGGGCTTTATAGTCAATGGATGTCAACATTACAAGTGCAGCAGCCTTCGGGGAAGTTGCAGGTATTCAATGATATTGAAAATGTAGTAGCCACCACAGACGACTACTTTCGGCTGGTACCTTATCAATGGCTAGCCGGTACGCCTAACAAGGTACTCACTGAACCCAATCAGGTTGTACTGACTAAATCTCGCGCCGATAGGTACTTTCCGGGGTTGAGTCCCGAACAAATACTGGGAAGTACACTCAATTATAGAGATACCATAGCGGTGACCGTGACCGGCATTGTGGCGGATGCAAGTACTTCTACTTCTTTTACCGGAAAAGAATTTCTATCCTTAACGACCATTCAGAAAGGTAAATTGGCCGAGCAGTTTGCAAGTTCATGGGGAAGTACCAACTCCAACGATCAGGTTTATGTGCTATTGAACGAAAATACTGACGTTCAAAAAGTAAGCCAAACCATAAACGCTCTATCTACCAAATATTCCAAGGCTGACGTGGAGAAATGGGGCGACTATGGCCGCGAGCACAAATTGATACCCTTGGCGGAAGTGCACTTTGCGACCGAATACCAAGGCCGGGACCGGACCGTGGATAAAAAAGTTCTGTATGGATTACTGGGGTTAGCTGTGTTTTTACTCGTGTTGGCGGTCATTAACTACATCAATCTCACTACGGCTCAGGTACCTCAGTGCGCCCGCGAAATTGGGGTCCGGAAAGCACTCGGAAGTTCGCGTACTCATCTGATGGTAAACTTCTTTGGCGAAACATTCCTGGTTACTAGCCTAGCGTGTGGGGTGGCCTACGTATGGATGCTAGCGTTCTGGACTAGTTTTCGCGAGCTCTTTCCCGAAGAACTTACTCTGAATCAAAACCCGGTGCAAAGTCTGCTCTTTATGGCTGTGCTTGTTTTGGTGGTGAGCGTGTTGTCTGGTTGGTATCCGGGTGTACTCATTACCCGGTTTCAACCTACTCAGGTACTGCGCGGGCAGTTAAGTTTTTCCATTGGTCAAAACCGGTTCACATTCCGTAAAATTCTGATTGTATTTCAGTTTGTCATCGCGCAGGGTTTTATTATTGGTGCTATTATCCTCAATCAACAGTTGCACTATGCTCTCGAAAAGGATCTGGGGTTTGACCGTGAGGCGATTCTGACGTTTCATGTTCCGTACCGACTGTTAGAGTCCCAGGCCTATCAGAGCAAGCACCTTACTTTAAAGCAAGAGTTGAAGCGTTTTGCTGAGGTAGAACACGTGAGCTTGGGAGATTCGCCCTTCACTAACTCTTTTACGAGTAATTCGCACATGTATGCTGGTCCGAAAGGAGAGATAGAGCGTAACCTATACCAAAAATACGTTGATACTGAGCTCCTCGATACCTACGGGATGAAGCTAATTGCTGGACGAAATGTAGTACCAAGCGACACCGTAAAGGAGTACGTGCTCAACGAAATCGCCGTGAAAGCTTTCGGTTTTGCAAGTCCGCTCGCCGCCATTGGCAAGTTCTTAACCGAAAACGGGGAAGGAAGGCCCATTCAGATTGTGGGTGTGGTATCTGATTTTCACTCGGCTACCCTCGATGAAGCCATTAGCCCGCTTGCCCTTACGACCCAAAAAGACAGAACCGGCACTTTTAATGTAAAGTTAGCATCCAGAAAGCCCTCCGACTGGCAGGCAGGGATTCAGAAAATGGAGTCTAGTTGGAAAAGTACCTATCCGGATGCACCCTTCGAGTACACATTCTACGATGATATGATCGAGAATTATTATGAGTCGGAGCGCACACTTTCCAAGATCATTAACTTGGCCACCGCCGTGGCTATTCTAATCAGTTGCCTAGGATTATTCGGCCTAGCTGCCCTAACGGCCTATCAACGGACCAAGGAAATTGGGATTAGAAAAGTACTAGGAGCCAGTGTCTACGGCATAGTTGGCTTACTATCCACAGACTTCTTATTACTTGTCTTTATTGCGTTGCTCATAGCGAGTCCGATTGCCTGGTACTTCATGGAGCAGTGGCTCAACAATTTTGTGTACCGAATCACGATTAGCTGGTGGAGTTTTATGCTAGCCGGGGGACTTGCGCTCCTTATCGCACTAGTAACGGTCAGCTACCAATCCATCAAAGCCGCGCTGATGAACCCGGTGAAGAGTTTGCGGTTTGAATAAATTTATGGGATGAAAGGATAAAAGGATAAAAGGAGAGAGGATGAAAGGAGTGAATGACGTATTCCCTTTTCCTTTCCTCCCTTTCTCCATTAGTCCTTTACAAAAATTACAATTGAATAGGACTTTCGCAAATCATGCGAATTTAATAGTTGGCCGGGTCAGTTGCGTGCGCAAATAATCACTTAGCAAACCATACTTCAATTGATAAACAGTTGTCTGACAGTCGTAAGCGATCTGCGTAAGCCTGAGCCAAAC
>JBDNFP010000226.1:0-3292 GCA_041689775.1 Spirosomataceae bacterium
AAAAAGAGGTTGAAATCGTTGCAAAAAAATGGATGAATCAGCAAAATAGAAAGGAAAAAAGAATCAATTGGCAATTCAAGAATGAAGATGCGAGAATTAAACTTACAAAATTATACCCGACAATTTAAGGTGTTTTAAACATTAGTTTGTATTATTAATTTAGTCAAATTACTGGCTAATATTCTCTGTATCAAATATTTATAAAAAGGTAACAGCTACAAGCTAATAGCTATCAGCTACTTAATTACTGAATAATAGCATCTGACCTGTAGATTTATAAAAGGTAAAATTAACTCTTCTTCCAGGAAGTAAACTATTGATTATCAATAAAATAACTAAATACAGTGGATACTATACGCAAAGATCAACTTTTGGCAATAAGACCCGATATTTCTACCTTGGATGCCCTATCGCCGGATGAATCTTTCCAAAACCATACGCTGCGTCCTATCTTGAAATTTCAACATGAACTGATTGTGCTGTTGTTTGAGCAACACTTGATCAAACGAAAGGTCGACATTCGAAAGATGGAGCCTAATGATCGGTTTAATTATGTGGAGAAAGCATTTCAGAAGGATATTGCCCTGCGCAACCAACTACAAGGAATCATCGTCGGGCTTTTTACTGAGGAGGAATTTATTCAGTTCACGCAGGCCGAAAAAGAGCTCAGTAAGCGATTACTAAATCTGCTCGTACAACGAATACAGAGTACATTATCCTGATTATGGAGCACTAACAACAAAAAAAGTAAGCCCATGTGGGCTTGCTTTTTTTGTTGTTAATAGATGGCGATTAATCTCTTCGTCCCATTAAAAGACTAGCATAGTATAACAGGGTAGCCAAAGAACCAAGTGCAGCTACCAAATAGGTACGTGCTGCCCATTTTAAGGCATCCGAAGCCATTCCATATTCTTGTTCCGTTACGATGCGGTTATTCTTAATCCAGGCCAAGGCACGATTACTAGCATCATACTCTACGGGTAAGGTAATGAAACTGAATAGCGTCGTGGCTGCAAATAGAGCGACCCCAATGGCTAGTGGAATTGGCGTAGTGCTCAATAAGAGAATACCACCCAAAATAACCCACTGCATATACTTGGAGGAGACCGACAGAAACGGGACCATTTGCGAGCGAAACCGTAACCAGGTATAGGCCGTAGCGTGCTGCACTGCGTGGCCACACTCATGGGAAGCCACCGCTGCTGCCGATACGCTACGACCATGGTATACGTCTGGACTCAGGTTCACTGTTTTATCCTGCGGATTATAGTGGTCCGTCAGGCGACCTTCCACGGATACTACCCGAACGTCATAGATTCCGCTTTCGCGTAGCATTTTTTCGGCAATCTCCTTACCGCTTAATCCAATACTAAGGCCTACCTGTGAGTATTCCTCAAACTTTTTCTTCAATCGCCATTGCACATACATGCTCACGGCCATTACAAAAATACCTATTAAATATGCACCTGCCATTTTATTCTTGTTAAGTGGTTTACTGTCTTAAATATAAATGAATAACGAAAATTAGTGTCAAAAAATATCCCTACTTTCCTCAGTAACTTTGTTTGATCTTGTCGATGAGTGCCGTAGTCGAGTATCCCTTGATTAGAGGGACAGTCTTTACCACCCCCCCCTTGGATAATACAAAATCTGAACCAACGATTGTTTCGGTAGAATAATCATCCCCTTTAACCAAAATGTCAGGTTTCAAGGCTTCAATCAGCTCTTTGGGGGTAGGTTCATCGAACAAAATGACAGTATCCACAAAGCTAAGCGCAGCCATCATCCGAGCTCGCGCGTACTCATTAACTACCGGGCGCGACGGACCTTTCAGCCTACTGACTGATGCGTCCGTATTGAGTCCCAGAACCAGTTTATGGCCTAAGGCCCGGGCTTTTTCGAGATAATCAATGTGTCCCAAATGTACTATATCAAAGCAACCGTTGGTAAAAACTACTTTTTTATTCTCTGATTGCCAATTACTTACCTCTTTAACTGCCTCTTCCAGCGTTTTGATTTTTTGCTCTGTTATCATTGGATTTCTTCCCTTAAAGGTGCTTTACTCCCTGATGAAGCAGCCTCCAAGTTCTTGTTTTTGAATAGTACGATTAAAAAAGATAAGGCCCCGACCGCCAGCATGAAGACCATCTGAGTGCCGTGCACAAAGGTAGCCAAGGTGATTCCATCTTTTTGTGTCAATCCATACAGAATCATGACATTACCAACCAGTAAGTGGTATGCACCAATTCCTCCCTGGGTGGGGGCCGTCATCCCGATGGCACCAATGACCAATAAAGTCAATCCAGCAAGCGGGCCTAAATCGGATGTTTCGGGAATACAGAAGAATAATACGTAGGAGATTAAAAAGTAAAACACCCAGATCAACAAGGTACTAAAAATAAATAGTCCCGGGCTTCTCAGCTTACGAATACTAAAAACTCCTTCGGCCATTCCGGATAGAAACGCGACGATCTTACCAACCAAAGCATTTTGTGATAATTTTTCCCGCAGGCTTTTATTCTTGTAAACCCAAAGGACTCCACTGACTACTATCACGACTAGCCCTCCGATCACTCCTAACAGAAGGCCTTTGCCGCTTGATTCCTCCCCTCCTACTTTACTACCAAAAAAGTCCAGAAAAAACTGACTCAAACGGTCAAATTCAAGAAAGAAATTCAGAGTAATCAGCACGAGCAACGTCAATACATCAAATACGCGCTCGGCGACTACCGTTCCAAAGCTTTGGTTAACGGGAATCTTATCCAGCCGGTAGAGCGTTCCACAACGAGTTACTTCACCCATCCGGGGTACGATATAATTGGCAAAATAGCCCGTTAGTACAGCCAAAACAGCATTAAACAAACTGGGACGATGCCCCAGCGGCTCCAACAGCATCTGCCATCGCCAGGCCCGTACGGTATGGGCTATCATCACCAGAAAACACGAAAGCGCCACCCATCGCCAATCTGCTTGTTGAAGGCGGTGTAGCATACTCGATACATCCATATCTTTAAAAACGTACCAAAGCAGTCCTCCTGCCAAACCAAAAGATACTATGTACCGAAGCGCATTTTTCATGAAGTAATTTTTAATGTCTGACAAAAAAAGCAGACATTAGCCAAACTTCCTAATGAGTGGCTATTACCTGTAAGGCAATCGCTTTAAATTAAACTCGTAGTATCGATTTGAGATAGGCATTATCCCAGCCCGCTTTCATGCGTTTGGTCTTGATGCCTTTTTTTACCGTCTCATCTGCCCGCAAAAGATTCAGAGCAATTTTACGAACCGCCGA
>JBDNFP010000227.1:0-13336 GCA_041689775.1 Spirosomataceae bacterium
TAAAATTAATGGTTGTAGCCGTCACCTTCAGTTCGACTACCCTTTTGGCCAACGATACTCACAGCAATAAAATGGATATTAACGTGGTCTTGCCGAAAACAGTTGTAGTTTCCGAACTACCCGCAACGTTAAAGATCAACGATGGAACTAAGCGGGCTCAATACAGCCCCCAGCAAAAAGCCAGACTTGTAGGCCTGGAATTCAGTAAAATGTACAGTAAGAGGATGGAAATCAATGTAGTTCTCCCACAAGCGGTAGTAATCACTGAAACACCTGCCCCATTGAAAGTCTCCAAAAAAGCGGCTTCGGCTCAATACAGCCCTGAGCAACTAGCCAATCTGATGGGTCTGGAATTAACGTCTAAATAAAAATACCGTCAGACGTATTTTGAAAGGGAGTAGTAAGCAAAAACGGGAGGCAATTGCCTCCCGTTTTTGCTTTTATAATACTACGTTAACTATCCGTTTGGGAACAACGATTATTTTCTTGGGTAGCTTCCCATCGAGCCATTTTTGTACGGTTTCGTTCGCTAGTACTGCCTTTTCTACCTCAGCGGGTGGGGTATCCGACGCAAAAGCCATCGTAACGCGTACTTTACCATTTATTTGAATGGGGTACTCAAAAACATCCTCCACGACGTACTGAGGCTCCCATACGGGAAAGTCGGCGGTGGATAAACTACCACCCTCGTTACCCAAGGCTGCATACAGCTCTTCCGTAATGTGCGGTGCGTATGAAGAAAGTAGCACCAGCAGTGGTTCCAGAATAGCTTTCTTCGATGATTTCAGCGTACCCAGCTCATTTACACACATCATAAAGGCACTTACCGCGGTATTGAAAGAAAAACTTTCAATATCTTCCTGTACCTTCTTGATGGTCTTGTGCAAGACTTTCAATTCGGCTTTGGTAGGCTCTTCATCCTTTACCAACCACTGACCGTTATCGTTGTAGAATAAGCGCCAGAACTTACGGATGAAGCGGTAGGTACCATCAATACCGTTGGTATTCCAGGGCTTGGCCTGCTCCAACGGCCCCAGGAACATTTCGTACAAGCGTAAGGTGTCGGCACCGTATCTCTCCACGATATCATCCGGGTTTACGACGTTGAATTTAGACTTGGACATCTTTTCTACCTCAACTCCGCAGACGTAGCGGCCATCTTCTAGTATAAACTCTGCATTGTCGCCCGCAATATCCGGACGGGTCGCCTTGAACTTGTCTATATCAAGTATATCATTCTCCACGATGTTCACATCCACGTGCAGGCCAGAAACTTCGTACTGATCTTTCAAGCCAGCACTCACAAAAACCGGTTTCGTGTAGCCTTCGCTTTTAACCCGGTATACAAAGCTACTACGACCTTGAATCATTCCCTGGTTGATAAGCTTTTTGAAAGGCTCCTCCTCGGGTACGTGGCCCCGATCTTTCAGGAATTTATTCCAAAAACGACTGTACAACAGGTGCCCGGTGGCGTGTTCCGTGCCGCCAAGGTACAGATCAACGTCGCGCCAGTAGGATATTGCTTCTTTGGAGGCAAACTCTTCCTTGTTTTGGGCATCCATGTAGCGGTACCAATACCAGCTGCTACCCGCCCACCCGGGCATGGTGCTTAATTCATATTCGTACTCACCACGGTACTTCCACCCTTCGGCCCGGCCGAGGGGTGGCTCTCCGGTTGCGGTGGGGAGATATTTATCAACCGCTGGCAACTCCAATGGAAGATCAGATTCCTCCAAGAGATACGGCAATCCATCCTTGTAATAGACGGGTACTGGCTCGCCCCAGTAGCGTTGACGACTAAATACGGCATCCCGCAAACGATAGTTAATTTTTCCTTTACCAATTTTCCGCTCTTCCATCCATTGAATCAGGACGGGTGTGGCCTCCGCGTAGGTCAGTCCGTTGATAATACCAGAGTTTATGTACTTTCCCTCCTTGGTTGAATCGGCCTGAGTATCGATATCTTGCTGTCCATCCAGTATTTGGGTAATCGGCAAACCAAAATGAGTAGCAAAATTCCAGTCTCGCTGATCACCCGAGGGCACTGCCATCACGGCTCCGGTACCATAGCCCGCTAGTACGTAGTCGGCTATATAGATGGGCACTTTTTCTTCGCTGAAAGGATTAACGGCATAAGCACCCGTAAAGGCACCGGAAACGGTTTTCACGTCAGCCATTCGATCACGCTCCGAGCGCTTCTTCGTGTGATTGATGTAGGCTTCAATTTCAGCTTTTTGGGCGTCAGTCGTAATTTCTGACACTAACTCGTGCTCGGGTGCCAGTACCATGAAGGTTACTCCATAGATCGTATCCACGCGGGTAGTAAATACCTCAATCATCCGATCGGGGTGCTGATCCACGTTAAATTTAACCATTGCTCCCACCGAGCGGCCGATCCAGTTGCGTTGCTGCTCTTTGAGTGATTCCGTCCAGTCGATGGTATTGAGGCCATCCAATAAGCGCTGGGCGTAGGCCGTAATCCGCATCATCCACTGGCGCATCAGCTTTTGCTCCACCGGAAAACCACCTCGCTCAGAAACGCCATCTTTTACTTCATCATTGGAAAGTACCGATCCCAGGCCCGCACACCAGTTGACGGTAGCATCTGCTACGTAAGTCAGGCGGTAGTTAAGCGTCATGGTGTACTGTTCCTTTTCGCTCATGGCTTTCCACTCTACCGCCGTGAAAACTGATGTATCCTCGTCACAATTGGCGTTTACCAAAGTATTTCCACTTTTTTCGAATTTGGCAATCAGCATTTTGATGGGTTCGGCCTGATCGGTATCCTTGTTGTACCAACTCCGAAACAACTCCATAAAAATCCACTGCGACCATTTATAGTAGTCGGCATCGGAGGTTCTGACTTCGCGACTCCAATCGTAGCCAAACCCCAGGTTTTTTAGCTGCTCGATGTAACGGGTAATGTTCTGCTCGGTTGTTACCGCCGGATGCTGCCCAGTTTGAATAGCGTACTGCTCAGCCGGCAAACCAAAGCTATCAAACCCCATGGGATGCAACACGTTAAAGCCTTTGAACCGCTTGTATCGTGAATAAATATCTGAAGCAATGTACCCGAGCGGGTGCCCCACGTGCAACCCAGCTCCGGAAGGATACGGGAACATATCCAAAACATAAAACTTAGGCTTTTCCGGATCTATTGCGACGCAGTTTGTCTGGTTTTGATCCCAGAAATTCTGCCATTTCTTTTCAATTTCACGGTGGTTATACTCACTCATGCTAGGGTATTGGTTTTGTTAATAGTAGTTAATATCAATTGCATACTACAAGATCGGGTGCAAAATTAGCGTTTTTAACCACAATAGAACGGTAGAAAATAAACACTAGGTGGGGGTTAATTACCGTTACGATGTCATAAGTCAATAATCAGTACCAAATCCATTCATAGAAATCTCCTGTGCTATGTAAAACTTTTAGTTCAAAACCGGGTACAAATTTACCCAGTTTATTTATTTTCAAACAAATTGCCTGCGGTTACGGCTCTGGTATCCCATTTTTCAAGCATTCTCCATTGTTTAATAATATCCTTTATTTATGAAAAAGACATTCATCGTCGTATTTGTCACTCTATTTAGTTTTAGTGCTTTTGCTCAGAAAGATCCCTTCTTCCGCTTTGGCCTCAAAGGCGGGGTTAACTTATCTAACATCCGGGGTAATGATTTATCGCTCGGTTCCGGCGGTTCCGCGTTTAACTTTAAAGACAACAGCAACCGCTCCACGGGTTTTGTGGGTGGTGTATTCATGCGTTTTGGTCGGAATTTTTATATCCAACCCGAGTTTCTTTTCTCCCAAAAGGGTGGAACCTTCAATGCTTACAAAGACGGCCTTACCAATGAGGAAGGAAAGGTTGACGTCCGGTTCTCTAATTTTGACGTCCCCGTACTGATTGGTGGCCGTATTGGCAAGGTATTTCGCATCAACGTAGGTCCGGTGGCCTCGCTTCGACTAACTAATAACGGTAAGATCGGCGACTCATTCAGAAACTATACCGGCGAAAACGCCCAGGATGAATATAACAATAACGTTACGTTTGGCTACCAAGCCGGAGTTGGCCTTGACTTGGGTCGTTTGAGTCTTGATGTACGCTACGAGGGCAACCTTAATGATGTAGTATCAATTCAGTATGGCAACCAAAATACAGCCACCCAGTTTGGCCGTCAAAGTAATCTATGGCAGGCGACGGTTGGTTTTTCGATATTCTGATGAGGTGAAGTACCTCCACACATTTAAATCTGGGGTGGGTGATCTTCCAGCCTCAGATTTTTTACCTTTATTGAAGAAAAGCCCCCACAAAACCCGGAGGTCCCGCAGGGGTCAGCCGTCAATCAGACATTTAGTATTTAAAACGGTAGGCGATAACCCGCCGATAGTTGGGTGTTCTTAAACAAGTTACGACCCGCTACATCTACGTAGAATCGTCCACCTGCTACCTTGAAAAGGTTGGCTCCTAGTACAATGTTAGAACCCAGCTTTACGTTTTCATTTCCAATCTTCAGCAAACCGCCCCCAATTCCTATATACGGAGAGAAGTCTTTTAATTTATCCGATTCAATGGCATACACAGCGTTGAGTAGTACTCCGTAGCTCGATGAGTTTCCGAAACCAATGAATGTTTCAGGCATCAGGAAAAACTTGGATTCCTGGTAGCGGTAGTGACCTCTGAACCCGAGGTTAAGGGTAGTAGCATCACCAAAGTTAAATCCACCCAAAACAGAAACACCGTCGTAATTAAATCGATTAAAAAATCCATCGGAGGCCAGATTATCACTTTCGTAAGCCATTTGATCGCCTGAGCGGTAGTTTTCCAATGGCATCGTTACTATCCGATCTTCACCGACCGGTGCACTCATCACGGGCACCGAACCTACCTTATTCATTCCTTGTTTCAAGCTGTCAAGACCATCCAGTACTTCTTTTCTAAATTTCTCCTGATCTTTTTGCTTGTCTTTTTCCATCTTTTCAATGGTCCGCTCCAATCCTTGAAGGCGCTTATTTAACTGATCTGTATTTTGCTTATCGTTCTTATCAAGTGATTCCAGCTGCTTCTGCATCTGAGCCTGATAAGATTCATTCGCTTTCTTCAAATCAACTATCGAACCCCGTAAAGCGGCTGAATTACGGTTGATGGACAGCGTATCGCTTACCTGGACTACCTCCACTCTATCGTTCCGCACCGAGTCAAGGTTCATCTCAATGGTATTCAATCTTTCTCCGATTTGCTCTCTGCCAGACCTTTCTGCTTTCTGATAGGCTTGCAGACTTTCCCGAACCTCACTTTGGTATTCCTCATTTGAGGCTTTAATCTCATCAATCATTGCTCTAAATTCGGTCGGATTCATACTCAGCAACAAAGCGTCTTTATTTTGATAGGCTTCTTGATTGGCCGCTTTCTCTTTGTTTTGAACGGCTACTATTTTTTCTACATTCTTTTCCGTCTTCACCTTTTCAGCTCCTTTTTGCCTTTCGGCGGTAGCATTACCCTCAGTTTTCGCCGCAATAATTTCTTCCTCTAATTTCCTGATTCTATTTTCGTAGTCACGTTTTAAGTCTTCACTGCCTCTTTTCTCGGATTGCAGATTATCCATAACTACCTCATCATAGGAATTTGACTCTGCTTCCATCGTGGAGGATTTGGCACCATTTCCCAATACAAAGTTTATGCTCAGTCCGTAGGCCCAACTAGTCGTTAGTTCATCAGGATTGGTCGTCTGTTCGAGTAAGCTATTGGAAGTAAGAAGTGCTTTGGCGTAGGCTGAAAGTTTTAGAGCGCGGGAGAAGGGCAAATCGAGGCCTAAACCACCCGAAACAAAGGATTTATTATCTAGGTTTTGGGCTACGCCGTCTACCTGATAGCCTTCCAGCGCATCAATAACACCACCACCCACGCTGATGTTCGGGGTCAAGCCCTGACCGTTTGATAGTTTAAATTTTCCCTCACCACCGTAGACCGCTAACTTATCAAAGGTAGAAAAGTAGCCATCTTCCATTCCGCGCCAGTAAAAACCACGGATTCCCACGTAGGGACCAAAGTTAAAACCAGAACTAACTCCAACGTAACGGGTGCTAGCGTAGGGTAAGCTCTTTCCAAAATTCAGCTGTCCGGCAGTAATTTCTACCGGTAAACTAACCCCGGAAGAAAAGTTATTGAGATAGGCTTTATCGGCCTCCGTAAGACTACCGGGGCGACGACCTCCTAGATAAAAAATCATGGATGCCCGCACCGACCAGTTTTTGAGTAGTTCGTTTGGATAATCAGCCTCGGTGACCCCATTGGCTGTCCGCTCGGCATCACTCATTAGGCTCCGGGCCGGAGAGTCATTAAAGGATGTGTTAACCGCCTGTACACCGAAAGTAAAACGATCGGCCACGGAGAACTGTAAACCGCCTCCGACGGAAAAATAAATATTCTTGTAACGACTCAGGCTGTCAGGGTCGATTGTTTGCACGCCTGTACCAACCGTGAGATAAGGCACGATTCCTCCCTGGCTTAAATTAATTTTCAAATCCCCTCCCCAGCGTTGGATGGCTATATTTTGGGTATCCAGCACGGCGGTCCGTAACCCATCCGCAGAAAGTGCGCTGAAATCTCTTTTCAGATTGAATGATTGAAGGTAGGTGGCACGGAGTTCCACAAATTCGCCAAAGCCGAAGCCAAGTTGTCCGCCTCCGAGGTATCCATTACTAATACCAGTAGTTTCATCCCAAAAAGTATATTCGGCGATGGGCGAAAGTGTATAACTAATTCCTTTTACCTGGGCATTTGCCATTGTCGATAGCCCTGAGAATAGGACACTTAGCAATAAAATCCGGATGGATAGTGTGAATGGTCGTTTGTTGTGCATAAAAATAAATTGTTGATATAATAATGACCCGCACCGTATCTAGGCTGCAGGATTTGGCACGAAATGACCTTAAAAAATCTTTTGAGAACGGATTCTGAAAGTAGCGTCAGAAAGAAGTGAGGAACAGTACTAGTCCAAGGTGTTCAAAAGCCCGAAGATCAATGTAGTTTTAAAACAATTGAAATGGTTAAAAAACCATGCCATCTCCACACATCGCCAACAAAATGGCTTCATTGAGAATAGGCCTTCGAGAGTGTAGAAGCTTTGTCTCTATCCTGTAAGCAGGGAGGATGATTGGTGGCCATTGTGGAGCAGGAGCGAGAATAATTATTGGTTGAAGAGTTAGTCGGCCATGAATTCCCAGGCACTGTGGTGAGCGCCTTTAGTTTCGGCATATTCAATAAAATCGGAGTAAAAACCGAATTGCCCCAGAGTAGCACTATCACCAACGATGACCAGTTTTTTGCGGGCTCTCGTCATGGCCACGTTCATGCGTCGAATGTCTGATAGGAAACCAATGCCACCCCTATCATTGGAACGCGTCATACTGATGTACACCACGTCTCTTTCCTGCCCTTGAAAACTATCAATGGTATTTACGGAAAGCCCCGGACCATAGGCTATTAACTCGGGGGCGTGGCTTAGCAGTTCCTGCATCAGAAAAACCTGTTGTCTGTAAGGAGAAATTACCGCAATAGAGGGTAATTCATCCGTTGGATATACTGCCCGGATATCAGCAATCAATTTGGTCAAATGGTTGAATAAAAAAGTTGCTTCTTCGGGGTTAGTATAACTTGTGCCCTGCAGTTTCTCTTCAAAACCACAACCGGCAGTATCCAGGTACATAAGCGGCTCTTGCTCAGGTAGTACGCGGTATTGTGCCACCGATTCATGGGCCTTCAAACGGTTTTCGTAGAATACCGACGAAGAATATCCCATGATAGCTTCGTTCATCCGATACTGTTCTTCGAGTAGCACGACCGAATCAGGATACAGCACCACGCATTTCTCCATTAGGGTAGTAGCTAGGCCACCTTGGGCTGCTTCGGTGGATTTGATGGTGGGTGGTAACTGAAAAAAATCCCCGGCCATGATCAGCTTTGGTGCTTTCAGGATCGGTATCCAACAAGCAGGCTCCAAGGCCTGTCCGGCTTCGTCAATAACCACGGCTTGATACTTGATATTCCTGATGGTGTAGTTATTGGAACCAACCAACGTGGCCGTAATGATCTGGGCTTTGCCCAGAATATCATCAATACCATACTGTTCCAGTCGGCTAACCTCCTTCAATATTTTATGAGCTTCGTCAAAAAGAGCTTTTCGCTGGTCTCGTTCGGCTTTTCCAAAATTACGTTTGTAGGTATGCGCCATATTTCGGAACTCATTGGCTTGTTTCCTCAGCTTTTTGATTTCCTTCATGGCGCTATGCTCTGCCAATCTACTATCCAAGGTCTTGGCTAGTAACTCATCCGAAACCCGGGCCGGATTACCTACCCTCACCACGTCGATCTCTTCTTCGGAAAGTCTTTGAGTCAACAAATCAACGGCTGTATTACTGGGTGCTACCACCAAAATGGGCGATACGCCTTGGTTTACCAAGACTTTGATGGCTTGTACCAGTGTGGTCGTTTTGCCCGTACCGGGAGGACCATGAACAATGGCCAAATCATCGGCAGTGCATACTTTTTGAACCGCTATTTGTTGAGAGTTATTTAGCTTGGAAGTAGGTAAGATCAATTCGTCCTCCTTGAAAGAAGGAATTTCGGCTCCCGTCAAAATCCGCACAAGTCTACCCGCGGCGGTATCAGCTCCCAATACCCGCGCTGCTTTGAGCGCCGCAATCATTTCATCGTAACTATTATCATCAAAAAGCAGCTCAATTCCCAACTTTCCGTCTCTTGACCAATCAGGAAGTTCGTCCGTTCGGAGTGCAATCTTTAAGCGATTAGAGTTTTGAAAACTAATAGTACCCTCCATTCTGTCCTCCTGAGGATTATGATTTGAAAACAACACCGCTGGCATCCCCGACCTAAGTTGATGGGAAATATCATGATGGGTGGTGCGTTCTAGCTCCACGGTCAGGTACTCTCCTCGACCTAATTCGGTACCCCGTATGGCAATGGGGTACCAAGCTAATCCATTGGCCCGACGCTCTGAAACAGAAGTTGACTTGGTGAGTAGTTGATAGTTAAGGCGATCTTCCTCCCGCTCTATGCTAAGTAATTCAAGTTGCTTTTTAAAGTAATCCATTCGGTAAGAAACAGCCAGTTTGTCCGCCTTAGTTGGCTACTAATAGTTTATTTTTGGTTACAATTTATTACTATTTATGAACATAAAGGACATAAAATTAAACAACGCTGGACATTGCAAATATCGTCAGAAGTTCATTCATTTGTAAGAAAGTCTGTAATTTTACAAATGATATACTTGGTTCTCTTGTTGCTTTTTACAGCATCGGTAGTTTTATACCGGATAATTAAGTATATCAAAACACCTACCATCAACCCCATAGAAGAGGAACTTAACAGAATCAGGAAGAAGGAACAGTACACCCGTGTGGTACTTGTGGCTGGGCTACTCTACCACGATTACCAGCAGGCTCTATCAGAAGGATTCATTACGCATATTTCTCATTTCCGCTTGTGCCGGGAGTCTACTCCTAACGATGATCCGCTTGCTGTGTCCATTTATTGTGGCCGTTTCAAAATAGGGTTTGTACCCACCCGGTTTTCCGAAGAGATCGCTAATGAACTAGATGCTAGCCAAACTATAAAAATATCGTTACAAGGGCATTACCCTCATAAAATAATTTTTGAGCAGTTAGAAGTGAAACTTATCAACGAAACCCGCAAGTCTATCCTTGCGCTTTCCGCCTAATAAAAAGAATCGATTTACACGTTTAATAAATTGTCATGCCTTTTAGACAACATTTTTTCTATATTTGAATTCAAAATCTAATTTAGAGGAGGGATATTTAGGAAAACCTGTTTCGTATGGAGACAGGTTTTTTTGTTTTTTAAAACTACCCATCGGCTTTCCGGCACAATTATTTTCCTTGATTAAACTTTGGGAAAAAAATATCAAACCGTTTACATTCAAATGAATCGCTATGAAAATCATAAAAAATATCACCGTTCTGGTTTCACTACTAATTTTTACGCAGTGTGCCACTACCACGCCGGTTCGGAACCAAAGCACCTCCACACCCAATGCCCGCATTGATAATCAATCGACTGGTGCACAACCCAATGCCACGACGATGGAAACTTCCTGCCCATTGGAGAAAATACAATGGCTGTATGCCAGTAAGCAGTTTGATCCTACAAGACAAAAAGAAATCGCTAAACAGATTTCCATCTCGGCCCAAACCGATGCCACTACCTTAGATCGAATGGCTTCAAACAACAATAATACCCCCCTCAATATTTCATCTTCGTTGAAGGCAACCGTCGATAAGCTCGCCATCAACCGTACCCCCGTGAGTGAGGAATTTTACAAGCAGTACGTCAATAGTCGTCTCGCCATGTGTGCTATCGTGGATGCTATTAGGAATGGCTCCGTCAAGAAAGAGGAGAGCTCCAAAATTGCCGGAAAGAGCTTTAAGGATGTGGAGGAGTCATTTGGAAAGTTAAAGGACTGAGTATATCAAGGACACTCCGTTTCTTTTCTATCGTCGAAACGATTTCAACGTAATTACCATGGTAAAAAAGATTCTGCTGCTGTCGTGTTTCTTATTCTCACTCTTCATCGCCAAAGGGCAACAGGTATCTCAGCAGGATAAACGAGGACTCAAAGACTATTACCGTGGCTTTTTCCCCATAGGAGTGGCGGTTTCTCCCGGTGCTCTAAAAGTTGGGGATGAAGCTGAATTAATAAAGAAACAATTCAGCAGTCTTACGGCCGAAAATGTCATGAAGCCCCAGCCCATCCATCCCAAAGAAAAGGAATTCAATTGGGGACCGGCTGATCAGATTGTGGAGTTTGGCATGACAAACAACATGAAAGTAAGGGGTCATACCCTATGCTGGCATAACCAAACCCCCGACTGGTTTTTTGAAGGCGAGGACGGAAAGCCCGCTGGTAAAGAAGTGGTTCTTCAACGCTTGAAAACGCATATTGAGGCGGTGGTAGGCCGTTATCAAGGCAAAGTATACGCTTGGGATGTAGTCAACGAAGCAATCGTTGATGCACCAGGCGAGACTATCTACCGAAATACCAACTGGTACAAAATAGTAGGAGAAGAATATGTAGCCAATGCATTCGAATACGCCCACGCGGCTGACCCGGATGCCCTACTTTTTTATAATGACTACAACACCATTTTCCCCGGTAAACGTGAACGCATATTTCAACTAGTGAAGGGTCTGCTCGATAAGGGAGTACCTATCCACGGAATTGGCATGCAAGGTCACTGGTCCGTCACCACCCCAATCGCTGCCGAACTCGAAAATACGATCACAAAATTTGCGAGCTTGGGGCTCACTGTCCAGCTCACAGAATTGGATATCTCCATCCACGATAAAGGGGAATCGCGCCGTGAGCTTACGGCTAGCGACACTACTACCTTTACCGCGGAAAAAGAACAAAAGCAAGCCGATCAGTACGCGTTGATCATGGAAATACTAAGGAAAAATAAAAAGAATATTTCGGGGGTTACCTTCTGGAATATATCTGACCGTCATTCCTGGCTGGACAATTTTCCGGTTAAAGGCCGTAAAGACTACCCATTACTCTTCGACCAAAATCTGCAACCCAAGAAGGCCTATTGGAGAGTGGTCGACTTCTGATGAATCCGACCACTAGAAATTGGTCCTGATCCCGAAAGAAATCTGTGGGCTCGCAAACAGGAAACCCGGTAGTAATTCCGCGTAACCTCCTCCTTCCAAAAAGAAGGACGATGCCTTGGCCCTCGAAAAGTATTCCAGGCCAACAGTAGCAGTTGGACCAAACGATATAGTACGTGAATAGGCATCCACACTGCTTAACTGATCAAGGTAATAGTGTCGGGAGTTGACTTGCCCACCCGCTCCGGCGTAGGCTATCATGCAATTATTCAGGATCGGGGCATACCAGATGTAGCTGATATTGGCCATATATCCGACCGAGCGATATTCCCCTTTCCGATACACGCGGTTTTTAGCAATTAATCCTCCGTAGGTGCCTACGGTAATATCCAAGGCATTTCTCTCCCCATACTTTCTAATGTTCAGTCCGGTCGGTTCGCCTACCTTGAAACCAAACGCCCAACGTTGGGTTTGAGCTTGTGAGGAAACAGAAAGTATTGAAAGGTGGATTCAAGTAATAAATGCAACACCCTGGCTATTTAGGGTAGCGTTTTGAAAAACTTCATCGGGTGATCGGAACCCGAATCTCTTCCTGGGTCTTTGGTTTAAAATGTCCACGACTTCGCTAACTCTCTGTTCCGTGATACGGTCAAAATTCATTCCTTTCGGAAAGTATTGCCTGACTAGCCCGTCGCAACGGCGATCCGATCAAATTTTCGTTGGCTCGGCACCGGCCGGCCGGCACGCTCCCAGCTGTGGTAGGGTTTTGCAAAATAGCAGTCTACTTCTAGTTCTTCCGATACTTTCTTGTGGTAGGCAAACTCCTTTCGGCACGGGCCGCCCCGCATTGTCGGTTGTGACGGTGTGAAGGAGTGCCCGCATCGGCGGTCCGATTCCAGTCGGCCAGCAGCTCGACAGCCTTGGCCTGCACAACGGCGGCTTCCTTGCTTTCCACATAGCCCATTTTCAACATCCCTGTGGCTCGATCGTTGATCGTCAGCAGGGCCCCTTTATGGTTCTTGCCGATCACCAGATCCATATCGCCCACCCGTTGCTTTTGCTCAACGATCCTCGGACGCTGGTCAATGTCGACACGATCTTTGATCTGGCCCCTTTTTCCCTTCAAACTGCCCCGTTTGGCATATTTCTTCCCCTTAGTCCGCAAAGGACAGTACAACCGCCCGCCCCGCTTCTTGTCGGTCCACACGTACTGGTAAATCCGCTCAGCGCAGACGCATTCGATCCCATGCCGCTTGGCTTCTCCAGCGATCTGTTCAGGGCTGAAGTCCATTTCTAGCTTGCCCTTCACGTACGCTTCAATGCCAACCGTAAAGCGCCTTTTCTTGGGCTTTGACTTCTGCCGCTCGTCCCTTTTTCGTTGAGCCTGCTCGGGTCGATAAGCCCCGCTACGGCCATCGCTGTTACGAGCTAGCTCCCGGCTGACTGTTGATTTATGGATGCCTAGCTGATCGGCAATTTTGCATTGTGTTTGACCTGCACTAAGCAATTCGAAAATTTGGTACCTTTATTCCAGTGTCACGGGGCCGCCCGCGCGGATGGCTCATGCTTCTTTTGAGTTTGGCGACCCAAAAGTATGAAGTTTTCTGACGCCGCCCGGCAGCCCTGATTTGGGCCATGGCCCAAATCAGGGCTGCCGGGCTTTTTTAAACGACCGTTGCGTTTATTACTTGA
>JBDNFP010000228.1:0-4939 GCA_041689775.1 Spirosomataceae bacterium
GCTTAAACTCTCAGGACAAAGATGGACAATAAAAAATGCTCAAAATGTCCTTAACCTTAGAGCATGTAACCTTAGTAATCAATGCAAGACGGTCATTCAAGTGTGTAAGAATGCTGCTTGACAAAACTGAAATACACCCAGTCCGGGCTATTTTTAATCTGTTTTTGATTTGTATATTTGCTACTCTAGTGCCTCCTTAGCTCAGTTGGTAGAGCAACGCATTCGTAATGCGTAGGTCGCAAGTTCAAGTCTTGTAGGAGGCTCATTATGATAGCTCGTTGTCTACCTTGATAACGAGCTTTTTTTGGAGTGGACAAGAAAAGTTAGATTACAATCTTAAGTTTATAATATTACCATTTGAATCAGTAGGTTGTTAAAACAAAACGCTAGCCTTCCCTAAGTTTATTATTTTGGATTCAATTGCCCTATGGTTACCCTAAGATACCACTTGGCGGATACCCGTAAAAATTACTACTAAAGGTACCTGTACCGTACAAATCAGAAAAGCAATGGAGGTATCCTCAAAAATTCAAGAAGCATACACAGGTCAATATGATGATTCTTCGGTACAATGGAGAATGACTGGTGCTAAATTCAAAGCACAAAATATCGTTGAATTATCCCGGAAAATAAAATTTGACTCTGTCTTAGAAGTAGGTTGCGGAGAGGGTTCAATCCTGTATTGGCTTTCGAAATGGGAATTCTCCGAAAATCTTCATGGTATTGAAATCTCTTCGAGTGGAGTAGATATCGTTAAATCAAAGACTATTGAGCACCTGAAAGAGGTTCTGCTTTTTGATGGGTACAAAATCCCCTACAACGACAATCACTTTGACTTAGTGGTTTGTTCTCACGTATTAGAGCACGTTGAACACGAGAGAATCCTGTTGAGGGAAATCAGACGAATATCCAAGTATCAGATTTTTGAGGTACCCATTGATTTCTCATTTTATGTCGACAAGAAAATAAAGCATTTTCTTTCCTACGGGCATATCAATATCTATACCCCTTCCTTGTTCAGGTTTCTGTTAAAGTCCGAAAACTTTACCGTACTAGAAGACAGACCTTATCTATACCATGATGAGGTACTCTCTCAAATTTATCCTAAGAATAGTTTCAGCTACTTCAAGGTCAAGGTGAAGCACTTCATCATGAAGCAGGTACCTTATCTGCTGGGAATCAAACCAAATTCCTACGCTGTATTAACAGAGTCAACGGATAAGAATATATCAATTTTCGAACCAGAACATTAGCTTTCTTACGTTGATTGGCAAAACCTACCGTATAAAATAGTGTAGATTGTTTTCTCCTTATTTCACCAAGAACGTTGAGTTAGTAGCTTTATAACCAGAACAAGCCAATACATCAACTGACCCTTCAACTAGACATATATGAGGAAATTAATGCTATTAATGCTACTTATAGCTTCCTTTGGAAGCTCCGCCCAAGAGCAACCCACAAAAGTAATTGATCAAAGATTTCAATCAGGTGGTTTACCCTTTTATGTTTCATACTATGGTAACTTCCTCACCCATCCGGGTATAAAAATGGGTCTTGACTGGAATCTATTTATGATAGAGAAAACAAAAGAAAAAAGACGAAGGACCAAGACCATTAGAAAAGTATTACTCGTTACCCCCGCGATATCTTACTATACCCATAACGCATCCCACAACGGCTTACTAGCATCCACTGATTTAGCATGGAGAAGATATAGTAAAAATCTATTTTACAGGGAGATCAGCGTAGGGGTGGGTTATTTCAAAAGATATAATGCGGGTGATACCTGGGACGTAATGGAAGACGGTGCAGTTACTAATGTAGGCGCATCTTCAAGAGGGTACTTCTCTCCATCCGTTTCATTATCCTTGGGGAAGCGTTTCAACAAACAAGACCCGAGTCCTATCTCGGTATTTACAAAGCTTAATAGCAACTTATTAGTCGACTATAATGCCAGTATGAGCGTTGAATTAAGCGTAGAACTTGGTTTACGTATAATACGGGGCTGGGGAATCAATGCCAATAAAATTAGAACAATTGTAAAATGAGATATTTACGCTTGCTACCAATCCTGTTCATTGTTCTTTCTTGCGAAGTATATGAAGATGCAGAAAGATTAGATCATACTTTCTATGTCAGGAATAAAGGGGCCGATATGCCAGTTTATATGCGAGGTAACATCAGCTCAAAAGTAGTCATACTAATTGTCCACGGAGGACCGGGCGGAAATGGCTTAGAATATAGAGATGGGCTTTGGAGTATTGATCTGGAAAAGAAGTATGCCGTTGCCTATTGGGATCAACGAGGGCAAGGAATGAGCCAGGGAAAATACGATGCGTCTTCCGTTACAGTAGATACCATGGTGAGTGATATGGATGCTGTGGTAAAGGTATTAAAAGCAAAATATGGCGACGACGGTGACATTTTTGCACTGGGCCACTCATGGGGTGGAACACTAACTGCCAAATATGTAACAACAGCAAATCTCCAATATAATTTGAAAGGATGGATTGAATCCAACGGGGCCCATGATAACCCTAAAAATGATAAAGAGGCTACCAAGATGTTCAAAAGCGTTGCACAGGAGCAAATTTCACTTGGGAACAACACCAATAACTGGGAAAATATATTGGATTGGGTGTCCGAAATTGATAGAAACAATATAAGTGATAGTCAATCGCTGGAACTGAACCAAAAAGCCTTTGAAGTTGAAGATTGGTTGATTGAAGACGGCATTATGCAGAAGGGTGAAGAAGGGGGCAATGTGTCTTCATTCTTTTTTGGACCAATCAATCCCCTTACCAGTTATTTAATAGGTAATGCCACTAATTCATTGCTTTCAAAGGAGGTGGAAGCTACTGCGTTGACAGACCAATTATATAAAGTAAAAATTCCTGTACTGGTACTTGCGGGTAAATATGACTTTGTCGTTCCTCCATCCTTAGCATACGATGCTTTCTATTCCGTTAGTTCTACATCCAAAAAAATAGTACTATTTGAAAAGTCGGGGCATTCGCCAATGAATAATGAATGGCGAAAATATACCGATGAAGTAATACGTTTTATTGAAGCCAACCGATAAAAAATTACCAACAAGAAAAACAGATCAAAAGTCCATTTTATCTCCTTAGTTACTTCACCAGCACTTTCTGTACTTCCTGCCGATCAGCGTAGCGTACCCGGAAAATATACAAACTTGGCGCCCATTCGCTAATATTAACGGCCGTTTCTAGACCGGGAACAAGTAGTATATTGACTTTTACCGTAGCCCCGGTATAAGATACCACATCGAGCAGGCCCGGTTGAGGGCTTTTTACATACACATACCCTTCGGCAGGGTTAGGATAGGCAACAAATGTTGCAGTCAAAACAGGCTCCACCGACGTAATAACCACAGGTAGGATATTGGTGAGCAACCTTACGCCACCACCGTGGGTTCCCACGGCGACATCGGGCTTACCATCGCCGGTATAATCAGCCACCGTCGTATGCAAATATGCTCCTAGTTTGGGCGCAATAGCCTCGTTGCCTACTTTAACCAGCATACTATCCCGACGGCTCCATTGGCCCCACGCACCCGAGTGAAACACCCGTACCATTCCGGTTTGATCGCCCGTCAATAAATCAGGTTGACCATCGAGGTTAATATCTGCGACTGCTATGCTCACAAAGCGGCCGTCGAAATTGGTCTTTACCCCAGCTAAATTCTCAGTTTGTAATTGATATACAGGTTGCTTGGCTGTACCGGTATTCAGATAGTAGGCGATACTACCTTGTGCCTTACCCACGATCAGGTCCAGGTCATCATCGCCGTCGGTATCGTAAAAGTAAGGGGTATCATTGGCCTGTACTGCAGCGGGCATGGTGATAATTTCGGCTTCATTCATCGCTACGCGAACAGCCTCTCCACGGGCAGCCTTATTGGGCAAGTATCGGCATTCAAGTCCCTTGAAAGAAATACCCGAAAAACCAAGGTCGGCTACGCCGTCTCCGTCAAAATCAGCCCATTGGGGTTTTACTTGGGTAAGCTGAATAGCCGTGGAAAATTTCAGATACTCCTCCGCTACCCACTCAAAGCGGGGCTCTTTGGCAGTACCTACATTTCTAAGCAGCTCTAAACCAGCTCGAAAACCCGTTTCGCCACGGGTGCCTCCGGTACCTACGATCATATCCTGATCGCCGTCACCGTCTACATCAAAAAAGGCCGGAGCCGCATTTTCACCCACGTCAATCATTTGATCTTGCAGGAAATTCTTCTGCCAGAGCTCGTAGGCTGGATTATTATTTGTGCCGGCATTATGGTAGTACCAGGTAGACGACCGGAAGTCCATCAGATTACCTTCGTTGGCGTACACATTGGGTGCGGCGATAATGTCTTTGACTCCGTCAAAGTCAACGTCTTCGGAATAAGCCGCCGGAAAAATGGTAAAATTAATGGGATTTTGAGCCGGGTAATTCGCATCAAAGCTGGTAAAATTAGCCACTCTATTAGTACCGGTATTGATCAGTCGGGCAATGTTATCACAGGTTACGTGGCCCATGAGCATATCTTTTTTGCCATCCCCGTTCATGTCCTGCATCAGGATGGCATTACCCGCGTGCATGATCCGGCCATTGGGTTTAGCGCCTAGGTTTTCTACCGAGCCGCAATCGATCCCTAAACTAAAATCATTGCAATGTTCTTTTACAAAATTACCCCAGCACAGACCGTTTCGCACAAATTCGAGGCTATCGGGTACTCCGTAGCGCTCCATGCTCATATTCTGGTGCATCTCCACAAAATTACCCAGAATTTCAAAGGTAATAACATCCAGGTCGCCATCGTCGTCAACGTCAATCAGCGCCGGAACATCCGTAGCCACTACCAATAGATTCAACGGTCCTGAAAACCCGAAAGAGTTTAGTAAGGGCTTGAAGAGTTTCCATGTCCAGGTATCAC
>JBDNFP010000229.1:0-2430 GCA_041689775.1 Spirosomataceae bacterium
AAGGCCTCCTTGTAGAGCCGTTCGGTTTCGTCAAAAAGGAAAGGAATGATGGTATTTTTTCCGATATAATCGGTAATGTCCTCCTTGGTATAATAGGCACCCATCGAGGCCCGGTCATTGATATACTTCTCGAAAATATACCCGATTACATCGGGATTAATATCGCGTCCGGTAGCCTCAATGCTGTTATCCAAATGCCAGTTCCACTGGTCAAAAAAATCAAATATTTTCTGGAAAGCCTCGTCGGAGATTTGAATTTCCTGAAACTGCCGTTCCAGTTCGTGCACATCAAAAAGCCCCCCATTCAGGTAGGGTATTTTGCCCAGGTCAACGGGCAATTTTCCGTTTCGTTTTGTTTCGGGTTTACCCAGTCCGTCATGAAAAAGCTCCAACAAAAAACTACGGTAAAAGCTGTAAAAACTCCCTTTTCCGGACTGCTCAGCGCAGGCTTTCAGCTTGTTTTGCAGGTAATGCATATCCTGATCCAGAAACCCCTTTTTCTGGATAAAGTAACAGAACATCAGGCGATTGAGCATCAGAGATGCGTACCATTGTTTGTTAGCATTTTCTTTATTGGGTAGCTTGTCATCAATTCCTTTGATAAAATCCAGGAATCCCGTGTGTTGTTTTTTGAAAGTATCATAAAATCGCTTGGTCACCTGTTCGGTGTTGCGGGCAAAGTTTTCGGAAATGCGCTGCTTTACATCTACAATCGTGATGTGATCTTCCTCATCAAGGCTAAAAAGCAGATTTTTCATACGCTGAAAAAGTATATCCGTTTCCTGATGGCTATACCAGCTCACCTCACGTACCTGCCGTGGTTTATTTTCTTCCTTGATAGCCAGTTGCCAGATCTGATGTGCTTGCGCCTGATCGGTATAAATGATCAGGTGTTCGTAATAATTTTTGGTAACCCGGCCTTCAATTTGCTTTCTGATACTGCTTTCCGGTATTTTCCCATTCGATTTGGGTGGACAATGTAAAACCACAAAGCCCTTTTTCTGGGCGATACCCGTTGTGTGGTACAACTCTTCCTGTACAGCCACAGGTACCTTATTATCAAAATGATCCCAGCCTAATTCATTGAAGAGGGTCTTGAAGTCGAACGATTTCAGGTAATCAGTAAATTGCTTCTTTCTCATATTACTTGACCCGGAGGCCCATTGAACAGATGATGTATGGTTCTTTTTGATGAAGTTCTTCTTCGGTAATGATGCTCAACTTACCATCCTCACGCAGGGACACGACAAGAGTTGCCAGTTCTTCGTCGTCGATTCCGCTTTTGAGTTGGCGATTGATGGTTTCACGGGCAAACTCTCGCAATGGATAGTCATAAATGTCCTGGATCGCCCGTTTCAACTCTTCGGTAATCCAGATTGTACCCATTTCGCGGGTGGCGTAGGCATTTAGCCTGTTGTAGGCCCGGTAGCGGGCACCCATTTTTTTACCCAGTTGTCCACCCACTTTTGCTTCCGTTTCGCGGATGTGATCCAATCCAGCTTTCACTAGTTCGTGGTGTTTATCGAAGCGTTCCAGAGCAGGTTCCTCGGGAGTACACTTCACCGCTTTGAGGATTTCATACTGCGACTGTGTGACAATCTGGCTATGCTCATCTACCCAGGCCAATACGTCGTTATCGCTGGCCGTCTTGGTATATACAATAGAGCCGTTTAATTTCTGCTCTGGATCTGCTTGGCGGGTAGCAAACACCACATCCGGCAAATCAGGAATCAACTTAGCCAGTTCGGGCTGGGCATCAACGGCGTTTTTTCATATTTGAAATGCGAAAGAGGCCAAGTCAACTTCCATCTCATCCTCATTATCAAGTATTCCCGACCGTTCGTTGTACAGATCGGCCAGATTGATGGGATCGCCCTCAAAGAAAACTTCGTCGGAACCGACCGTTTCGGCATTTTCACGAATACGCTGACTAAGCCGCCCCCTCAGATTAATAATATTTTCAATTCCATCCTCCGGCAAAAAGGAATAACAAAGTATTTCATGGTGCATCTGACCAATACGATCCACGCGTCCCGCCCGTTGAATCAGACGAATGATTGCCCAAGGAAGATCATAATTTAGCACGATGTGGGCATCTTGTAAGTTCTGGCCCTCACTTAGCACGTCTGTTGTAATCAGCACTCTTATCTCCTGTCCTTTTGGATAGTTCTTACCGTTACTAACCGGGCTAAACCGATAAGCGGTAGCGGTGGGATTTTCGTCTGAGCCGGTCACGCATTCAATCAAGCTTACTCCTCTTTTCACCAATGCGTCGTAGAGATAATTAGCCGTGTCGGCAAACTGGGTAAATATGAGGATTTTTTCCTCCTTGTGTTTGGAATCAATCAAATCGTAAAGTGCATTGAGTTGACGATCATCCTCCTCACGCCAGGATTCTCCCAAATTCAGTATTTTCATCAACTCATTACT
>JBDNFP010000230.1:0-5738 GCA_041689775.1 Spirosomataceae bacterium
GCACCGCATGAGGTACAAGGCATTCCAAGAAAAAGGCTACCTGATAGGCTCAGGGCCAATCGAGGCGGCAAACAAACAGGTCATACAAGCCCGGCTGAAAAAGTCGGGGCAAAGGTGGACTCCCGATGGGCTGCAGCAGGTCGCCAACCTCAGGGTCGCCAGGCACAGCGGAAAATGGAATATAGTCCTTAACCAAATAAAACAAGCAGCATAAATAACTTGTCCTACACCCGAACTAGAAAGGCCCAAGTAGAATAATATTTCAAATGCCGTTGAAAATCCTTTTTTTTGCTTTTCATTTTTATGCTGAACGATTGAATAATACGACAAGTACTCCCCTCAAACCTTTTCAGGCTATTGCCCGGCGCGCTGGCTTGGATGGCTTTCTGATGGCCCTGATTTTCAGCATTGTACTCGCTTATCTCTGGCCATATCCCGGAACATCCGCTTCGCCCTTCGCCCTAGCTAAGGTAGCAAACTACGGTGTTTCGTTCATCTTTTTTTTCTACGGATTAAAGCTCAACCTCGCTAATTTACGGACTGGACTCAGTAACACGCGCCTCCACGTGGTCATTCATGTGGCTACGTTTCTGCTATTTCCAGCGCTGATTTGGGTTATAAAACCGCTTTTTCAAACCAACGAAAGCCAACTCCTTTGGCTCGGTATTTTCTTTCTGGCCGCTTTACCTTCCACCGTTTCCTCATCGGTTGTGATGGTATCAATGGCCAAAGGTAACCTTCCTGCCGCCATTTTTAACGCTAGTATTTCCAGTTTGATGGGTGTTTTCATTACTCCCCTCTGGATCGGAGTCGTCATGCATAGTTCCGGCTCCGATTTCGACCTCTCGGCCGTTATTCTCAAATTAATTATTCAGGTCGTAGTACCGGTAGTACTAGGCATGTTGCTGCACAATCGCTTTGGATTGTTGGCCGATAACTACCGGATTCAACTTCGGTACTTCGATCAGGGCATAATCATCCTGATTGTCTATACTACGTTTTGTGAATCATTTGCCAATAGGCTATTTAGCGAACTAAGCTGGCTGGATTTGTCTTATTTATCAATTGGCATGATATCACTGTTTTGTCTGGTTTACATGCTCATTTCCCTGATATGTAAAGCACTCAACTTCAACCGGGAAGACAGTATTACCGCACTTTTTTGCGGATCCAAAAAATCGCTGGTACAGGGAGCTGTCATGTCAAAAGTTCTATTTGCCGGGATGGTCGGGGGAGGTATATTACTACTACCCATTATGTTGTATCACGCCTTTCAACTCATCATGGTTAGTGCCATTGCCCAACGAAAAAGTCAGGCCGTTCCTGATCTCCGGAATTAAGGGATTACAGTTTATGTTGTTTAACTATCCGAGCCGATTTACTCGATTTCAGTACATCGTGACCCTCGTGCTACTTCGTTACTATTTATATGAATTTCCTGAGAACACTCCTTCGTTTACTTATTTTACTGGTTTTTATCATTGGCATTATCTCGCTTTGGGAAAATGTCCGTACTCGTAGCTGGCTTCCCGATTGGTTCTCTGATGAAGAAAAAATGGAAACTGCCCAAGCCATGGTCTTGCAAGAAATCACTTCTTTGGGCAAATTAGAACTGGTGCAGTATAACTTCAAGGATGTAGTCGAGCAGAAAATCATCAATCAGTGGCTACCCGACTCCAAGGCGATTCTGATTGTGCAGGGCGAAGCCATTGGGTGTATCGACCTTACGAAGCTCGATATTGCCGACATACAACCGGGACAAGATACTTTGGTAGTGCATTTACCCGAGCCTGAGCTCTGCGTTTTTAAGATTGACCACGAGCTATCGAAAGTGTATAATACCGAGTACGCTTTCATGGAAGAGGCTAAACTGGTACAGGAGGGGTATCGTCAGGCGGAACGTCAAATTAAGCAATCGGCACTGGATATGGGTATTCTGGATCAAACCAAGGAAAATGCCCGAAAGATGCTGGTGCCTATGCTAGAACAGGTATCAGGACGGAAAGTAGTGGTGAAGTTTCCGATGAAAGGCTCCCTCCAAAAACTACGTTAAATACCCACCAAAATCGTCTTTTAAACCTACCCCGCTTAGCTGATGCTGCTTCATTTCCGTTAGGAGATACAGCAGTTTTTCGGCTGCTAAACTATATCCAATTCCGTCTGGGCGAATATTACTGATGCAATTACGGCTTTCGTCGGTTAGCCCTACCCGGGGGCGGTAGGTAAGGTAGGCCCCCATGCTATGCGGTGACGAAAGACCTGGTCTTTCTCCAATAAAAATTATAACCATCTGGGAAGTAAGGTTTTGACCTATTTCATCGGCAATAGCTACTCTACCCTGCTCTACCACGCTAATCGGAGCCAACCGCCAATCTAACTTGTGAAGCTCTGGAACAAGAAGTTTTATTACTTCTATCGCGTGCGTATTCACGGCTCGGGCCGAAAGCCCATCCGCAATGACAATGCTTAGTTCATTTTCTGGATACTGTAATTCTTCGAGCTTTGCCCGCGATACATCAGCTAATACCCGGCCGTAGTCAGGGCGTAGCAGGTATTCCCGGCGATCAACGGCTTTACTTTGCAGGAACTGTACCGGAAGATTTAATTTTTTGAGGTTTGCCTCGATGGAAGACACGTCAAAATCAGAATAGACCGCATCACGAGCCTGGGCATGGTCCATCGAAAAATCTAACAAACGCCGGGTGGGTAAGCTATGGCCCGTGCGTCCGAGCGCTAACCGGGCAGACGTATAGCTCCTTAAATATTCCCATTCGTCAGATTGTATTAGATCGGCCATCTTTTTCTTTTTGTACTATTTGTTCAAAATTATCCCGCTAGGGGTTCATCATTTCTAAAAACCGCTGCCGGGATTTCGAGGCAAGTGGTTGAAAATTCTCGTCAAAGAATCCCATGTTGAGTAGCCATGCTTCAAACTCAGGGGCCGGACGTAATCCTTGAACCCCGCGCAAGTAGAGCGCATCGTGAAATGAGGTGCTCTGGTAATGAAGCATCACATCATCTGCTCCCGGAACTCCCATGATAAAGTTAGCCCCAGCTACGCCCATCAAGGTCAGGAGGGTATCCATATCGTCCTGGTCAGCCTCGGCGTGGTTGGTATAACAAATATCAATTCCCATGGGTAAGCCCAGCAACTTCCCGCAAAATACATCTTCCAAGCCGGCCCGTATTATCTGCTTGCCGTCGTAGAGGTATTCTGGTCCGATAAATCCAACCACCGTATTCACCAATAATGGATCAAAAGCCCGGGCCACGGCGTAGGCTCGTGCTTCACACGTTTGCTGGTCAAGCCCGTGGTGGGCATTGGCGGAAAGAGCCGCCCCTTGCCCGGTTTCAAAGTACATCACATTAGTACCCACCGTACCCCGGTTCAAGGAAAGCGCTGCTTCATGTGCTTCTTTTAATAGTGCTAGATTGATTCCAAAGGAGGAATTAAGCGCCTCCGTACCGCCAATTGATTGGAATACTAGGTCAACCGGCGCACCCGTTTCCATGATCCTCAGGGTAGTAGTGATGTGGCTCAATACACAACTTTGGGTTGGGATATCAAATCGTTGCCGGACGATATCTATCATTTCGAGCAGTCTGACTACGGTCGAAACGTGGTCAGTGGCGGGGTTAATACCAATAACGGCATCGCCGCTACCATAAAAAAGACCATCAATCATGGAGGCAGCAATGCCCCGGTAATCGTCCGAAGGGTGGTTCGGTTGCAGGCGGGTAGATAGCCGTCCCCGCATACCGATGGTGTTCCGAAATCGGGTAATGATCTCACACCTGGCCGATACCGTTATCAAATCCTGAATCCGCATTAGTTTACTGACAGCGGCCACCATTTCGGGGGTGAGCCCTGGTCCTAGCTGTTGTAAAATTTCGCCGGTGGTTTTTTCTGATAGCAAAAAGTCTCGAAACTGGCCCACGGTATAGGAGCTAATCACAGAAAAAGAGGCTGCATCATGCGTATCCATGATCAGTCGGGTTACTTCATCCTTTTCGTAAGGTATGATAGGTTCCGATAAAAATACAGAAAGCGGCAGATCTGCCAAGGTCATCTGGGCAGCAACCCGTTCTTCGTAGCTTGCTGCCGCTACTCCGGCCAACTGATCGCCCGACCGAAGTGGTGACGCCTTGGCCAAGAGTGTTTTCAAATCCTGAAACTTGTACCTGAACCCCCGCACTACGTGACTAAACATACCTTAAGATTCCATTTGAGATTTATATTAAAGTACCGAGGATAGTACTTCGAGACGTTTATAACGGCTAGTTATTAATTTATAAAGCTATGAATTTGAAGCCACAAGTAGGGGCAATTGACGAATAAAATTTTATGTCGAGTCCCGTTTGCCCAACTTTATATTTTGATAAATGGTTCTTGCGATCAAAAAATAGGGTATCTCCAAAAAACGAAGAAAGCGATGGAACCAAGTTCTATCGCTTTCAAAATCCTAAATTCTGAGTTTTACAGTACGACTACTGAGTTTTCGTCAGTAGAAATACCAGCAGGCACATACTTATCAGCCTCTGTATCGTTTACCCAAATGGTACCATCCAGCAGGTAGCGGAACTGGTACTCTTTACCCGGCTCAAGATCAAGTGTTACTTTGTATGAACCATCTTTTTGCTTCTTCAAGGGAGCTGCTTCCTCAGCGTTCCACTCATTGAAATCACCTAAGACGGCAACTTCCTTAGAGTCTAAAACTGACTCAGCGGGTAGCAAAAAGGTGACTTTACAAACGGGCTTACTTTTCAAGTATTGTTTTGTCAGAGCCATAATAGTGTTGGTGTTAATTTAAATTTATCTTTCAAAGGTACAATATATTTTTTTTAAAATAATGATAATCAGTATCATTGAAAATAAAAAACTTGAAATAATTATATTTATACTACTTTTTTTAGGATAGTGCAATTTTTAGTAAGTGCTCTGAACAAAGCCTATTCTGCCCTAACACCTTGATAAGAAGAATACATATCTCCGGATAAAATTATAAAACCTATCAGAATTGATACAGGACCAATGACAATCGAACAAATCACTATTCTTGGGTACCTTACGGCTAGTTAGATTCGTTGGAGAGTCATAAAGTTCATCCCGGACAGGTACGGATTTTAAAAATTTTACTTGAATGCCAGAATTCAATTTCTCATAATACTTGCTTATTTTTCAAACCACAGCTATGATTACTCGTTATTTTGGAAAAGCCTAGCACGCTAAAAATCATTTTTCGCCAACAACACCTAGCAATACCACCCATGCTTCAACGACTGTTTAAACCTCTTACTCTCCCAACATCAGCAAATTGGGGTATTCTCATCCTTTGCGTAGGTACCAGTCTTTTAATGATGCGCTACGAAATTTCAAAGCTCGAACGGTCTATGGCTGGCGACAAAGGCTTTGCCGATCCGTTCGGACTCTGTGAAGAGTTCACTTTGGCTTTAACCATCTTTGCGGAATTGATTTGCTCGGTGCTGCTCCTAGCCGGACTGTATACCAAGGCTGTTTTAACTCCATTGATTTTCACGATGCTGGTTGCCCTATTGATCATTCACAGCGACGATCCTTTTGATACGAAAGAGCCCCCCATCGTTTTCCTAATTCCCTACTTTACAATTTTTTTAACGGGACCGGGGCGGTTCTCGTTTGACCATAAATTATTCAAATAAACGGTAATGGATTATATGGGTTGATTTCGCTATATTGGTGTCATGCTACATACTCATCC
>JBDNFP010000231.1:0-41217 GCA_041689775.1 Spirosomataceae bacterium
AGGCGGAAGGTGGCCTTCTTGCCCGTCTTGTGGCCCAATACGAGTGCCGCACGCTGATCGTCACTCAGGCTGATGTATCGTTTCTTTCCTTGCATAGACGCAAGATAAAAATTATATCCATATTTACGGCCGACTACTTATGAATCTATGAAACATACTATTTAGAAGGGGGGAGTTCAATGGTACGGCGAGATAGTGAAGCTTGATCTGGAAGCTCAAAAGATTATTGAACGGACAAACACCAGGTCCGAAAGGCATCGATTGTGTCATATAAGGTAGAAATTTCACTGCATAATGAAGAGTTGATAAAACAGTAGAAAGTCCGGTACTATGAAGAGTTGATAAAACAGTAGAAAGTCCGGTACTTTGTGGTCGAATCAGGAAGACCATGAATCCTGAAACTTTACGAAACGAAAAACACAATGATACGCCATACCGGGTTCAATCCCCTACCACTACATTCAGAAATAATCTTTCAGACCGCCCGCAGCGGTGGAAAGGGCGGACAGAACGTTAACAAAGTTGAGACGAAGGTTGAATTGCGCTTTGACATTCTAAACTCACCGCTACTTAGCGAGGAGCAAAAAGAGTTTCTAATGTTAAAATTGGCCAATAAGCTTACCAACGAGGGTTTGCTGATTCTTTACCACCAAACCGAGCGGAGTCAGTTGGCCAACAAGGAGAAGGTCGTTAAAAAGTTCGATCAGCTACTGCGGCAGGCGTTTGTGATACCCCGGCCGCGCAAACCAACCCGACCAACCAAAGCTTCTCTGGTGGCGACAAAGCGGATGAAGAAACGAAACTCTGAAATAAAATCTATGCGGAAACGACCGTCGGAGGATTAAACTTCGGCGGTTTTGTTTTTTTGCCCACTATTATTGGTTTTCTTTGAAGCATTACGGGAAATGAACTTTTCTCTTGACCCTCTTTTCTCTCAACTAATTATGTCAACTTCCGCTCTACCCGAGAAAACCACTTTTCAACATTTATTTAGTTTACCCGTCATTGTCGCTGCGCTGGGGTACTTTGTTGATATCTACGATTTACAACTATTCGGAATTGTCAGGATTCCAAGTCTGATGGCGTTGGGGCTTACCATGGAGGAGGCGGATGTAGTAGGTATTCAAATCCTGGATCATCAAATGATTGGTCTGCTTTTGGGAGGCCTGCTGTGGGGAACCCTAGGAGATAAGAAGGGGCGCTTATCGGTGTTGTTTGGCTCTATTATTACTTATTCCATTGCTAATCTGGTCTGCGGACTAATTCCACAAATATCCTTCATGGATAAAATAGAAGCTTACAAATGGCTACGTTTTATCGCCGGAGTAGGTTTGGCGGGGGAGCTTGGTGCGGGTATTACGCTTGTATCGGAGATTTTGCCCAAAAATCTACGGGCCATTGGTACCTCGCTGGTCGCCGGGGTGGGTCTTACCGGAGCCGTGGTAGGTACTTTTACGGTCCGTTTATCCGGCGACTGGACTATCGCTTACTTTATCGGTGGTGGCTTGGGTATCATGCTTTTACTATTGCGAATAGGTGTGATCGAGTCGGGTATTTACAAAGATATCACCAAGAATAAATTCATTACAAGGGGTAACTTCTTTGCATTCTTTACGAACAAAGACCGGTTTATTAAGTACCTTAAATGCATCGGAATTGGCTTGCCAACTTGGTTTTGTATTGGTATTCTAGCCTACCAAAGTAATCAATTTGGTAAGGCATTGGGTATTGTAGTCCCCGTTGAGCCGGGTTTGGCCATTATGTGGGGGTACATTGGTATATCAGTCGGTGATCTAATGAGCGGTTTTATCAGTCACGGGCTTCGGTCCCGCAAAAAGGCCATTGCTTACATGATGACTTTCTCGCTGGTGGGAGTATTACTATTTTTATTTGGAGGCTTTCAAACTCCGGAAGCGCTATACGTATTATGCTGCTGGCTAGGCCTAGGTACTGGCTACTGGGCGATGTTTGTGACAGTAGGGGCCGAGCAGTTTGGTACTAACCTCCGGGCGACGGCCGCCACCACCGTACCCAATTTTGTGCGCGGAGCATTGGTTCCCATGAACTTCTTGTTTTTGTCTTTCAAGCCTTCCATGGGGGTAGTAATGTCTGCCTTTTTGGTGGGAGTAGTATGTTATTCCATTGGTTTCTATTCCACGCTCACTATCGCCGAAACCCACGATAAAGACCTGGATTTTCTGGAAGAATAGTAGGCAAGTTCTGAATTCTGAGTTTGCTACGCGGTCAGGAATCAATAGTTATTCAGAATTCAGAACTCAAAATCCAACGTTAAATTACTAGCGCTTCCCACAATATCTCCGCCGGATGCAACGCCTTACGGCCGGTACCATCGTGAATCTGGTGCCGGCAACTCGTACCGGGAGCCGCAATAAGTACGTCCTCCGGTTGTTGGCGCACCGCCGGGAATAGCACTAGCTCACCAATCTGCATGGAAAGGTCATAGTGTTCTTCCTCATAGCCAAAGCTTCCGGCCATACCACAGCACCCGCTCGGAATAAGGGTAACCGAATAGTTTTCGGGTAGCGAGAGCATTTTCTTGGTAGGTACCATACTTGCAATAGCCTTTTGCTGACAGTGGCCGTGTAGCTTGATGGTTCGCTTTTCCTTCGTGAAAGAATTTTTGGAGATCCGCTTAGCGTCCATTTCCCGGGCAATGAACTCATCAAATTGCAGGGCATGCTTTGAAATCCGCCGGGCGTCTTCGATCAGGTTCTCACTGACTAAATCTGGATACTCGTCGCGGAAAGTGAGAATGGCCGAAGGTTCGATACCAATCAGAGGAGTATCTTCTGAGATAATATCTTTCAGACTCAATACATTCAGGTCAGCTATTTTTTTGGCGTCCTTCAACAGACCTTTGGATAGCTGCGGCCTACCGCTCGGGCCGTGGTTGGGTATAATTACTTCGTACCCCAGTTTTTGAAGCGTCAGGATTGCTTTCTTGCCAATTTCAACGTCGTTGTAATTCGTAAACTCATCACAGAAAAGGTAGACCTTTCTGGCGGTAGACGAAGCAGCAGCGGGCATTCTTTTGTACCAGCTTCGAAGTGTATCCTCATGAAGTAATGGCATGGTACGATCCGGGTGGAAACCAACCGTTCTATTGGCTATCCTCCTGAGGAAGTTATTCTTATAAATTAGATTATAGGCCCAGGGTACATAGCTTGCCAGCTTGGTCATGGTAGCGAAATTGCCCACCAACCACGACCTGAACGGTACACCATGTACGTCGTGGTATTGTTGCAAAAATTCCATTTTTAATTTAGCCACATCCACGTTTGAAGGACATTCCCCTTTACACCCTTTGCAAGCTAAGCATAGATCATAGACCTCCTTAATTTCCTTGTGATCAAAGCGATTCTCCTGATCGGAGTGCGTTAGCATTTCGCGCAGGATGTTGGCCCGCGCCCGGGTGGTTTCTTTTTCGTTGCGAGTAGCCATGTAGCTGGGGCACATGGTACCACCGCTGAGTTGGGTCTTCCGGCAATCACCCGAGCCGTTGCATTGCTCGGCGTGTTGCAAAATCGTTTGGTTCGGAAACCGGAAATAGGTTTTTATGTCGGGCGTTTGCTGATCGGCTTCGTACCGCAGGAATGTATCCATGGGTAGCGCGTCCACTATCTTTCCGGGGTTGAAAATACCGTACGGGTCCCAAGTTTTCTTCATTTCCTTAAACAGCTGGTAGTTATGCTCACCCACCATTTTAGGAATAAATTCACCCCGTAATCGACCATCACCGTGTTCGCCGGATAATGATCCATCGTACTTCTTAACCAAAGTAGCTATTTCTTCGGCAATCATTCGGAATTGCTGATGCCCCTTGGCAGTTTTCAAGTTGATGATCGGTCGTAGGTGTAGCTCGCCTGATCCGGCGTGGGCGTAGTGTACGGCCGACATGTTACGCTTTTGCAGGATCTCGTTAAAATCCCGGATATAATCCGGTTGGTCAAGTACATCTACGGCGGTGTCCTCAATAACCGCCACGGCCTTCTCGTCGCCCGGAATATTGCCCAACAGCCCCAGTCCGGCTTTGCGGAGGGTCCATATTTTTTTGGTATCGTCTCCAAACAGCAGCGGAAAATGGTAGCCAAGTCCGGCGGCCCGGAGTTCGGCTTCCAGATCAGTGGCTAACTGCTCTACCTCGGCCTGAGTCTCTCTCGAAAGATCCACCACCAGAATGGCCGGATACTCACCGGACTCCGTGTTTTTTACAAAGAAGGCATTCTTGCTCTGTTCTGCATTGCTGGCCGCGCATTCCAATACATAGCTGTCGATCAACTCAACGGCTTGCGGTCTATACTTTAAGGCTACAATAGTAGCCCGCAGGGTTTCGTCAATCGTGTCGAAATGCGCACAGAGTAATCCCTGAGTTTTGGGTGGCAGGGGTACTAGATTCAGTTTTATTTCGGTAAGAAAACAAAGTGTACCCTCCGAACCGGCAATGAGCCGACACAGGTTAAAGTCGGGACCGTCGGCGGTAAATGGTGCACAGTCCAGTAGCATATCCAGCGCGTAGCCCGTATTTCTCCGTTCAATTGACTTTTTGGGGAAATTCCTCCGAATCTCTTCCTGATTTTGCCGATCAGAAAGCATCGTACCCACTTTATTGTAAATAGTAGTCTGCAAAGAAGAATCGGGAGTCAAGAGCCCGTTCAGGCCAGCCATGCCATTTTCGGCCGAAAATACGGCTTCCGACCCATCGGCCAATAAGGTTTTTACTTCCAGTAGATGTTCGCGAGTAGAGCCGTACACCACTGAGTTAGAGCCGCAGGAGTTATTTCCTACCATGCCGCCTATCATGGCACGGTTGGCAGTAGACGTTTCCGGTCCAAAGTACAGGCCGTGGGGTTTGAGAGCCATATTGAGCTCGTCGCGCACCACACCGGGCTGTACCCGCACCCAGCGCTCCTCAGCGTTAATTTCAAGGATACTAGTAAAATGCTTTGATACATCTACCACAATACCGCTTCCCACTACTTGCCCGGCCAACGAAGTACCTGCCGTACGGGGAATAATGGAAATCTGATTTTCTCGGGCGAATCGGATGAGATGCCTGAGATCTTCTTCTGACTTGGGCAGTGCTACGGCCAGGGGCATTTCCCGGTAGGCCGAGGCGTCGGTAGCGTACAGGGTACGTACCGTAGAATCGAGAAAGAGGTCGCCGTCGAGTTGACTAGCGAGCAAATCTAAATTAGGTACTACTTCGGAGGTCAATGTTGTCATTATGTATTAGCCTAAGATACTTTGTTGCTTACAAAAGTAGTGAACAGCTTGTTTAAGCTCTTAGGTTTTTAAATAAATTGAACCGAATGAGGGGGCCAGTCCGAGGTTTCGGACACTATTCTAGTAGTACTATAAATTATTGTATCGATGTCAGACAGCTGGCATATCTGATAGGCCTCAACTGTATTAATTTTTTCCGGGGTGGCGCATACCACTGTCTTGTCAGCTACGGCCATCATTTGTCTCTTTAATTGAGACTCCTCATAGTGCCGGATCGTAAGGCCAGAAAACGGATGAATACCCACGACACCCATGAAGAAGAGGTCTGCTTTGAAATGCTGCAGTTGAGTCGATGTTTCACTTCCCATGGTGATTTGGTAGCGTTTATGGAAAGTACCTCCCAACAAAATAACTTCCACTTTTGGGTGGTTAGCCAGCGAAGTAGCCAGCGGAATACTGTTGGTAATGATGGTTACTTCTAGGTTTTGGGGTAGTTGCTCGGCAATGTAGAGATTGGTCGTTCCACCGTCCATCAGGATAATCTGCCCGTTTGAGAGTAGGCGTTGGGCCTTTTTTGTGATAGCCGAAATCTCCCCGTTGGGGATACCCATTGCCTGTCGCACCCGCATGGGTAGGTACGAGTTAGATATAGCTCCACCGTGTACTTTCTTTAATAGCCCTTGTTCTTCCAACTCAATAATATCCCGGCGGATACTGTCGTAGGATACATCTAACTCCTGACTGAGGGCCACTAGCGATACTTTCTTCTGGGCATTCAACTTATCCAGAATCCAGTGTTGTCGTTCATCTTTTAACATAACTTAGAGAAAATTGCACTCGGAGTGCCAATTTGTGCAAACTTTTCTTGTTTTATAACTGCAAATATGCATATATTCGCAGACAGTTAGAGTTTTTTGGTGAAAAAAATGTATTTTTCAGTACATCTCGTCCGAAAGAACCCATCTTATCAGATATACTCATAAATAATCATCTTTTTTTTTCTAACTTTTTGTATTATAGAAACTATTTATTGAAATTTGCCGACCCCTAGTGGTAAATAGTACAATAAAGAGGTTGCTTGTTTCCATATAGGTGTTTTACTAACTAGACAAAATCTCCCCGTAAATTACTTATCCATATCTATCTATAAATAGTAAATCGTTTAACCAATCAATCAATTAACCTATGATGAATTATTCCTACAATGTTGGTCGCAATCGTGATCATGTGGGCTTTACCCGCCTCTGGCAAACAGCACTTGCTTTGCTGATTTCTATTGGTATGGTACTGGCACAGGATGTTACTGTTTCGGGTGTAGTAACCGATGCAAAAGGAGAAGGTATGCCCGGCGTGGCAGTTACTGTAAAAGGTACCACTCGTGGTGCTAACACAGACGTAGAAGGAAATTACTCCGTATCCGCTTCCGCAAGCGGAACATTAGTGTTTAGTTTCGTGGGCTACGTAGGTCAGGAAATACCTATCGGCAATCGCTCCACCATCAATATTAAGCTTGCTGAAGATACGAGGGCTCTTGAAGAAGTGGTAGTAGTGGGATATGGTACTCAGAAGCGTAAAGAGATTTCTGGTACGGTTTCTAGTATTAATAGTAAAGATTTTAACAGCGGTTTCAACGCCAACCCATTGGCAGCTGTTCAGGGTAAGGTAGCTGGTCTGGTAATTAGTCAGACAGGTAGCGACCCCAACGCAACTGCGGTTGTTCGTCTGCGTGGAGTGGGTTCGCTTTCGGCGGGTTCTGATCCGTTGTATGTAGTGGATGGTGTGCCAGGTGTACCCATTCAGAACATTTCTCCCAATGATATTGAATCAATCGACGTACTGCGCGATGCTTCATCGGCGGCGATCTACGGTTCACGGGCGTCAAACGGCGTAATTATCATTACTACGAAGCGTGGCAAGAGTGGTCGCGCAAGTGTTGACTACAATGCATTTGTCGGTGTGGATCAGATTGCGAAAGCCCCTGACTACATGAATGCCGATGAGTTCCGGGCTGCTACCCAGAAATTTGGTTTCAATGTAGGTGCTGACGATAAAAAGGCTGACACTAATTGGTTTGATGAAATTACCCGCAAGGCAATTGTTCAAAGCCATAACCTTGCCTTCACTGGTGGAACAGAAAATTTTAGCTATCGTGCTTCCTTGGGTTATTTAGGTCAGCAGGGTGTTGTTAAAAAATCAAACTATGAGCGTATCAGTGCACGTATCAACCTTGACCAAACGGCATTGAACGGAAAGTTGAAGATTTCTACCAGTCTTTCGGCAATTCTGGGCAATCGTGACTATGTAAACTACGAAGCGTTTTCCTATTCGATCACTAATCGTCCTACTGATCCTGTTTTTACCACTGATCCTGCATTCCAGACTGCTTCACAGGCTGGATACTTTGAGCGCCTTGGCGAGTTTTCGATCTTCAACCCCGTTGCATTGATCGATGGAACTTCCAATCAGGCAAAGTCAGTTGAGTATTTAGGTAACCTGAATCTGAAATACAGCATCACGAAAGATTTGGTATTTGGTGTGAATGGTGCCTTGAAAGGTATGGATCAGCAGAGTTCTTACTATCTGACCCGCGTTCCCAAGTCAGGTGTTGCCGCGCAGGGATTAGCATCAAGAAGTACAGGCCCTGCTTACGGTGGTCCTACCGAAGATAAGCTGATTGAAATGACGGTGAACTATACCAAGACCCTTGGAAAATTGAATTTGGGTGTTTTGGGTGGATATTCTTACCAGGACGTAACGTTCAACTCGTTCTCTGCTCGTAATAATAATTTCATTGCTGACGAAATTAGCTTCAATAACCTAGGTTCCGGAGCTGGTCTTGCATTGGGTCAGCGTGCCAACGATGCCGTTGGTTCATACCAGTCTAACTACAAGTTGGTTTCTTTCTTTGGTCGTGCTACCGCGGCGATTAGCGAGAAGTACTTTGCAACATTTAGCATACGTCGTGACGGATCTACCAAGTTTGGAGCAAACAATAAGTGGGGTGTTTTTCCAGCTGCTTCGGTTGGTTGGACCCTTAGCAATGAAGAGTTCCTGAATAGCGTATCCGCAATTGACAACCTGAAACTTCGTGTAAACTACGGACAGACTGGTAACTCAGAAGGTATTGCCCCTTATACTACATTGGCTCTTTTGGGAGCTAGTTCGAAGTATTATGACAACGGAAACTGGCTGCCCTCTTACCGCCCGGTTCAGAACCCGAACCCAAACTTAAAGTGGGAAGTAAACGAAAATTATGGTGCTGGAGTTGACTTTTCGTTGTTCAACTATCGTTTGACTGGATCGATGGACTACTTTGTACGTAACACTAGGGATCTTCTATATAGTATCAGCGCTCCTTTGTCTATTCGTCCAATCGTGCCTAACATTCTGGCAAATGTTGGTTCGATGAGGAATCAGGGTCTTGAATTATCATTGGATGGTTTGATCATTGACAAGGGTGATTTTAAATGGCAGGCAATTGTAGCGGGAGCTACCTTGAAAAATGAAGTAGTTGCTTTATCAAAAGGAGATTTCATCGCATCTGATGCGATTTTCATCGGTAGTGATTTGGGAGCTGCTACCCGTGGTACTTCTAACGTGCCTTTCTCGATCATCCGTCCGGGCTACCCCGTAGGTGCTTTGTGGGGTGCGAAAGTGACAGGTATCGACGATCAGGGTAAGTATATTATCGAAGACTTCAACGGAGATGGTAAAATTGATGAGAATGCTTCCGACCGAACGTTCATCGGAAACCCTTTACCGAAAGTAACGGCTTCGATGACCAACAATTTTACGTACAAAAACTTCAACCTGAGCTTTCTGCTAAACGGAAATTTTGGAAACAAGATCTACAATGCTGAGCGCATGTTGTACGATCGTCAGGTAGGTCGTATCCCGGCTGAAAATACATTGAAGAGCGCAGTTGACTCACCAATTAGAGATGATCGTACCGGATCAATCGATTATTTCGTAGAAGACGGTAGCTTCGTGCGCTTGGCTAACTTCCAAATGGCATATAATATTCCAGTGAAAGGAAACACACTAAGCCGTGCTCAGGTATACATTTCAGGAAACAACTTGTTCGTGTTGACTAAGTTCAAGGGTGTTGATCCTGAGCTAAGCACTGGTAACAGCAACTCTGGTATTTATACCAAGCAGCAGTTCCCTAAATCACGCGGATTCCAGTTGGGTGTAAATCTTTCTTTCTAAGAAAAAATGGGGGATGAAAACTCTTCATTCCCTAAAACATCTTTAATAAACAGTCTGTTAAGACGAAATAATAGCATAAAATCATATTAAAATGAAAAAATCACTAACTTATCTTGCCCTGGCGGGAGCTATCACAATGGCTTCTTGTACCAACCTGGAAGAGTCAGTATACGGAGTAATTCCTCAGGAAGGATTCGGTAACACTCCCCAGCAGTTGGCCGCGCTTTTGGGTCCTGCTTATTCTAACGTCCGGGATGCGTCCTGGCAATGGCACAATCACGAGGTAACCACCGACGTAATGATGGTGCCTACCCGTGGTGCTGACTGGTACGATGGAGGAAACTGGTTGAACTACCACCGTCACACCTGGTCGACCCTACACGGACCGATCAATGATATGTGGGGATGGATCTTCGAAGGTGGAATCAACACTATTAACCAATTAATTCCCCAGGTAGAAGGTAACGCAAAAGCAGTTTCTGAATTGAAAGCTGTGCGAGCGTTTTACTACCTATTGGCGTTGGACCTTTTCGGTAACGTACCCATCATCACAGAATCAGGTGCTGCTTCGGCTGCCACAAGAACCCGTGCTGAGGTGTATGCTTTCGTAGAAACAGAACTTAAGGCGGCTATTCCTAATCTGTCTACCGATAAGACTTATGGTCGTATCAACCAATACGTAGCTCAGGGTCTTCTTGCGAAATTGTATCTTAATGCTCAGGTCTACAAAGGATCTCCCGAGTGGGCAAAGGCCGTTGCTGCATGTGACGCCGTAATTAGTTCAGGTAAGTATTCATTGGAGGCTAATTTCTTCTCTAACTTCACTACCCAAAATCAGGGATCTACCGAGAACGTTTGGGCAATTCCTTTCGATAAGAATCAGGCGGGTGGTATGACCATCGCGTATCGTACGCTGCACTATGAAAACAAAGCAACGTATGGCCTTGCTGATACCCCTTGGAATGGTTTCTGTTCTTTGGCTGATTTCTATAATTCCTTTGATAACAATGACCTCCGTAAACGGATGTTCATCACAGGTTCTCAGAAGTCTGCTTCAGGTACTCAGTTGAAGGATGCCCTAGGTAATGATCTTGTTTTTACAATTGATGTGCCAAAGGATGAAATGACTGCCAACGATGTAACATATCAGGGTGCAGGTGCGCGGATGGGTAAATACGAAATCCAGACGAACAATGCTGTAACTGATCAGGACAACGACTGGGTAATGCTCCGTTTGGCCGACATTCACTTAATGCGTGCTGAGGCAAAATTCCGCCTTGGTGACACACCGGGTGCATTGGCTGATGTCAACCCAATTCGTCAGCGCGCCGGACTAGCTCCTGCCACTACGCTTACTTTGAATGCACTTCTTACCGAGCGTGGCCGTGAGCTAGCGTGGGAAGGATGGCGTCGTAACGATCTCGTTCGTTTCGGTAAGTTTACCGAAGTTGGAGGTAAGTTCACCAGTAAGTTTATGAAGAATCCTGCACCGCACACTGCGTTGTTCCCGATTCCTCAGCAGCGTATTGATGTAAACCCTGCTTTGAAGCAAAATCCAGGGTATTGATACATCTGAATGAATTTTATTAACGGCAGGGGGAGTCATTTGACTCCCCCTGCCGTTTTATTGAATAGTAGAAGTTATCAGATTACCCTATCTGTATTAAAGGTTTTATCCTCATTACGTCGAATTATCGACTAATAGTGCAACTATACAGTCGGGATATTCCGTTAAAGATTGAGTGAATAATTAGTAGTTTTGTGTTTTTGAAATTATCAGAAATCAGTATGCGTATTTTCTTTTGGGGAGTCATAGGAGCCCTCCTTATCTTGTCAGGTTGTCAACGCTCTACCGATAAGCAACTTTTTGAATCAATGCCGTTTTCCGATACCGGGTTGGATTTCGAAAATAGAATTTTGGATAAGAAAGAGCTCAACATATTTAACTACCGAAACTTTTATAATGGTGGGGGAGTAGCCATCGGCGATGTAAATGGAGACGGTTTAGCTGACATATACGCTACTTCTAACTTCGAAGCCAATAAACTATTCCTTAATCGGGGTGAGTGGAAGTTTGATGATATTACGCAAGTGGCCGGAGTCGCCGGCGATAAAGCCTGGTCGACCGGAGCAACTTTTGCTGATGTAAATGGCGATGGCCTGATGGACATTTATGTTTGCAATGCCGGTAATGTGAAAGGGGATAGCCGGGGGAATGATCTCTTCATTAACCAGGGAAACGATGCCAATGGTATTCCTAGCTTTAAAGAATCTGCCGCTCAGTACGGCTTGGTCGACGGGGGCTTCTCTACCCACGCTGCATTCTTTGACTACGATCGGGATGGCGACCTGGACATGTATCTTCTTAACAATAGTTTTACGCCCGTTGACAAGTTGGCTTACCAAAATTTCCGCGATCTGCGCGATCCACTGGGAGGCGATAAACTTTTTCGGAACGACGGTAGCCGGTTTACGGATGTGAGCGAAGAAGCCGGTATTTTTGGAAGTCTGATTGGATTTGGCTTAGGAATTACCGTAGGGGATGTCAATAACGATAATTGGCTGGATATCTATATTTCTAATGATTTCTACGAGCGCGATTATCTGTATATTAATCAGCAGAATGGTACCTTCAAAGAATCTCTCGTAAGCTACATGCCCCATATCAGCCTTTCGTCGATGGGTGCCGATATTGCCGATATCAACAACGATGGAAATCTTGACATTTTCGTGACCGATATGCTTCCCGAGAGCGACCAACGCCTCAAAACTACTTCGGTTTTTGAAGGACACGAACTCACCAAACTCAAAACCAGCCGTGACTACTGGCATCAGTACATGCGAAACATGCTCCACCTCAATAATGGGGATGGTACCTTCACGGAAGTAGGACAGATGGCAGGTGTACATGCCACCGATTGGAGTTGGGGAGCCCTTATTTTTGACATGGATAGTGATGGCCAGAAAGATCTTTTTGTGGCCAACGGTATTGTGAAAAACCTAACCGATCAAGACTATGTGGCCTTTCTTGCCGATCAGAATAATATTCAGGCCATGATAGAGGGTCGTATGAAGTTCGACTACCGCGAGTTTGTGGATATGATCAGCTCAACGCCAATTGCTAACTATGCATTCCGCAACAAAGGTAACCTTGAATTTGAAAATGATGCCCGAGATTGGGGTCTTGGCAAGCCAGGTTTTTCAAACGGTTCGGCCTACGGAGATCTTGATAATGATGGTGACCTTGATTTGATTGTCAATAATAACAACGATAAGCTGGGAGTTTATAAAAACAATTCCGTAGAGCGTTTTAATAAGCACTTTCTTCGGGTTAAGTTAGAAGGCAAGGGGGCCAATCCTAATGCTATCGGGGCCAAAGTGTTTGTGCACCAAAAAGGTGGCTCGCAGTACTTACAACAGATGCCTAACCGGGGCTTTCAGTCGTCCAGTGATCTCACGTTGGTATTTGGTCTAAACAGCACCACCGCCATCGACTCGCTCGTTGTGATTTGGCCCGACGATAAAAAACAACTCATCCGTACGCCCAAGGCTGATAACACGCTCACGCTACGCTATGCCGAAGCTAATGATATCTGGAAGGCTATTCCCAAGCCGGAAATCAACACTCCGATTGTCGATATTACAGCCAAAACCAATCTCAACTTTGTTCATCAGGAAAATGACTTCGTGGATTATGATCGGGATGGATTATTGAAGCAGCAATACTCTACTCAGGGTCCGGCGCTGGCCGTAGGAGATGTAAACGGCGACGGCCTGGATGATGTGTACTTTGGAGGGGCCGCCGGGCATGAAAGTAAGCTGCATATCCAAATGGCAAATGGTACCTTTAAATCGACTTCACAGGCGGCTTTTAGACAAGCGGTTGCCTCGGAGGAGGTTTCAGCCTTGTTTTTCGATGCCGACGGTGATAAAGATCTGGATCTTTACGTGGTGACGGGCGGGAATGAGTTTGTGGAGAAGAATCCGGTTTTACAAGATCGGCTATACCGCAACGACGGGAAGGGGAACTTTACGTACGATGCGAGTGCTTTACCAATTTTATTTGATAGCGGTGCTAGTGTAGCTGCGGCGGACTTCGATAAGGACGGAGACCTCGATCTGTTCGTTGGTACGCGCCTTATTCCCGGTCAGTACGGGTACGATCCATTAAGTAGGTTACTGGTGAACGATGGCAAAGGCAAGTTTTCTGATCAATCGACCAACAAGCTATCTCAGCTGAGTGATCTGGGGATGGTTACCGATGCCTGTTGGCAAGACCTTGATGGGGATACCTACCCGGATTTGATTGTTGTGGGTGACTGGATGCCGGTGACCATTTACCAGAATGAAAAAGGGCAAAAGCTGACCCGCCTCGATATCCCGTCGCTGATGAAAAGTAACGGCTGGTGGAACTCCATTTATCCCACCGATATTGACGGCGACGGCGACCTGGATTTTGTGATTGGTAACCTCGGTAAGAATACGAAAATTGTGGCCTCAGAAGACCGACCAGCCCAATTGTATACCAATGACTTCGATCGGAGTGGCACCGTGGAGCAGATTATTACCTGTTACGGTACCGATGGTCGTAGCTATCCCATGGTCTTGAAGCCCGATCTGCAAAAAGTACTTCCGGTTATCAAGAAACGCTACGTAAAGCACTCGAACTACGCCGGGAGAACCATTGATGAGTTATTTACCGCCGAGCAAATGCGGGGCGTTGTCAAGAAGGTGGTGTATACCCCCACTACTTCGGTCTTGATCAACAATGGTAACTTTACCTTTGATTTGCAGGCACTACCCATGGAGGCGCAACTGTCGCCGGTGTATGGTACCATAGCCTTCGATTACAACCTGGATGGACAGAAAGATCTGCTTTTAACCGGGAATTTCTACGATGTATTACCCGAAATCGGACGCTATGATTCCAATTATGGCTTGGTGCTCCGTGGTCAGGGGAAAGGCAAGTACACCAAGGTAGCTCCTTTTGAGTCGGGCTTTAAGGTAGACGGTCAGGTGCGAAAAATGCAATTGGTCCGCGGGGCCAATGGTCAGCAAATGGTTGTACTGGCTAAAAACAACGACAAGGCCCAACTATTTTTGCTGCCTCAGGCTACCACCACCGTACCGCAATAATCGAAATCAGAGTCACCCTCTGTTCCGGTTTGCCGGAGAAGCATTCAGAACTATTATTTTATATTGTTTACTACTTGTATGTCAGGTCAATATAGTTTTAAAAATAGAATAGTTGCACTAGCTACCTTTGCGGGAAGCTTTGCATTTTTGGTAGGTATTACTGGTTGTCAGGATGTCGGTACTAATCAGAAAGAATATACCGGGGAGCCACTATTTCAGCGACTTAGCCCGGAAATAAGCGGAATTAGTTTTGCCAATGAGGTAGTCAACACTAAGGAGTTTAATTTTCTTGACTACCTCTACTTCTACAATGGTGGTGGGGTGGCCGCGGGCGATATTAACAACGACGGTCTCACGGATCTGTACTTTGTGTCTAATCAAGGTAAAAATCAATTGTACCTGAATAGAGGTAATTTTAAGTTCGAGGAAATTTCAATTAAAGCAGGTGTCGCCGGTAGTGCTTCCTGGCAAACCGGCGTGACAATGGCGGATGTAAACGGCGACGGTTTTATTGATCTTTACGTATCAGCGGTCAGTAATTATAAAGGGCTAACCGGAAAAAACGAGTTGTACATCAATAACGGTGACGATACCGGTAATGGCCCAACCTTTACCGAACGGGCAAAAGAATACGGACTTGATTTTGAAGGGTTCTCAACCCAGGCAGCATTCTTTGATTACGATCACGATGGCGATTTGGATGTGTATTTACTTACGCACGCCGTACACAATTCACTTTCTTACGGCCGAGTATCTACCCGAACACTTTCCCGGGATAAGGAAGCCGGCGATTATTTATTCAGAAATGAGGGGGGCAAACGCTTTACGGACGTAAGTGAAAAGGCCGGTATCTACGCTGCCCCCATGGGCTACGGATTGGGTATTTCGGTGGGTGACCTGAACGACGATGGCTGGGAAGATATCTACGTAGCTAATGATTTTCACGAAGACGACTACTACTACATTAATAATCAGAACGGAACCTTTACGGAGGCACTACGCGATCACTTCAAGCACACGAGTAAGTTCTCCATGGGTAACGACATGGCGGATGTCAATAACGACGGTTTGTTAGACGTCGTGACGATGGATATGTACCCCGAAGACCCGGCGGTGGAAAAGGCTTCAGCCGGAGAAGATCCGTTGGATGTGTATTTGTACAAATTACAGTACGGATTCTACAACCAATACACCCGGAATACTTTACAGATTAACCTGGGAGGAAAGAAATTTAGCGACGTTGGGGCTATGGCCGGGATAGCCGCCACCGATTGGAGCTGGTCGCCGTTACTGGCTGACTACGACAATGATGGAATCAAGGACCTTTTTATCTCCAATGGTATTGCCCGGCGGCCCAATGATCTGGAATACGTAAAATTTGTATCGAGCCCGCAGGTATCGATGCAGGTAGTGAAGCGGGAAACGCTGGATCGGGAGATGATCAAAGGGATGCCCGACGGCAAAGTACATAACTACCTGTACAAAGGCACGGACAGCCTGCAATTCATTGATAGGTCGTTGGCGTGGGGTTTTGATGCCGAAAACTACTCTAACGGGGCCGTGTACGCTGACTTGGACAACGACGGCGATCTTGATTTAATCACCAATAATATCAATGAGCTTGCCGGAATTTACCAAAACCAGGCGGAGAAAACGGAGAAGAATAACTATCTGAAAGTAATCCTGAAAGGAGACAAGCTCAACACATTCGGAGTAGGAGCGAAGGTGTACGTAAAGACCGCGACCGGCTGGCAGTACCAGCACAATATGCCTACCCGAGGCTTTATGTCTTCCGTCGAACCGTGGATTACCATGGGTCTTGGCAAAAATACGGTAATTGATTCAGTGGCGGTAGTTTGGCCCGATCAAAAAGCCGAAATAAGAACGGCCGTTAAGCCTAACCAAACGCTTACGTTCAAGCAAACAGAGGCAAAGAGCAGCTTCGCTCTGCGAAAAAATAAAACTACCCTCTTTGAGGATATTACTGACGCTACTATTCTGGATTACAAGCACGCAGAAAACTCGTATTTCGATTTTACCCGGGAGCCCATGATGCCCTTCAAGGTATCCACCGAAGGCCCCGCCATGGCTATTGCCGACATCAATGGGGATGGTCTGGATGATATGTATCTGGGAGGGGCCAAGCTCCAACCCGGTCAGATTTATCTGCAAGAGGTAGGCGGGAAGTGGACGCGAATGAATGAATTGGCCCTACGACAAGATACCTTGTACGAAGACGTGGATGCGGTGTTTTTTGACGCTGATAACGACAAAGATCTTGATCTGTACGTGGTGAGTGGAGGTAACGAGTTTTTTGGGGAAGCCCCCGCTTTACTCGACCGCCTGTACCGAAACGACGGAAAAGGAAACTTCCTGCGTGACACGAAGGCTTTGCCTGCTATGTATACCAATAAGGGCTGCGTAGTACCTTTTGATTACGATAAAGACGGTGATATCGATCTTTTTGTGGGAGGACGCGTAACGGCATATAGCTACGGTGCCACCCCCGATTCTTATTTGCTGATTAATGATGGGAAAGGGAATTTTAGCGATCAGACGGTAGCCCTGGCACCCGAGCTACGGAAAGCTGGGATGGTTACGGATGGCTCGTGGAGCGATATTGATGGCGACGGCGATGCTGACCTGCTGGTAGTAGGCGATTGGATGTCGGTGAAAGTATTTGAAAATAAAGCCGGAAAACTAGTCCCAAAAGAAACAGATCTCGATGGTCGCACTGGCTTTTGGCAATCGATCGAAAAGGCCGACTTGGACGGCGATGGCGACGAAGATTTTGTGGTAGGTAACATGGGTACCAATACCAAATTTCGTCGGGGAGAAGGCGGTAAAATACGGATGTACGCCGGGGACTTCCTGGGTGTAAACAAAACGGACCAACTGTTGGCGTACAGCGTAGAAGATCTGTTTTACCCCGTTTCCCTGAAAGATGAGATTGGGAAATCGATTCCGTACATCAACCAACGCTTTCCGAATTACCGTGACTTCTCAGGCAAGACCATTGAAAAGATATTTAAGTCCAATGAGCTGGACATGGCCGAGCTGAAAGAGGTCAATACCTTTGAAACCGCCTGGATCGAGAATAAAGGCAAAGGTGAGTTTGTGATGCATGCGCTACCCTATATGTCTCAGGTTTCCAAAGTGTTTGCGATTGATATAGCAGACATTAATGGAGATAAGCTTCCGGATATCATTCTGGGAGGAAACTTCTATAACGTAAGTACGTACCAAGGCCGATACGATGCCAGCTACGGCGTAATCCTGCAAAACGAAGGCAAAGGAAAATGGAAAACGTTACTACCAACCGAAACGGGTTTCTTGCTCGATGGAGAAATCAGGCATATCAAAACGATCAGAACGGCTACGGGCATCTCATACGCCGTAGTCCGGAACAACGATACGCCACTCTTTTTTCAACCCAAACAATAGAGACTATGCGTAGCCATTCCATTGCAGTACTTTTCGTTGGTTTGCTGGGTTGGGGTTGTACCCCAACCCAACCCACCTTATTCAATCGATTGGACGCGTCCCAAACGGGTATTTCATTTGAAAATCAATTGAAGGAAAGTGAGCAGTGGAATATCTTGGCCTACGAATACTACTACAATGGTGGTGGAGTGGCGGTAGGGGACTTCAATAATGATAGTTTGCCCGATATGTACTTTACCGGTAATCAGGTACCCAATAAGCTGTACCTGAATAAAGGCAACCTGAAATTTGAGGATATAACTGAGAAAGCAGGAGTTGCCGGCCGGGTTGACGGCTGGACCACGGGCGTCACGGTGGCGGATGTGAACGGTGATGGAAACCTGGATATATACGTTTGTTACTCAGGACCGCTGGATGCCGCCAAACGTAAGAACCAACTTTTTATTAACAAGGGTAACCTGACCTTTACGGATCAGGCGGAAGCTTACGGAGTGGCTGATGCGGGCTACTCTACCCAAGCTACCTTTTTGGATTATGATCGGGATGGCGACCTGGATTTGTTCGTCATGAACCACAACTTGCGGAATTATGGCCGGAAAGAAGCTACGTTCTTAAAGAATTCCCGTGATCTAAACGCTGGAGATAATCTATACCAAAACGATGCCACTGCCGGGAGTACCCCCCACTTTACCGAAGTAGGTGAGCAAGCAGGTATCCGGAGCAATCCGCTGGGCTTTGGCTTGGGAGTAGCGGTGTCAGACCTCAATCACGACGGTTGGCCCGATCTGTTTGTGGGGAATGACTACGTTGAGGAAGACTACGTGTACCTCAATCAGCGGGATGGTACTTTCCGGGAGGTAGGTAAAGAATTAATGGGGCATTTCTCGTTTTCGACCATGGGCTGCGACATTGCCGATGTTAATAACGATACCTGGCCCGATGTGTTTTCGTTGGATATGCTACCCGCCGATAATGAGCGGCAAAAACTTTTAGCTTGGCCGGATAACTGGAACGTACAGCAATCTATGCTCGATAACGGGTTTCATTGGCAAAATATGCGCAATATGCTCCATGTTAGTCAGGGAGTATCCCCGTCATCAGGAGACGTGGCCCGGCCAATGTTCAGTGAAGTAGGGCAGCTAGCGGGTGTATCGAATACCGATTGGAGTTGGGGAGGACTGTTTGCAGATTTGGATAACGACGGCTTCAAGGATTTGTTCGTTTCCAATGGTTACGTACGCGATTATACCAACCTTAATTTTGTAAAATACTACGCTGACGAGCAGATGGGTAGCGGCGGGAAAACATCCCTGCTCAAACATTTAGAGAAAATGCCCGCTACTCCTACGCATCAATTTATCTTCAAAAATAACGGAGACCTTACCTTTTCGGATAAAGTAAAGGAATGGGGGTTTGAAAAAAGTACCGTTGCTTGCGGTTCTGCCTACGCGGATCTGGATGGTGACGGCGATCTCGATCTGATTACGAATAATACCAACGAGCTCGCCGGGATCTATCAAAATACTACTCAGGAAACCGAAGCCCACTCCTATGTGCGGGTGGAGATAGGGCATTCGGCTGCCTCGATGGGGGCAAAGGTGATTCTGTATGCGCAATCACAAACGCAGTGGCAGGAAAACTACCCTACCCGTGGATTTGAGTCTGCCTCAGCCGCACCGCTGCATTTCGGATTGGGGAGCGCTACCAAAATAGATTCGGTACGGGTAGTATGGCCGAATGGCCGCAGCCAATTGCTTCAATCGGTGGGGATTAATCAGACTCTGCGGTTAAAGGTCGCCGATGCAGCCGAAGGCCAATACCAGTATCCCACTTCTGATCCTTTACCGCTTTTGGAGCAAGTAGCTGCTCCTGATTTTACGCACCAGGAAGACAAGGTGGTGGACTTTAACCGTCAGATACTACTACCGCGTCAGTACTCCTACGAGGGACCTCGCTTAGCCAAAGCGGATCTGAACGGAGATGGTCGGGAAGATTTTTTTGTGGGTGGTGCTGCGGAACAAAGCGGAGCTGTTTTTCTTCAAAAAATGGACGGAAGCTTTGCGGCATTACCGCAGCCTTCTTTGATGGAAGACGCTGGAACCGAAGATCGGGCCGCGGTTTTTCTGGATGCTGACGGCGACGGAGATCAGGATTTATACGTGGTAAGTGGGTCTTTTGATCTGCAACCGTTCGACGCCCGTCAGGAAGATCGCCTGTACCTGAACGATGGACGGGGTAAGCTATCCGTGGCTCCCATGGGCTACTTGCCGGGTATTCGCCGGAGTGGTAGCTGCGTGGTGGCCATGGACATGGACAAAGATGGAGATACCGATATCTTCGTCGGGGGTGGTCCTAGCCCGGGAGAGTTTCCTTACAATGCGGAAAGCTACTTCCTTGTCAACGACGGGAAAGGCCATTTTACTTCCTCAGACCTCGTAGGTTTGGGCTTATTGGCGGACGCTACCGTGGCTGACATCAATGCCGATGGCTGGCCCGATCTAGTGGTAGTAGGAGAGTGGATGCCGATTACTTATTTTATTAACGTAAAGGGTACGATTAACTTAACCCAAAAGCAAACGGTAGCGGGTACCAACGGTTTGTGGTTACGGATCAAAGAAGCAGATCTCGATCAGGACGGGGATGCTGATTTTGTGGTGGGTAATTGGGGACTGAATAATCCGTTCAGAAATACGACGGCGGAGCAACCCCTGCGCATGTACGCCAACGACTTTGACCGAAACAGCACCATTGACCCCTTTATTTCCTACTATATTCAGGGAGTTGAGTACCCCTTGGCCGGGCGCGATGAGGCATTGGAGCAATACTTGCCTTTCCGGAAGAAATTTACAGACTATGCTTCCTACGCGCGGGCTACCTTTGGGGATTTATTCAGTCCGGAAGAAATTCAGAATGCCGATAAGCGCTTGGCGTCGCAGTTGCACTCAGGTATCCTGCTGAACAAAAAAGGAACGCTGACTTTTAAATCCCTACCATTAGCCGCGCAGCAGTTCCCGGTCACCGCCATTAGTGTTGATGATTTTGACAAGGATGGACTACCCGATATATTGCTGGCGGGGAACCTGACCAAAGTGCGCATCCGGATTGGAACCATGGATGCGGGGCATGGGTTGCTATTAAGAGGAGATGGAAAAGCCTCCTTTACTCCATTGAAGAATAGCCGACTTGGGGTTGATTTGTCCGGTGAGGTGAAAGATATACTTGCGGTGGGGGGCAGCTGGATAGTCACCCGAAATAATGCCCCGATTATAACGTTAAAGAGCAAGAGATAAGAGACTTACTGACTAAGGTCATTTGTCAATACTTCTTGATTACCTTATCTTTGTGGTAAGGAGGAGTTTGTAAGTAATCGTTAATGAATGAAACAAATTATAGCCACCGGATTCGTAGTACTGCTTCTGCTCAACGTGTTGGGGCAGTCGGTGGCGGTATTGTTCATTGAGGAGATCCACAATACTCCTGTATCAGCCAATCTTGGTGATGAATGGGTTGAAATAACAATACCCCTCTCCATTCCTTATGGTACTAGTTGGGAAAACGACGAACCCTCCGGACTAATCCGCTACGAAGATAAGTTTTACAATATCGTGGAGCAGCGTTACGAAAATGACTCTCTTTATACGGTAATGCAAGCTAACCTCAGCGCGCGTGAGCAGTTTTTTGCCCTGGCGGACAAGATTCAGCAGGAGTTCGGGCATGATAAAACTCAGGCGGGTAATCCCTTCGAAAAAAGCGCTAAACTGTTTTCAAGTGCTATCAAACACTACATGATTTCCGGGTGCCAGGTTACGTTTTTCTTGTGGGAAGTAGTAGGTCCCAGAACTACTTTTGCTGACTACGCGTTAGCCTACCAAAATTTTGAACCTTCACCAGTCTCACCTCCCCCCGACTCCCTTTAATCTTCGGTCACGTGCCGGGTACTACGCTTTTCTCATCGTTTGAGAAAGCTGTTTTCTTGTACGTTGAAAATCGCAGCTAGCCTGATTCCATGGGTGATTTAACGACCCATATATGATGGAGAATTAGCGCTTCACTTCCTCCTTTACAAACTCTGTTTACGAAATAACACATGAAAAAAATAAATATATTGGTAGTTCTATTGGCCGTCATTGCCTTTTTACCCAGCTGTCAAAAAACCACCACTCCCGAAGAATATAATAAATTGGCTTCTAACCCCGATCTATTTCACAATTTGGGTATACATCTGACGGACGTAATCATTCACGACATTTTCAAGCCACCGGTCGCTAGCCGGATATATGGCTACTCGTATATTGCTGCCTACGAGGCCCTGGCTCCGGGTTATCCCGAATACCAGTCGTTAAGTGGACAGCTCAATGGTCTTGAAGCTAGTCCACAGCCGGAAGCAGGTAAGGATTATTGCTTCCCTCTTGCTAGTGCCAAGGCATTTGCTGTGGTAGGACGTACCCTCACGTTTTCTGGTGATATGTGGGATGAGTACGAAAAAGGTTTCTTCAAGAAGTACGAAGAAATGGGTATTCCCAGCGACGTTATTGAGCGTTCCGTTGCCTACGGTGAGCAGGTAGCAAACCACGTCATCAGCTATTCGAGCAAGGACAATTACAAGCAAATTCGGGGCTTTCGGTATACTGTTACCAACGAGCCGGGTACCTGGGTGCCAACGCCTCCTGCCTACGCCGATGCCTGCGAACCGATGTGGAACACGGTACGTCCGTTTACGCTGGATTCAGTGGCTCAGTTTAAGTGCCCTCCCCCAGCCAAATATGACCTCAACGAGAAGAGTGAGTTTATGAGGCTCACCCGCGAAGTGTACGAAACAGGAAAAAACCTTACCGAGGATCAGCGTACTACGGCCTATTTCTGGGATGATAATGCTTTTGTTACCAACGTAATAGGGCACGTGATGTTTGCCAATAAAAAAATGACACCTCCCGGTCATTGGTTGGCCATTACCCGCATCGTAACAAAACAAAAGAACCTGAGTCTGATTGAAGCTACGGAAGCCTACGCTATGGGCTCCATTGCGCTTTATGATGCTTTTATTTCTTGCTGGGATGAGAAATATAAGAGTATCCGTATTCGCCCGGAAACGGTGATTAATAACGGCTGGGATCCCGAATGGCGTCCTTACCTGGAAACTCCTGCGTTCCCGGAGTACGTTAGTGGGCACAGCTCTATTTCGGCGTCTTGCGGTACGATCCTAACCCATTTACTCGGAAATAATGTAGCTTTTACGGACACGACCGAGAAGAAATATGGCCACGGCGTGAAGTCCTTCAAATCTTTCGAGGAGGCCTACTGGGATGCTTCATACAGTCGGATGTACGGCGGTATCCACTACCGTGATGGAGTGGAAGAAGGTACCCACCTTGGTCAGACGGTAGGTGAGTGGGTGTGGAAGAATGTAAAAACTCGCAAGAATCGCAAAGAAGAAGAGGTAGTAGCTGCTCGCTAGACTTTCTTGAACATTGTGAAATAGATAGATCATTTCTGTACAAAACGAAACCCTGCTGGTACTACCGGCAGGGTTTCGTTTTTATATTAAAGATTACGGTGGTGAATTACTGACGAACCAGCCGGTCACTTGCTTGCTTGATCGTATCCTGATTATAGTGCAGCCCTACGTTCTCGCGACGGGCCATCGCCATTTTAAGAACCAGGTAGGACACCGTGATCATATTTCTCAGCTCGCAAATAGCTACTGACACTTTGGATTCGCGGTATAGTTGTTCGTGTTCTTGATGCAGTAGTTCCAGACGGTCGTAAGCGCGTTTCATTCGTCGGTTAGTCCGGACAATACCTACGTAGTTGGACATGATGCTGTTTAATTCCCGTGTCATCTCGGTGACGAGTACCTGCTCCTCGGGGTGCGTCGTGCCGGAGTCGTCCCACTCTGGTATATTATCCTGAATCACGGCTTGCTCGTAGTTTTCAATTGTGTCGAGGTAGGCCCGGTGCCCAAATACCGCGGCTTCAAGTAGTGAGTTTGAGGCCAGACGGTTTGCCCCGTGAAGACCAGTAGCGGCGCATTCACCTACGGCGTACAAAAACTGAATATTGGTCTTCCCCCATTCATCTACCTTGATACCCCCGCACATGTAATGCTGGGCGGGTACAACAGGAATCATGTCTTGTTGGATGTCAATGCCAACATTAAGGCAGTATTCAGTGATGTTCGGAAAGTGTTCCAAAAACTTATCGTAGTCGAGGTGGCGTACGTCAAGATAAACGTTTTCTACTCCGTATTTTTTCATTTCGGAGTCAATGGCGCGGGCTACTATATCGCGGGGCGCGAGCGATAGGCGCTCGTCGTAATGCTCCATGAAGGTATTGCCGTCAGCGTGTTTCAGGATACCACCAAAGCCCCGGACTGCTTCCGAAATGAGGAAGGATGGCTTTTTACCGGGCTGAAATAAGCTGGTGGGGTGAAATTGAATGAACTCCATATTATCACAAATTCCCTTGGCCCGATATGCCATGGCGATTCCGTCGCCGGTAGCAATGGTGGGGTTGGTCGTACTTTGGTAAATATTACCGATGCCACCCGTTGCAACCAACGTGGTTTTGGCCGTAAACTTCTCCACCGAGCCAGTTTGGCGGTTGAGCACGTAAGCGCCAAAGCATTTAATATCTTCCCGGTAGCGGTAAACCGTTTCGCCCTGATGGTGCTGCGTGATGAGTTCAACCGCGTAGTAATGGGTATAGATGGTGATATTCTTAAAGCGTTTTACTTCTTCCAGCAAAGCGCGTTCTATTTCATAGCCCGTAATGTCTTTGAAGTGGAGAATCCGGTGGTCGGAATGTCCACCTTCTTTGGCCAGATCATAATCGCCGTCGCCTTCTTTATCGAACCGGGTACCGTAGTCGATCAGCTCCTGAATGCGCTGAGGGCCTTCCCGAACCACTATTTCGACAATGTTACGCTTGTTGATGCCATCACCGGCATCCATCGTATCTTCGATGTGTTTTTCGAACGTATCTCCCTTGGCCCATACGGCCGCAATACCCCCTTGGGCGTATTTGGTGTTGGTTTCGTCGGCTTGTACCTTGGTAATTACCGCGATTGAAACATCTTCATTTCCTTCAAAATGACGGGCTATTTTAGCGGCATAGCTTAATCCGGCAATACCAGAACCTATGACTAGAAAATCGAATTGGGGCATGAGTGATCAGTGAATGAGTGATTTGATGAATGATAGAATGATGTTTGATTCTATCATTCATCATTCAAAATTGAAAATTTTAACGTCAACTTCGTTACACGTGGTGGGTCGTAGACCGTACTTCGTGTTTCCATTTCAAAATGGTCTTTGTATACATTCCTTGGGTAAATATTCCAGCCGCCAGTTTTGGTGGCAGAGTCCCGCAGGGCGATCACATTTTGTGGTACGTATACTTTCCATTGAAAACGCTGCGTGGTGCTGTCGCCGGTAAAATGCCCTTCAAAGCTACCATCCTCGTTGAAACGTACCCAGTCCATGTGGCGATCAAACCGTACTCCGCTAATGTGCGGGATATGACTGCCTCTCTTGAAAACCGGCGCTTCGTCCATTGCTATTTGTTCAATGTACCAGCGATCTATTTCGGTCAGGCGTTCCAGGGCTTCCTGAACATCATCGGCGGGACGATGACAAGCGACCAAAGAACTAACACACATGATAAACCCAAGCAGATATTTCATCTAGTTATTATGTACTGCAAACACGCTTTGGTGGGCTATATCCCTTTACTCAATTCGAGCATTCGCGCCACGGAGTCATAGGCTTTCAAACGGATATCTTCCGGCACAATGATTTCGGGCTGCTCGTACAGCAGCGCATTATATACTTTTTCGAGGGTATTCATTTTCATGTACGGGCACTCCGAGCAGGCGCAAGTATTATTATCGGTGGCCGGAGCCGGAATCAGCTTTTTGTGCGGAACCGACTGCTTCATTTTGTGTAGAATACCGGCTTCGGTAGCTACGATAAATTTCTGACTATCCGATTGTTCTACGAATTTCAGTAAACCCGTGGTGGAGCTGACAAAATCGGCTTGCAGCAAAATATCCTCTTTACACTCCGGGTGCGCAATCAGCAGAGCGTCGGGGTTGTCGGCCCGAAGCTTTTCAAGCTTTTCCCGTGAAATATCAATGTGCACGATGCAGGCACCATCCCACAGTACCATCTCGCGTCCGGTTTTCTGAGCTACGTAACGACCCAAGTTAGCATCTGGGGCAAAGATGATCTTTTGATCCTTGGGAAGGCTGTTGACGATATGCAGGGCATTCGACGAAGTACAGACGATATCGGTCAAGGCTTTGATCTCAGCCGAGCAATTGATGTAGCTGATCACGATATGGTTGGGGTGTTTAGCCTTGAACTCGGCAAACTTATCGGCCGGAGCAGAGTCGGCTAGTGAGCAGCCCGCATTCAGGTCAGGAATCACTACCTTTTTATGCGGGCTGAGTACCTTGGCGGTCTCACCCATGAAGTGCACTCCACAAAATACGATCATCTCGGCTTCGGTGGCAGCCGCTTGCTGTGACAAACCGAGGCTGTCGCCGATATAGTCGGCTATATCCTGAATAGCTCCGTCTACGTAGTAGTGGGCCAGAATAACGGCATTTTTCTCTTTCTTTAAACGGTTGATTTCTTCAACCAAATCTATATCCTTGGCTACGACTTCGTTGACGTACCCAAAACGTGCTACTTGCTCAGCTATATCTATCATTTTGCTTGAATTCATTGTGCGAACGCACTATTGCTACTTGTTGGTTAAATGGTTTACCTAAAAAAGTGGGCCTTCCAACCCAAAAGTTGAGACCACTTTCTTTGTCTAACGAAGAACTAAGGTACAAATATTCCTAAATTCTCTGTAAATGAAACAATGAAAAGGGTAGACGGTAACGTTCAAAGCTTTGGCTTCACCTGCTTTTGTTGGTTGATGAGGTAAACTACTCCGGGACCGCTGCTCCATTCTTTTTTAAAGCCTCCCGGCATTAGTCCAACGGGATGGCTTCCCAAGGCAATATCGTCGTCGCCGTCGCCGTCGAGGTCGGCTACATCCATGCACATCCAACGTCCCCGACCAATGGTGGGTAGTAATTGTGGAGCGAATTTGCCGTCCAGATTTTTCAGGTATACGGCATCATTGGGTGTTTTGGAGTTATAGTTGCCAAAGAAAGCAATCGCGGCAATGTCAAGATCACCATCTCCATCAAAGTCGCGGGCTACGGCTTTGTAGGCACCATTCATCGGAAAATGGAATTTCTGGCGAAAGGTACCGTCTTTGTTTTGCTCAAAAGCATATACCCCGTGGTAGGGTTTCATAATGAGTGAATAATCGGCATTATCACCACAGGTATACAGTATGTCGGGCCTGCTATCCTGGTTGAGATCCGTGATTTCAAAGTAGCTAGATCCGTACACCGGTGGAAACCGCATCAAAAGTTTTTCCTCAAATTGTTCGTTGCCGAGGTTGCGATATAAAACGATACGTTCATCCCCTTGGGCGAATAATACAACCAAATCTTTCCGTCCGTCCTTGTCCCAGTCTACTACTTCGGCCTTGATGGCCCCGGCAGAATTACTGAGTACTTGTTGCCGGTAGGTGCTATCCGAAGTGGGGTGCCATACCGAAAACTTGCCTTCGATTACTCCGTACTCGCAGGTAATCAATTCATTTTGTTGATCTCCGTTCAGGTCCGTTGATAAAGTTTGGGTAGGTCGGTATAGCTTGGTCAATACTAGCGAAGCATTTTTGGAGGAAGTTTCATCTACATCTACCAGTTGATTGAATCCATTAGTATTTACAGTAATACCGACTGTCTTCCCAATGTAGGTTACCAATAGTCCTTTTTTTGTAAACTCAATTCCACTGACAGCTACCTGATTACCAAAGCGTTTTTCTGGAAGTCCAGCCTGAGAAAGGGTCCATATTTCGCCATTTGCGTCATCGCATACGTACACCACGTGTCTTTCTGGGTCAATTTTTATGCAGGAAATATTAGCCATTTTCTGGGAAAACAGCTGTCCGCGTTTGAATTCAAACTGTCCCCGGTTCATTTCCAGCGGGGGAATATTGGCCTCTTCCAAACGTTCCGGCGCTAGGGCTAGATAGTAGTTTTTGACCCGGGCCCAGTCATCTTCTGAAATCAGCGCTACTTTGGGTTCTAATTGTAGTTCGAGGTCGTTCAGAGAGTCCAACTTGCTGATCTCGCTTTTTACCCCCATGCGCAAGGCCATGTAAGGCAGTACGGACTCCCGCCATATCTGCCGGGTGAGTAAGCCCGGTTCAGCAAATTCATGACAACCACCGCAATATTGTTGAGCAAGCTTGGCATCATCTTCGGTCGGAGGGGAGGGCCTGTTGCAACCAGGAAGGTACATCAGGATTCCGGTCAGGATCAGAGATTGAATAAAAGAAGCCAATAGGGTAGTCCGAAAACGTATACTAGGGGTAAAGCGAGGGGTGTTTGTCAATGAAGTATTGGTTGTTTACGCTATCAAAAATAGGAGGTTAGGCGTGATTTATTCAGATTAACACGAAAAAATCAGAATTGTACATCACCTTCTGGTAAGAAAACAAACAGCGGCTCCCTCTGTTCAAAAGGAGCCGCTGTTTATTAAAAATAAATAACTATTTAAAATCGTGTAAGTAGCTGATAGCTATTAGATTATAGCCTCTTTTTTTTGCAAAAATCTGATATAGAAAATATTAGCCATGGATTTGACTAAGTTAACAATACAAACTAATTCTGCATTAGAATTTAGTCCGAAGTACTTAAAAGAGCCAACGGAAAAATACGTATAAAGTACCTGATAGGAGCATCGTCACCGGGAGGGTTAGAATCCAGGCGATCGCAATATTACGTACCGTACCCGCCTGAAGGTTACGGATGCCCTTGTTGGCAACCATAGTACCGGCAATACCCGAAGACAGTACGTGGGTAGTACTTACCGGCAAGCCAAGCCATGAGGATACCCCAATAGTACTGGCGGCTACTAGCTCGGCGGAGGCACCTTGTGCGTAGGTAAGATGTTGTTTTCCGATTTTCTCACCGATTGTGACCACAATTCGTTTCCAGCCTACCATGGTACCGAGTCCAAGCGAAAGTGAAATCATCAGGATAACCCAGTCAGGAGCATAGTCGGTAAAACGGCGGAGACCGTCCTTCTCGCCAATTTGAGCTTGCAGGGTTTCTACATCGGCAGTGCTTAAGTTAGCCGTATCGCTATCGATCAGGTCTTTGATGTTTCGGTTGATAAGTAGTAACGATCGGCGGGCGTTTAGGCGATCGTCTTCGGGCAAAGCGTTGTCAACTAAGGGTTTACTTAGCTTGGATTGGAGCATGGCAATCTCACGCTTGGTTTCGGTTAGTTCGGTTCGGTCACGGGCCGAAAGCAAAGAAGAGTCAACCCGGTTTACTACTGTCTCAATTTTGGTGAGATTATCCTGCATCATCAGCGGATCTTTGCTGCTGTCGAGGGCAAAGTAGGTAGGAGTGATACCAATCAGAATAAGCATAATCATACCCACCCCTTTTTGTCCGTCGTTGGAACCATGGAAAAAGCTAACGAGCGTACAGGTTGCAATCAGAATACCACGAATCCAGTTGGGTGGTGGTTGGTTCTTCTTTGGTTCGCTGAACACCAGATTCCGCAAGGGTTTATCGAGAGCCCGGCGAAGGATAAACATCAGAATAATAGCCAATGAAAATCCAAATAATGGAGATACGAGTAGTGAGATAAAAATCTCGGTAGCTTTGGTTGTATTGATACCCGTACCGCGGGTGTTCTCGGGCATAAAGGTAAATGCTAATCCTACCCCAAGAATGGATCCGATTAGGGTATGGGAACTGGAACTAGGTAGACCAAAGTACCAGGTACCGAGGTTCCAGACGATGGCGCTCAGTAAGAGAGCCATGACCATAGCCACACTGTGGTACACGTTCTGATCAATTAGAAGTTCCACGGGTAGCAGGTTTACGATACCCATTGCCACGGCGATTCCACCAAAAAATACTCCGAGAAAATTACAGAACCCCGACCATACCACCGCAGTGTTTGGTTTAAGAGAATTGGTATAAATAACGGTAGCTACGGCATTGGCAGTATCGTGAAATCCGTTCACAAATTCGAAGGCACAGGCAGCAAATAAGCTGAATGCCAGTAACAAAAAGATGTCAGTTTCTAAACCAAACATAGAGCAGGAAATATTTGTAAATAAGGAGGCAGTGAGATTTTAACAGCCTCTATTTTAGCGCCTCAAAAGTACGGAACTTTATTGGGGCTAATGTTAAGAAATTGTTAAGCCCTACTCTTTGTTGGCCAGTTGCCCACAGGCAGCATCAATGTCCTTACCCCGGCTGCGACGCACACTGACGGTTACGCCACGATCTTCCAGGAATGCGGCAAACTTATCCAGTTTATCCGCGTCGGTGTTGCGAAAATCGGACTCGGCAATGGGGTTATATTCAATAATATTGACCCGGCCCGGTACCCGCTTGGTAAACTCCCATAGCTCTTTGGCGTCCTGCAGAGAATCATTGAAGTTCTTGAACACAATGTATTCAAAGGTGATCCTATTGCCGGTTTTCTTGTAGAAGTAGTTGAGTGCTTCGGCCAGATTATCGAGCGAGTTAGACTCGTTGATGGGCATAATCTGATTGCGTTTGGTATCGTTGGCGGCGTGCAGTGAGAGAGCAAGCCGGAATCTGACTTCATCATCCCCCAGTTTTTTGATCATCTTGGCAATGCCAGCGGTAGAGACCGTAATTCGCTTGGGAGACATCCCCAATCCTAGCGGTGAGGTGATGTACTCGATCGATTTCATGACGTTAACGTAGTTGAGTAGCGGCTCACCCATGCCCATGTACACTATATTGGTCAGGGGAGCATTAAACTTCCCTTCGGCTTGTCGGGCTATCTCGACAACCTGATCGTAGATTTCTCCCGCTTCCAGGTTACGCTTGCGATCCATGTAGCCCGTTGCGCAAAACGTGCAGGTGAGTGAGCACCCTACCTGACTGCTGACGCAGGCGGTCATGCGGTCGGTAGCCGGAATCAGCACTCCCTCTACCAGATGGTCGTCAAATAGTCGGAAGGCATATTTAACGGTACCGTCGTTGCTGTGCTGCTGCTTATCAGTAACGAGGGCATTGATGACAAAGTGTTCGTCGAGTAATTGACGAAGCGAAAGCGACAGGTTGGTCATATCGGCGAAAGACCGGGCGGATTTTTTCCACAACCACTCGTGGATCTGCTTGGCCCTAAAAGCTGGCTCTTTCTGCTCAGAAAGCCAGTTTTTTAACTGTTCCACCGACAGCTTCCTGATGTCACTTTTTGCGGGATTCATTTAATAAAAATATAAAGTGTAAATAGAAAATTTAGTTGTTGACAGTCACTTTACTGCCCGGGTTGAGGTATTCGTGTTTCCAGTCGCGGATTAATTGACTACCCGCAGGCATCCACTCAACGGCTGCCGTAATAACCGTGGGTGCTACGGGTACGATGAAAGGATACACGTAGGTTTCCTGCGTCCGGTGTTCGGGTATATTGACCCCCATGGTACCTAGTAGCCAGAAAAAGACACTGGTTCCGAAGATCCAGGTAAACAATCCAACGGACGCACCGGCGAGGCTATCAAATGTGCCAAGTAAAGAATACCGTAACGATTTACGGATGGAATACCCAAACTGATTTAACAAAAAGATGGTGGGAAAAAAGATAACCGAAAAACCAATAAAGGGTAGTATGCGCCTTGCTAGAGTATGACCAATGTGGGGTTCCAGAATCTCCATCCCTAATCCCAAAAATTTAAAACCAACTATCATGGCGACCACAAAGGCAAATACGCCGATGATCTCGACGAGTAAACCTTTGCGGTAACCGTTGACCGCTCCCCACAGCAAGGGAATTAATAATAAAAAATCAAGTATTTTCACGTGGGACCCATTTCTCCGATCAAAAAATTGTGACTACGGAAGACGTAATACCGTATTGTAAAAGTAAACGCTGAAATTCCCGAATCGTTGTTTTACTGGGCGAGTAGTGTTCTTACGAGAGTCGAGACCACCTTTCCGTCGGCCTGTCCTGCCATTTCTTTGGTGGCTACGCCCATTACCTTACCCATATCAGAAGGTGCAGAAGCACCAACCCGGGCTATGATTTCCTGTAAGCGGGTGGTGATTTCGGCTTCGGTCAATTGCTTGGGTAAAAACTGCTCAATAACGGCTAGCTCGGCTTCTTCCTTAGCCCATAGGTCTTCACGGGCCTGCGCCTGATAAATTTCAGCCGACTCCCGACGCTGTTTGGCGGCTTTGGTCAGCAATCTTAGCTCATCGTCTTCGGAAAGCTCCTCGGCAGCACTACCCTTGGTCTCTTCTAACAAAATCAATGACTTAATTGCCCTCAAAGCACGCAGGGTATCCTGATTTTTGGCGCGCATGGCATCTTTGATGCCGGATTCAACTTTACTTTTAAGTGACATAGTAATGGGGGCAGACATACTGCCTGCTGTATTAATTTAATCTATTAGAGTATTAAGGTAACTTTAAAGGAAGGTGATCAGAATCAACTACCTGAAAAAAGATCGTGTGTTTCTGAACCTGCATCCTACTCGAACAATTCTTTGGTCTCTTACGTTCGATAAAGGTAACTTTGCGACAAAGGTACAAATACTCAGTGACCAATTGTCTATACCTTGTCGTCGTATTCAATCATTATCTATTGGCAAGCCCTTACCTATGACCCGTTTAAGTGTAAATATTAATAAGATAGCTACTCTCCGTAACTCACGTGGCGGTGAAAATCCCAATGTTGTAAAAGTAGCGCTGGACTGCGAACGTTTCGGAGGGGAAGGCATTACGGTGCATCCCCGGCCCGACGAACGTCATATTCGTTATCAGGATGTGTACGATCTGAAGAACGTAGTGACCACCGAGTTTAATATCGAAGGAAACCCTTCCGAGCGTAAGTTTGTCGAGCTCGTTTTGGCCAACCTTCCCGCCCAGGTAACGTTGGTGCCCGATACCTTACAGGCTATTACCTCCAACTCTGGTTGGGATACAATCACGCACAAAGCCGAACTGATCGATCTCATTGCCGAGTTTAAGGCAGCGGGTATTCGGGTGTCGGTTTTTGTGGATCCCGATGAGCGGATGGTGGCCGGGGCCAAAGAGTGCGGGGCTGATCGGGTTGAGCTGTATACCGAGCCCTACGCCGAGCAGTATTTTCAGGATCGAGCCAAGGCCGTAGCTCCTTTTGTAAGGGCGGCCGAGGAAGCCCGCCGGGTAGGGTTGGGACTTAATGCCGGACACGACCTCAGTCTGGATAATCTCCGTTTTCTGAAACAAAGTATTCCCTGGCTTGACGAGGTCTCGATTGGTCATGCGCTCATCAGTGACGCGTTGTACTTTGGGCTGGAAAATACGATACAAATGTACCTGCGTGAATTAGAATAGGTTTTCTGATCCTTTCTTTTATATTAGTGAACCCTTTACTTACCGAAAAATTAATGCCCAAGCCCCTATCACCAGTTGATTTTCTGGATAAAACAGCTACCCTTCCGGTCGTGGATGTCCGTTCGCCCGGTGAGTTTTTACAAGGCCATATCCCCGGAGCGGTTAATATTCCTTTGTTTAGTAATGAGGAGCGGGCCGAGATAGGTACTACGTATAAGCAAATAAGCCAACAGGACGCATTACTGCGGGGTTTGGACATTGTCGGGCCCAAAATGGCGGGGTTTGTCCGGAAAGCAAGAAGGCTTACACTCGGCGATGATATTTTGGTGCACTGCTGGCGGGGGGGCATGCGCAGCAGGTCGTTTGGATGGTTACTCGAAACCGCTGGGATGCGGGTCAATACTCTGAAAGGAGGCTACAAGACATTCCGTAACGAAGTATTAGGAAGTTTTTCAACTCCTCAGCAACTAATAATACTGGGTGGTAAAACGGGTAGTGGCAAGACCGAAATCCTGCAAAAACTGCACGACTTAGGTGAGCAGGTTATTGATCTGGAAGGCCTGGCACATCACAAGGGATCTTCATACGGGGCAATTGGCCAATTGGCTCAGCCTAGCACGGAGCATTTTGAAAACGAATTGTACATGAAATGGCGGAACTTAGACCCTACCCGGCGGGTATGGGTAGAAGACGAAAGCCGCACCGTAGGCCGTTGCCTGGTTCCGGAAGAGATTTGGGCACAAATGCAGAAATCGCCTGTGGTAGTGGTGTATATGGATAAAGAGCTCCGTATCAAACGCTTGGTACGCGAGTACGCCTGCTTTGATATTGAGCTACTTTATGAGGCAACCAACCGAATAAAGAAACGCCTTGGTGGCCAACACCACAAGGCGGCCATTGAAGCTCTGGATGAACAGGATTTTGCCAAGGTAGCTGAAATCACCCTGACGTACTACGATAAAGCCTATCTCCACGGGTTAGGAGAGCGGCAGGTTTTTCATACGTTCGACGTGCACCACGACAACCCCGATGCCATAGCTGGACAACTTGTTGCATGGCTAGAGCAACACGAGGAGGCCTGAAAACTAAATTTTCTTCCATCAATACTTACGGGGTACTATCCGAAGTCGGAGACCGTTCTTAGGCCGCAGGGTTACCATTGGATCTTGCTCAACGATTTGATTCGGCGAAATTAATTGGATATCAAAATCGCGTGCGATCAGCGCTACAACTAACTGCATTTCCATGAGGGCAAAGTTATTACCGATGCACAACCTGGGTCCGCCGCCAAAAGGCAAATAAGCGTAGGTAGGTCTATTCTTGGAGTTTTCTTCCGAAAAACGATCGGGGTTAAAGACCTCAGGGTTTTCCCAATACTCGGGTCTGCGGTGAAGTGTGTAGGGGCAAACCAGAAAATATGAGTTTTTCGGAAAAGTATAAGGGCCGATCTGATCTTCGCTTAGCGCCCGTCTGCCTACCACCCAAGCCGGTGGATACAGCCGCATGACTTCCTGCACTACCTGCATTGTATACCGTAGCTCCCGGGCTTTTTCGAAAGTAGGGACTTCCTCACCCAGCACAGTATTATATTCTGCTCTGATTTTCTCGACCACTTCGGGGTGTTGCGCCATCGTATATAACGCCCAGGAAAGAGCGTTGGCGGTGGTTTCGTGCCCAGCCATAAAGATCGTCGTTACCTCGTCACGTAGCTGGCCGTCCGACATTGTCTCGCCGGTTTCCTCATCCTGGGTATGCAAGAGCATATCAAGCAGATCGTCATAGCGCGCCTCGGGGTTCGTTTGCCATTCGCTACGCCGGTTATTGATGATACCATAGATGACCACCTCTACTTTTTTTACGGCCTTGATAAAGCGTACGTTAGCGGGCGTGCCGTATTTGAGCGGAATATGGATAAAGCTCTTTAACTGCCGGTCGGCATAGTGCATGATTTCGTTCAGGGCATCCGATATACCGTCGACCCGTTGGCCCACGTCCGTACTAAAAAGTGCTTTCGTCACAATGTTCAGGGTCAGTTTCAACATATCCTGACTGATATCCCTTGGCTGCTCGGCGGACTGCTCTTTCCATTCGGTTAGTAAATGCTCCGTCTCCTGTACCATCATGTCGGCCATGAGGGCAACCCGTTGCTTATAAAAGGCAGGTTGGGCTAATTTTCGTTGTCGTCGCCAGAAATCTCCTTCGCTGGTTAGTAAGCCATTCCCCAAGAAAGTAGCCAGCACTTTATAGGCTTCGCTCTTGTGGTAATTGCGGTTATTTTCCTGCAAAATATACTTAGCATCTTCGGCGGTCATGAGAATCGTAATCGTCCGGCCGAAAATATTAATGGTTGTTAGGCGGGGAAAACGATCCTGCATCCGAAGTAAAAAGCCGAGCGGGTCTTGAAGAAACGCGTAGGTATTACCAATCAGCGGTAAACCTTTGGGGGAAGGAGGAGTTTGGGTATCGGTAGTTAGGTTTTGCATATTCGGACGAAATTCGTTGGGATTGCCTTATCTTTGCGGTTTGATACCAACCCCAAACCGGGTAGTACTACCGTAAATGGTCAATAAACCAACAAGGTAGGAAGTGTATTTACAGGATGACTTATTCAAATCAATTTAATAACGTTCAATTCGGTACTAATGTCAAAAAAAATTCAATCCGCCCTCATCTCCGTTTACTATAAGGACGGTCTTGAACCTCTCGTACGGTTATTAAACGAAAACGGCGTGAAGCTGTATTCAACCGGAGGCACCCAAACTTTCATTGAAGAATTAGGAGTTCCGGTAACGGCCGTGGAAAGCCTGACTGGGTATCCCTCCATCTTTGGCGGACGCGTAAAAACCCTGCATCCGGTGGTTTTTGGAGGTATTCTGTACCGCCGCGACCACGAAGGTGATGTAGCTCAGGCGGCGGAGTTTAATATTCCGGCCCTTGACATGATCATCGTGGATCTGTATCCCTTCGAGGAAACCGTAGTTTCCGGGGCGGATGCGGCGGATATTATTGAAAAAATTGACATTGGTGGAATCTCGCTGATTCGGGCGGCGGCCAAGAACTTTAAAGATACTTTGATTGTATCTTCCCGCGCTCAATACGCGGCCACCCTGAACTTGCTCGTTGAGAAAAATGGCAGTACCGATCTGGAAGATCGCCGGCAGTACGCAGCCGAAGCATTTGGTGTTTCGTCTCACTACGATACGGCCATCAATCATTGGTTTGTACAGGGTACGAAGTCCGTTGATAGCGTGCGTGACTTTGAACAACTACCTTCTCAGACCCTTCGCTACGGTGAAAACCCGCATCAGAACGCTACCTACTACGGTGACCTGGATGCCATGTTTGTAAAACTTCACGGTAAAGAACTCTCCTATAACAATCTGGTCGACGTTGATGCCTGTGTTGGGTTGATCGACGAGTTTGCTGATGCCGGACCTACGTTCGCCATTATCAAGCATACCAACGCTTGCGGTATAGCCACGGCGGGTACCGCCAAAGATGCCTATTTGAACGCATTAGCGTGTGATTCGGTATCTGCTTTTGGGGGAGTAATTATCACTAATACGAACGTAGATGCCGCCACCGCCGAAGAGCTGAACAAGCTTTTTATGGAAATTTTGATAGCTCCTGCTTTCAGCGAGGAAGCACTTACTATTTTGCAATCAAAGAAAAACCGGATTTTGTTGAAACGTAAGCCGCTGGCATTTCCCAGCGAAATGTTCAAGACTATACTGAATGGAGTGCTGGCACAAGATAAAGACCTCGTCACTGAAACGGCAGCTCAGATGACGACCGTAACCGAGAAGGCTCCTTCTGAGGCAGAACTTAGTGCCCTAGAATTTGCTTTGAAAGTGTGCAAGCACACCAAGTCAAATACCATTGTACTAGCCAAAGAAAACCAGTTGCTTGCCAGCGGTACCGGACAAACTTCCCGTGTGGACGCTCTACGCCAAGCTATTGATAAGGCGGCGGCATTTGGCTTCGACCTTACCGGCGCTGTGATGGCTTCCGATGCATTCTTCCCCTTCCCAGACTGCGTGGAGATTGCCAAAAACGCGGGTATCACGGCAGTAGTACAGCCGGGCGGCTCCATCCGCGACAAGGAGTCCATTGCTTACTGCAACGCCAACGGGGTATCCATGGTAACTACCGGAGTGCGTCACTTCAAGCATTGATCGATAGTTGTCAGGTGATTAGGTTATAACGGTCAGCTTTTTCTTGATTACCGGACTACCTAAGATAAACCGCCGGAGCGGCCAGGACGCAAAGAAAAAATCCTCGCGTCCTAGCCGCCCCGGTCTTTGCGGTAAAAAATAGAAAAACCCCTTTCCTGACTTCATCTATAAAAGCCGAAAGTTAATAGCCATCTATGCGTATCCTTCTTCTGCTCTACACCGCTTGGTGTGCTTTCTGGTTTGTAACGTTATTTTTGCTACTTTTTCCCTTCACCTGGCTTTTTCTGCAAAAAGAGGAATGGAAGCCCTACGCTCACTATGTCAACCGCCTGTGGGGAAAATTTTTCTTTGCAATTGTGGGTATTCGAATTAAGGTTGAAAATAGGTTTAAACCCGAGCCCCGGGGAACCTACGTGCTTTGCGCCAATCATTTTTCCTACCTGGATATCGCTTCCATGGGGGTGATTGTGAATAACTACTACGTTTTCGTGGGGAAACACGGGGTGAAGAAAGTACCCCTGTTTGGCTATATGTTTGCCAAACTGCACATTCAGGTAGACCGCGAAAAAGGCCATAGCCGGGCCTACTCGCTCAACAAGTCAATCAAGACGCTGGCCTCGGGACGGAGCGTGATGATTTTTCCGGAGGGGGGCATCGCGACCAAAAATCTGCCGCATCTCCATCTACCGTTACAAAAAGGAGCGTTCATCATGGCTATTCAGCAGCAGGTACCCCTTGTGCCCATCAGCTTGCTTACCAACCATCATCTGCTTCCCGATGAGTCGCCATTTCGCATCCGGCCCGGTGTGGTACAGGCCGTGGTACATGAACCCATTGCCACCACCGGCCTCACGCAGGACGATGTACCCGCGCTCATGCAGCGCTGGGCGGAAGTAGTACAGGGGGCTATGCAAAAGGGGAATTAGGGAAGAAGGTAGGAGGAAGAAGGAGTGAATATTTATTCTGGCGGCCTATTTTCGCCAAATCCGTTCGTCAATCAGGAGGAGCTGTTGGCTTAGAAGGCGTACTTCGGAAAAGAGGGGGTGCTCTGGGTGGATGATGATATTATGGGAGAAAGGTACAATGACAGAAGGAAGGCCCACGGCCAATACGTCAGGATTTTCTAACCAGTCATGCTGCCATTGTTGCGTTTGGTCGTAGGTTTTGTCTTGCCAGTAATCAGGCATATCTTCAACAGTGTAGGAACGCAAGCTATCCGGAATTTCGATTTGGGATAGCCAGTAGCGGGGCAAATCTTCATATCGTACATCAGGAGCGTGGGCCAGGGTTTCCACAAGCCCCAACTCGGGGGTTGAGGTAGTATAAAGTACTGCTGTTCCTTTGGGGTTCCATCTGCCACCGTATAGGCGACTACCCACGGATGAAAGAGCGTCATGTCTGAATTTTTCCCGGATAATACGATACACGATCATAGCGTAGGGTCAGGCGGGGAGACCATAGTCGAGGCGTCCAAGAACATCATCAACCAATCCAAATCCAGTGACAGTATCCATGAGTTGAATGGGCGTTTGGTCATTTAATTCACGGATAGGATTTCTGAGCCATTGAAGTACAACGGCAGGCTTTCCATTGAAGGTGTCCAACGCGTGCAACAATACATTTTTCAATAACAACAACCGCTCCGAAGCCGTTGTACCGAAGCGTTGATCATCCTTTATATAATGGAGATTACGGGGTGTCATAGCCAGAATGTAAGCTATTTCCTTATCCGTAAGTCCTACGAGTGCTGCCACCTCGTCGGCCAATGTTCGCGATACACCTTGCCTAGCTTGACTCACTACACCAAAATAAGGCGTAACGCTAAGTTTTTTATTAAGTTGTGTCTGAGGCATCTGAATAGAGGTGGTGAAAAATCTCTCTAATGTAATAAACTTTTTTCACTTTTTGAGAGTAATATTATTCACAATTTATCTAATACGGGACTTTCGTTCACTAAACCAAAACGGTAGAGATCACAGCATTCAAAGGGTAATGATAGGGTCCCGCATTGAATAATTGATAGAATGTGAGAGTTCGAAGTCGGGAATGGATGAGTTGAAAACGGGTGGAGTGGGAAGCAGATTAATTCTTGCTCACTTTACCTTTTGTCATTAACTTTAATGCATCGGTTTTATTTCCTCATTCTATCATTCAAAATTGAAAATAGCTACTCCTTTCGACGTTCCCGAACTCGCTTGCCTCGTCAACAGCGCCTACCGGGGCGACAGCGCCCGTAAAGGATGGACCTTTGAGTCGGACCTTTTTGACGGTATCCGCACGAGTGAAGCTTTATTGGCCGAGATGCTCGCCAAGTCTGACACAAACATTCTACTTCGTCGTAACCAAGAAACACAAGCCTTGGTCGGATCGGTGTATCTTGAAAAGAAAGGCGACCTGATGTATTTGGGTATGCTTACGGTTTCGCCCGAAATACAAGCGAAAGGTCTAGGTAAACAACTACTTGCCGAAGCCGAAACCCTTGCCCGTACCCACGGGTGTGACACCATCGAAATAACCGTGATCTCCCGCCGTACTGAGCTTATTGCCTGGTACGAACGCCGAGGCTATGCCCTCACCGGCGAAACCCGTCCTTTTCCCGTCGAAGACACGCGCTTTGGGCTACCCAAGATGGCGTTGGAGTTTGTGGTGATGCGGAAGGAGTTGGGGTAATCCCTGACTTTGCAAAAGAAAGCTACCGTTTTCCAACCCCTATCTTATGTGGATCAAATCGACACGAACTTATAACGTGTCGATTTGAGGGGGTAAAATAAACATATCGAAGCAATGATTTCTAAATGAGACGCAGCCAAAGCGTCTAAACAAACGTTTGGGAAATTAAAAGGTGCTTTTCTGTTTAAATAGAAGCGAGGATTGAGAGCGCTGTTTTTGGGTATTTTAGTATATTGAGTAGCGATTAAAACCAAGCACCATTTCTATGAGCAGCTCTATTCCTCCCGAAGCTTTACGACGCATTGAAGAATGCCGAAAGACGCAAAGTGTTGAGCTTGATTTATCTGTGTGTGCACTAACTGAAATTCCGACTGAACTAGCGGATTTGATTTGGCTGGAAAAATTGAATCTTTCCTCCAACCAGATCAGCGAGATCAGGAACCTGGACTCGCTCACGGCCCTGACGCAATTAGATCTTTCTGGAAATCAAATCAGCGAGATCAAGAACCTGGACTCGCTCACTAGTCTGACAGCATTAGACCTTTCTCGTAATCAAATAAGCCAGATTGATAACTTGGATCAACTCAGTAACCTTTCTGAATTAGACCTTTCATTAAATCAAATAAGCGAGATTAAGAACTTGGGCGATCTTAGTAACCTGACGGCATTGCATCTATACAGAAATCAAATCAGAGAGATTAAGAACCTAGATGATCTTACTAGCATGATTTGTCTTTAGGTAAGTAGTCGGCCGTTACTGTACCCTACTAAAATGAAAGGATTAAATGGGAAAATCGGATTTTTGTAGTTCCTCAACAACAAATCTCCTTTTTTCCCATGAAGCAGAGCCTCATCGACGAAATTACGAAAGTTCTAAAAAGAGTGCCAATCGTA